>JBDHTT010000021.1:0-17099 GCA_039808785.1 Alphaproteobacteria bacterium
TGATCACTGCAAATCAAAGGAACTTGCCACCCTGCAAAGGATCGGGCTTCAATGCCGCGTTTATGAAGCGCAATCGCCATAAGGCCGGATGTCACTTGCTCCCCGCTTGCCACCACCATATCATATTCTTCGGCTGTGTGGTCAGGGGTGATTTGATGGCAATAATCCACCAATTGATTGGTAACGCCCGCCATTGCGGACACCACCACGACCACTTCGTGTCCGCGCTTGATTTCCTGATAAATTTTTTCGGCGGCGTTTTCAATGCGTTTCGGGTCACCCACCGATGTGCCGCCAAATTTTACAACGATTCGCGCCATGTTGATCTTAAGCTTTCCCTTTTAACTTTCTCTTTAGCGTCCGTAATAGCCGATGATCTGGGCCTGCGCAATTTTTAATTGGTTAATTTGATATCCGATTTGCGCCGCCGGAACATGGACATCATTCACCGCAACTTTATCTTTCAGGGCATAGAGCGTGAAAATATAGCGGTGCGATTTATCACCGACAGGCGGGCAGGGGCCGCCATAGGATGTTGCTCCATAATCATTTTGCGTGGTAACGGCACCTTCAGGCAGTTTGGCTGCATCCAGCCCCGTTGCCTCTTTGGGGATATTTACAACCAGCCAGTGCCACCATCCGCTCCCTGTAGGGGCATCGGGGTCATAGACGGTCAGGGCAAAATATTTCGTCTCACTCGGAGCATGGTCCCAGTTTAGGATCGGCGCCAAATTTTTACCTGTACAGCCAAATCCGTTATAGGAAAATTCGGGCTTCAGCACCTCGCCCTCCCTAAAATCCGGGCTGGTGAGAGTGAAGACAGTTGAGGGCTCGCCTCGGCCAATGGAGGAATTCGTAAAATGAGTGGGCGCGCCGGCATCTGCGTTTTGCGCAATAGGCGCAGCGTGGGCCGGGTTCAACGATGCAAATTCTCCTAATGAGAGTCCTAATGACAGGATGATAAATGTTAAACTCATCATCATGAAAACCATAATCTTTAACATGTTTTTATCCTTGATAGTCTTAAAATTTTATACTGATATAGATGGACTCTATCATAATCATATCCATAGGATCACGTATATTTGATTATACTACGAATACTGAACTTGCCGAAATTGTCACTTCGCTCCTGACGTAGACTCCCTACGCTGCATCGCTTGTTCCTAGCCGGCAATTCAGTATTCCCAAGTATACATCAGGACGGCACAGAATGGGCGGACTCACAAATCAATGCGGATTATATCCGCCCCATCGCCAAATATTTTTGGCGGCGCTTATGGACCAATTTTTCGCTATCCCATGGCGTGAGTTCTTTTAACGCTTTTTCAATCTGCTCACCCACGCTTGCCACAGCCTGATCAGGATTGCGGTGCGCGCCGCCAAGCGGTTCCAGAATCACCGAATCAATCAGTTTTAACCCTTTTAAATCCTGAGCCGTAAGTTTAAGGGCGGTTGCGGCTTCGTCAGCCTGTTGCGCCGATCGCCAAAGAATTGAGGCGCAGCCCTCAGGGGAAATCACTGAATAAACAGAATGTTCCAGCATATAAACACGATCGGCGGCTGCAATCGCCATGGCACCGCCCGAACCACCCTCGCCAATAATGACGGAGATCAGCGGGGTACGCAGGCGTAAACAGGCGTTAATGGATTGGGCGATGGCTTCAGCTTGGCCCCTGGCTTCGGCCTCCACACCGGGATAGGCACCGGCGGTATCCACGAAGGACAGCACAGGCAGGCCGAATTGATTGGCCATATCCATCAACCGAATCGCCTTGCGATATCCTTCTGGTTTTGCCATTCCAAAATTATGGCGCACACGTTCATCGGTGTCACTTCCTTTTTCCAGCCCCAGAACTACGACCGATTGACCATTGAATCGGCCCAGGCCGCCGATGAGGGCCTGATCTTCACCAAAGCATCGATCCCCGGCAAGCGGCACAAAATCAGTAATTAATTGCGCTGCATATTTCTTAAAACGCGGTCGATTGGGGTGGCGCGCGATTTGGACCTTTTGAACCGGCACTAATTTGTCAAAAATTTCAGAGGTGATTTTGACTTTTTTGGCGTCCAAGCGGGCAATTTCTTCGGCGATATTAAACTCGCCCGATGTAGCCATGTTACGTAATTCATTAATCTTACTTTCGAGTTCGGCGATTGGTTTTTCAAATTCCAAGGCAAACATTTTTAATCCGTCCTTTGTTATATGGCGTCCTTTTGTCAACGCACAGGATGAACACTATAGCAAATCAGGCAGCCTGTGACAAATACAGACTGCCTGGTTTTCGTAATATTGTTTATAACTATAGCCTATGATTAGGCTTCGTTGGCAAGCGGGTGATTCTCCTCAACGGTTTTCTGAAGCTTTTTGCCCACAATATGCGTGTAGATTTGGGTCGTGGCGATATCGGCATGACCCAACATTTTTTGTACGGCGCGCAAGTCGGCTCCGTTGCTGAGCAGATGTGTTGCAAAGGCGTGACGCAAAATATGTGGGGAGACGCGATCACCGTCGATTTTGGCGGCACGAGCAAGATCTTTGAGCAATTGCGCGAAACGTTGGCGCGTCAAATGGCCGCTGTCCGATGTACGGGATGGGAATAACCACTTTGATTTACGATCATCGGCTTCACCGGGAATAAAGCCTTTGCGTAAATCCAGATAATTTTGCAAAGCTTTTTGCGCAGAGTCAGTCATGGGGACCATACGTTCACGTCCGCCTTTGCCCTCAACCATAATAAATTGGTTGCCTTCGGCGATGGCAGACATGTGAAGTCCCACGAGTTCAGATACACGCAACCCCGTCGCATATAGCATTTCCAGAAGACACACAAGGCGTACGCTCTCATTGCTACCTTCTTCGGCGGCAACTTTAATCAATGTATCTACTTCATCTTCGCTCAAGGTTTTTGGCAAAGTACGGGTTTGTTTTGGGCTTTCGATAGCTGAAGTTGGATCATCTGTGCGGACATTTTCCGTGACCAAGTACCGGTAAAACTGACGCAATGCAGACAAACGACGAGCCACAGTTCGTACTGCGATTTGGTTTTTATTTTGTCCCTTGGTATGGATTTTATTGCTTAAATCCGTCAAATAAGCCTTGATATCATCGGGGGTGGCGGCATCAATCTCATGTCCACAGCTATTTTTCAGGTATAAACTCACATCGGCTAGATCACGCCAATAAGCGTGACGAGTATTCAACGCAGCATTTCGTTCGGAACTCAGCATATCTAAAAACGAATCGATTGATTTCGATAAAATCGGCTTTGGTAATGCCGGACGACCTGGACGTGCCATATTTATTTCTCCTTAGTGGTAAAATTTTATATTTTTGGAACAAAGTTGCTCCTGTTACTAACTTACATCCTCTGAAACCTTAATTTTTCAATCTATTTCTCTCAATATCTAATGAGGCTAGATTTTATGAAGTTGTTACTTTAGAAACGCAACAATGTGTCATCCATTACATAATTTTATGATTCTGTCAAGCATATACGTTGTCATAACCTTACCAATATTTTTAAAAAACATTTTAAATCAAAAACTTAATATTATCATATGTTAGTCTTGTAAAAAAATAGTTTTTATGGCAACGAAATAAATATCATTTGTCATATAATTTATGTCATTTTGGTCGGATGTAAAACTTTTAACCATCTCTATGCTTGAAACTTGAGTCTGGACGGGTTAAAAAAACAAATGAACACGATAAAAAAATATTCTAAGAACAAATTTTTGTGCCTTTTCGTCTCGCTTACGCTCTTAGTGTTCGCGCTTCCGGCCTGTACGCCGCAGGTTGCCACACGCGGCAATCTGGTGAGTGATGATTCGCTGCATGAGATTAAGCCCGGAATTGACACACGCGATGATGTTGTGGGTAAGATCGGCTCCCCCACCACCATTGCGCCGTTTGACGAGAATACATGGTATTATATGGGCCAGAGAACGGAGAAAAAAGGGATTCTGGACCCTGAGTTAACGAAAGAGCGTGTAGTGATTGTGCGCTTTACGCCAGAAGGTGTTGTGGACCGTGTGGCCGAGCGCCAAGGCGGGCGGGAGGAAATCCCGATTGTTCAGCGTACCACCCCGACATCGGGCAATGATTTTACCTTTATCCAGCAAATGTTGGGTAATTTGGGCAAGTTTAACTCCCAGCCAGAGTCGGCAGCCCGGACCGCCGGCGGATTATAACGGGTGATCCTTGATATGGCCGTGGGGACTCATTTTCTAATGGTTGGACTGGGCGGGGCCTTGGGCGCCATGGCACGCCACGGCTTCAATTCATTAAAAATCGACGGAAATTCGGTGAATGATCAACTCTTTAAGCTGATCGGACTGGCATTGCCATATACTACGCTTGCGGTCAATTTGCTGGGGGGCTTGATGATCGGGATTTTGGCGGGATGTTTTGCGCATTTTTCGCAATGGAGTTATGAGTTGCGATTATTCCTGATCGTAGGCGTTTTGGGCGGATTTACAACATTTTCATCCTTTTCGCTTGAAAATATCCTGTTGTTCGAAAAGGGCGCATGGGGAAGTGCGATCTTTTATATGGTGCTTTCCGTGGCGGGATCTTTGACGGCGACACTCTCGGGGCTTGTCTTTATACGTTGGATCGCAGGCGATGCATCTTCGGATTTGCCCCTATCATGACCTATGACATCACGCATTTGAAAGTGAGTGAGGATGATGACGGCCAGCGATTGGATCGGTGGTTGAAAAAGAAACTCCCGCGTACGCCCTATGCCCTCATCCAGAAAATGTTACGCACAGGACAGGTGCGCGTGGACGGCAAGCGCGCCAGGGCCGAAACGCGAATCGAAGCGGGGCAAGATATCAGATTACCGCCGGCCGAGCCAAAAACCGAGAAATTAACTTTTCGCAGCGAATCAGGCGATAAGGAGTTTTTACAATCCATCACGATTTATGATGACGGGCAACTTTTGATTCTCAATAAACCCTATGGGCTGGCGGTGCAGGGGGGGCCAAACATTACGCGCCATATTGACGGGATGCTGGCACAATTGCGCAATTTAAAAGGGGTGCAGCCGCGATTGGTGCATCGGCTCGACCGCGACACATCGGGGATTTTGGTGTGTGGGCGGTCCTTGGCCGCCACGCGCGATATGGGCGATATTTTTGTCAATCGCGATATTAAAAAAATCTATTGGGCGATTGTTTCCCCCGCACCGGAGCAAGATTTTGGCGAGCTCAACGGGGCCATTGCCAAGGGGGAGGGGAAGCGCAAAGAGGCGGTTGTGATCAATGAGGAAACAGGTAAGGCATCGCGCACGCTATACCGCGTGATTGAACGCAGCGCGGATAACCAAGCTGCCTTTGTGGCTTTTTGGCCGCGGACCGGGCGCATGCATCAGATCAGAGTCCATAGTGCGGATATTCTCGGCTCTCCCATATTGGGTGATGAAAAATACGATTGTAATGGCGCGATGATTGATCGGTATGACCTGAACGGACGCTTGCATCTTCATGCGGCACGGTTGATTTTTCGCCATCCCAAAACTCAAGAAGTCATGGATATTCGCGCTCCTTTGCCTGATGATTTGAGATCAAGCTGGCAAAAACTGGGGTTTACGACTGAGTATGACAGCGATCCGTTTTCAGATATACTGGCCCGTGATGTTGAAGGGCAAGAGACGGGGCGGCGGGCATATGATGCAGGTGGGGGTGTAACGCCGCCGAAGGGGCAGGCCGGAACGTTAAAATCTAAACTCAGCAAAGCCGAACTGAACAAAGAAAAAAACAAGGGGAAAAAATGAGAACTTTTTTACTGATTTTTTTATGTGTTATTGTGATTGGCGGATTACTTTTGATTGCCGTATTGTCATTGATCTCCGGGACGGGTGAGACGCAGAAAAAAGGGTTGGAGCAAGCCTTTGGCGAATTTTTAAGCTCTCAAGTGAGCTTTCAAAAACTCAATCGTTTTAACATTATTCCGCAACTCACCATTGATATTTCGGGTCTGAATGCTACGCCGAATGTGGGGTCCGGTTTGCTCAGCGCCGATAGGGTGGCATTCAGTTTTAATGCTTCGGATTTGTTGTTTAAAAAGGGGCGATTGCTGGATTTCACCATTGAAAATTTGAATATTGCCTCCACCACTTTTTCCAACTATCCCGCGCAGTATGAATATATCAAAATTTTCCCTGAAAGTGGCAATGTCAAGGCGCATATGGGCGCAATCGGGTCCTATGGCCCCGTACCGGTCACATTCAGTGTGGATGTGGGGCATAGTCAAAACGCCATGCCGACCTATTATTTCGAGGATCATAACCCCTTAAAATTTACCATGGGCAAAAGCGAAATTGTTGGCGATTTTGCGCCCTTTGATGCGAATAAAATGGTGTTTAAAAATTTGACATTGACGCGGGGGGATGAGAAATGTGATCTTCCTGCTGAAAACCGTTTATCATGGGAAAATTTTCGTGATCAAATCCTTCCCAAACTCACTGAAACGGAAATGAAAAACCAAAAACTTGATACGGTCTGCCAAACATTTAAATCTTATGCGCTTTAGGCGGGAGAGATTATGAAACAGCAAAAAATTCTCTTAACCGGTGTTGCGGGATTTATCGGATATCACGTCGGGCGGAGGATTTTGAATGAAAATCCAAATATACAGATAATCGGCATTGATAATCTCAATCCTTACTATGCGGTTGAACTGAAACAGGCAAGGTTAAGGGAGTTGCAGGCGTTGCCCCGGGTCGAAAATGCTGAAAATTTTCAGTTTTTTCAAATCGATCTGGCGGACGGTGCGGCGGTCGCCAATCTGTTTGAGCAGGAGAAATTTGATGGCGTGATTCACTTGGCGGCCCAGGCAGGGGTGCGTTATTCGCTCCAAAACCCCGGGGCCTATATTGACAGCAATATTACCGGCTTCATGAATATTTTAGAGGGGTGCCGCCACCATCCGGTGCGGCATTTGGTTTATGCATCCTCAAGTTCGGTGTATGGCAGGAACCAAAAACTGCCTTTTTCAACCGATGACCGGGTTGATCATCCGGTGTCCCTTTATGCAGCGACCAAAAAATCCAATGAAATGATGGCGGAATGTTACGCGCATTTGTATAAAATTCCGACCACGGGGTTGCGATTCTTTACCGTCTATGGCCCTTGGGGGCGGCCGGATTTATCCTATTATAAATTCACTGAGGCAATTTATGCGGGGCGTCCGATTGATGTTTATAATTTTGGCGATATGCGCCGTGATTTTACCTATATTGATGATATTGTTGACGGAGTCATTGGCGTTTTGCCGCATATCCCCGATGCGCGGGACGGATTGAGCGCCCCCCACATTATTTACAATATCGGCAATCACCATCCTGAAAAATTGTTGGATATGATCGACATTCTCGAAGACATCATTGGAATAAAAGCCACACGTAATTTAATGCCGATGCAGCCGGGCGATGTCTATGCGACCTATGCCGATATCACTCCGCTTCAAAAACTTATCGGATTTACCCCGAAAACACGGCTAAAAGACGGGTTGGCAGAATTTGTGAAATGGTATCGCCATTATCACAATCATGCGCCGACCTAATCATGGGGTTTTGTTTGTCTAAGCCGCAGAACATGACTCAAAAAACCATTCTTTTCTTTTCAAACACCGCCTTCTCGATGTGGAATTTTCGCAAGGCGGTGATGGCGCATTATGTGGCCAAAGGCTTTCGCGTGCTGTGTTTGGCCGCCCCTGATCACACAGTCGCGCAGATAGAAAATCTGGGGGTTAAGTTTATCCCGATAGAGATTTCAAGATCGGGGATGAATATCATTGCAGAGTTTCGTTTGATTCATAAACTTTATACGGTCTTTAAGGAATGCGCACCTGACCTGATTATTTCCTATACGATTAAGCCCAATATATATGCCCCGATTTTGGCAAAGATAATGAGTATTCCGTGCCTGTGCGTGGTGACGGGACTGGGCTATGCGTTTGTAAAAAATAATGTGAGGGCTTTAACCGCGCGCACCCTGTTATATTCAGGGCTGTATGCCAGCCATAAATTCTGGGTGATCAATCGTGATGACCGTGTGCGACTCTGCGATCATCATAAAATTTTGGATAAAAAATGCGATGTTTTACCGGGGGAGGGGATCGATACTGATTATTTTTCCCCCGACTCGGGGGTGGAATTTTTTGGGGGGCATCAGGAAAACGGGGTAGCACCACACCCTCAACGCTTTACCTTCCTTATGGCTTCCAGGATTTTGCGAGATAAAGGAGTGGTGGAATTTTGCGAAGCTTTTAAAGAGGTGAAATCCCTTTACCCACATGCCCATGCTATAGTTTTGGGCTCTATCGACCCGGGGAATCCATCCTCCCTGACACAACCGGAACTGAAGGATCTATGCGATAGCTGCGGCGTGGAATATCAGGGCTTTACACACGACGTGCGGGCATTTCTGGCTCTGTGTGATACATGCGTCTTGCCGAGCTATCGGGAGGGAATCCCGTTGACTCTTTTGGAAGCCGGCAGCATGGCAAAGCCCCTGATCACAACCGATGCACCTGGTTGTCGTGATATTGTAATTGATCGCGAAAATGGCTTATTGGTGGAAATAAAATCTGTGGAAAGCCTTAGCCGAGCTATGCAGGAAATGTTGGATATGTCCCCCCAAGACCGCGCACAAATGGGCGCGCGGGCGCGTCAAATTTGCATTGAAAAATTCTCAATTTCTCGTACCTTGGCACATTATGATGCTGTGATTGAATCGTTAAAAATTTAAAAAAGGGTAATGTCATGACCATACTCATCACCGGCGGTGCAGGATATATCGGTTCGCACGCAGTCTATGAATTTTTGGACGCCGGGTATGACGTGATTGTGGCGGATGATTTGTCCACTGGATCGCTAGGATCGTTGCCACCCCATGTTCAGTTTTATCAGATCAACGTGGGCGACCAAAATGCGATGAATGCGGTTTTCAAAACTCATAAAATTGATGGGGTGCTCCATTTCGCAGGCTCAATCGTGGTGCCGGAATCGGTTGAAAACCCGCTAAAATATTACCAAAATAACAGCGTGGTGAGCCTGAATTTACTCACTCAATGCGTTCAAAACGGGGTGAGAAATTTTATATTTTCCTCCACGGCTTCGGTGTATGGCAATAATAAAAACCAGTTGATGAGCGAGGACACGCCCACCCATCCCGAAAACCCGTACGCAAGTTCAAAATTAATCACGGAAATGATGCTGCGTGATGTGTCCATGGCGCATGGTATGAATTACGCGATTTTGCGCTATTTTAATGTGGCGGGCGCGGACCCAAAAGGACGCACGGGGCAGGTCAAAAAAGACGCTACGCATTTGATTAAGGTGGCTTGTCAAACGGCACTTGGTCTGCGGCCTGAGATTGTGATTTTCGGCACGGATTACGATACGCATGACGGCACCTGCATCCGCGATTATATTCACGTGAGCGATCTGGCCAACGCGCATTTATTGGTTTACCAACAGATGATCAAGGGCAGTGTGAACAAAATTTATAATTGCGGCTATGGGCGCGGGTTTTCAGTCCGTGAAGTCGCTCAGGCGGTGGAAAAAGTTGCGGGTTGCACCCTCAATAAAATTATGGCACCGCGCAGGGCAGGGGATCCGGCGGCCCTCATCGCCAATAGTGAGCGATTACAAAAAGATACCGGGTGGCAACCTCACCTGAATGATCTTGGAACAATCATTGACAGTGCTCTGAGATGGGAACGCAGCCAGATAGAAAAGTAAAAAAGAAAAGCAAAATGGTGATTGACACGTAGGAACAAATAATGCACATTACCTAAAGAAAGATTGATTAAAGGGCTTGGGGATTAGTTAATTAAGGCCCAATAATTATGAATCAGCTCAAAAAAATAGGGATAAATCAACAAAGAAATCTAAGAATGATTTACAGGTCGGGCACGAGTTAATTATGATTAGCACGTCATATAGCAAGTGGCACGAGCTACGATACTACATTCTACGGGAACCGAGATAGTACACTAAAATTGCAATTCAAAAAGCTAGTGAAAGGAACATTATGGCTCTCTCCTCTTCAAAAGATAAGGCTCTCGACGCAAAAGGCGAAGCCGATAAAAATAAGGCTCAGGCACTCCATGCCGCCTTGGCGCAAATTGAAAAAGCCTTTGGTAAAGGCACTATTATGCAATTAAATGGTAAGAATGAAAAATTGGAAATTGAGGCTATTTCTACCGGGTCTCTGGGGTTGGATGTTGCGCTTGGAATCGGCGGTGTGCCACGCGGGCGAATTATTGAAATATTTGGGCCAGAATCATCCGGGAAAACGACTTTGGCCTTACAAATTATTGCCGAAGCACAAAAGACGGGTGGTACCTGTGCGATTGTGGATGCCGAGCATGCGCTGGATCCTGGTTACGCTAAAAAACTCGGGTGTGATATTGATAATTTGCTGATCTCTCAACCCGACACGGGCGAACAAGCACTTGAAATCGCTGATATGCTGGTACGTTCCAGTGCGCTGGATGTGCTGGTGATTGATTCGGTTGCGGCTCTTGTGCCAAAGGCTGAATTGGAAGGTGAGATGGGCGACAGTCATATGGGGCTTCAGGCGCGCTTGATGTCGCAAGCTTTGCGCAAGCTTACGGGGTCTATTTCGCGATCACGGACGGTGGTCATTTTCATTAACCAAATTCGGATGAAAATCGGGGTGTCCTATGGGTCGCCAGAAACCACAACCGGTGGAAATGCGCTCAAATTCTACGCGTCCGTGCGGATTGATATTCGTCGTATCGGTGCAATCAAAGAAAAAGAGCAGGTGGTGGGTAATGAAACTCGGGTTAAGGTTGTCAAAAATAAAATGGCACCTCCGTTCCGTGAAGTGAAATTTGATATTATGTACGGTGAGGGAATCTCAAAATTTGGTGAAATGATTGACCTCGGTGTGGCGGCTAATCTGGTTGAAAAATCGGGTGCGTGGTATTCCTATGATGGCCAACGTATCGGCCAGGGTCGTGAAAATGCTAAACGTTATTTGCGCGATAATCCCGATGCGGCGAAAAAGTTAGAAGCAGCGATTCTACAGCAATCGGGCATCGTGGCTAATTCAATGCTGGTAGGGCCGGATGACGCGATGGAGGAGGCTGAGGCTCATTACAGCCCAGAAGATGCCGGCGCAGATATTGGCAGTGATACCGCAGAGTCTCTGAGGTCCCGTAAATCGGCTTAAGAACAGAGAGAATCATAAATCGCTTATTTTTATTGTCCCTTTAGTCGGTCTTTGAGCGGTTAAGGGGGCGATAAATTTGGTATAAATCTCATAAAATTATTGAAAATATTTCGAAATACATGTATGAAGGATAGACAGTTTGAATGAAGTTCGGCGAATCATTTCGCCTCGTCAGGGCTGTGGTTATTATTTGTAGTCAACATCGAAATGGGGTATAAGACAGCATGACAACCGTATTAAAACAATATCCTGACTCAGGTTTCCATCCGCAATCTCGCTATTCTTATGAGGAGTTGATTGAGTGCGGTCATGGACGGCTGTTCGGGCCCGGCAATGCCAAATTGCCGTTGCCGCCCATGTTGATGTTTGACCGAATCCCGCAGATTTCCTTAAGCGGCGGGGCCTATGACAAGGGATTGCTTACGGCTGAATTTGATATCAAGCCGGATTTGTGGTTTTTTAAGTGCCATTTTGAAGGGGACCCGGTAATGCCCGGCTGCCTTGGGCTTGATGCGTTGTGGCAGTTATTGGGATTTTATTTGGGCTGGACCGGTGCGTCGGGATCGGGGCGGGCATTGGGGTTGGGCGAACTCAAATTCACCGGCCAAGTTTTGCCTGAAACGAAACTTGTGACCTATCAACTTGACATTAAGCGCGTGATCAATAGATCATTGGTGTTAGGTATAGCTGATGGCCGCGTCTTAGCGGACGGGGCCGTGATCTATGAAGCCAAGGATTTGCGTGTGGGATTGTTTGAAAATCCGCGCTCTCTGTGAGAACCTGTTCATTCTTTCACCTGCGGCGTTGGCTTTTTGATCATTTTGCTCTTTCCATTCGGCGTTAACCTTGGTATGAAGTGGGTGTTCAGTTGGAATATATGATTCATCATCATTCCAATGATGTCACATACAGAAAGGGCAAAGCCGCATGGCTCTCATTGAAACGATTAAGACACGGCGCGTAGTGGTCACCGGGATGGGGATTATCTCGTGCATTGGGAATTCGTTGCACGAAGTTTTGCAATCTTTGAAAGAGGGTAAGTCGGGCATCAGCTTTGCCGCCGATTATGCCGCCAAGGGCTTTCGGTCCCAGGTGTTTGGCCTTCCCAAAATTAATTTGGCGGATTTGATTGATCGCCGGTTGCTTAGATTTATGGGCGATGCTGCGGCCTATGCGCATTTGGCGATGCAACAGGCAATTGCCGATGCGGGCCTTGAGAAAAAGGAAATCAGCCATGAACGCACTGGGGCGATTGTCGGGTCGGGCGGTCCATCCACACGCAATTTGGTTGAAGCCGCGCGCATCACACTCGAATCAGGCCCCAAGAAGGTTGGCCCGTTTATGGTGCCGAGATGCATGTCCTCAACCACTTCCGCGAATATTTGCACCGACTATGAAATTAAGGGTGTCAATTACACGATTTCATCGGCCTGTTCGACCTCGGCGCACTGCATCGGCAACGCGGCGGAACTCATCGCCATGGGCAAACAAGATGTGATGTTTGCTGGCGGAGGGGAAGAGCTGGATTGGACGCTCTCTGTCCTATTCGACGGCATGGGCGCGATGTCGTCAAAATATAACGAAACCCCTGAAAAAGCTTCGCGCCCCTATGATGCCAACCGTGACGGATTCGTGATTGCGGGCGGCGGCGGCATGGTGGTGTTGGAAGATTACGAACACGCCAAGGCTCGCGGCGCACAGATTTATGGCGAAATTGTGGGCTATGGCGCGACATCCGACGGGGCCGACATGGTGGCCCCCAATGGCGAAGGCGCGATGCGTTGTATGAAGCAAGCCCTTGCGGGCTGCACCGAACCGGTGAGCTATATCAACGCCCACGGCACCAGCACGCCGGTGGGAGATACTAAGGAACTTGAGGCGATTGAAAAAGTTTTCGCCGAACGTGGGGAGGAAATTCCCAAAATCAGTTCCACCAAATCGATGACGGGGCACTCTCTCGGGGCGACAGGCGTGCAGGAGGCTATTTACTCTCTCCTCATGCTCAAACATAAATTCATTGCCCCGAGCATCAATATCGAATGTCTGGATGATCTGGCGGCGAAAATGCCGATTGTGCGCGAACGGATTGATAATTTCCTGCATAAAACCATCCTGTCCAACAGTTTTGGGTTCGGTGGCACCAATTGCACCTTGGCATTTGCGGGTGTGGATGGCAAACAAGATTAACATTACGCTTGCATTGCGGCGGTTTTATCTGGTAAAGCGTGGTTTTTGGTAAAAGTTGAACAACGGGTAATCATGATTCTCTCCGCAATTCCTAAGCAATTCACACTGAATGATCTTGGCCAGATTTTCTATCAACCGGATTCCACCAATCCGCTTCCCGGCAGTGTGATTGCGCGGGTGATCAAGGGTGGCTCAATGCTTCAACCGCAGGCGGAGCTGTTGTCGGAATTTGATTGCGGCAGCGAAGACCGCGCGGCGGTTCAGGAATTCCTCGGAACTTGGCTTAAGGCGCATATTTACACCGTGCTGCAACCCTTGTTTAACCTGATCAATATCAATGAAAATCCCGATACGCCGCCATTGCCGGAATGCGTGAAATCAATCTTTTTAAAAGTTTTTGACGGCATGGGCATTTCGCCGCGTTTGGACAACGAATCGGCGATTGCGGAATTGGATGCCGATATGCGCAAAATTTTGCGTGATAAAAAATTGCGCATGGGGCCGGTGCTGATTTTCTTGGGCGAACTGAATAAACCGGCGGCGGTGCGTTTGCGCGGGTTGCTCTGGAGTCTTTATCACGACCGCGCTTTGCCTGCGCCGCTCCCGAAGGATGGCGCGATGTCGATGTTGGTGGAGCCGGATCGCGCCGCGGATTTAACCGAATTTTATCGCGCCATTGGCTATCCGCTCTATGGTCCGCGGGCCATTCGCATTGATATGCTCGACCGCGTGATTAATGCGATTTACGATGGTGCCAAGGATGGAAAATTCCAGGCCAAGCACATGATGGCCGAATGGATTGGATGCCCCATTGCTGATCTTTATGCAATTCTTGAGGCTTTGGGTCATAAGCGGCTTGAAAACTCTGCGCCCCAGATGGAGGGTGCACCCGCCGCGCTCAATACGCCAACCCCTCAAGACGAGTCTAAAAATGAGTCTGATGATGCGTCCGGCGGAGTGGGAGAGGGCGCGGCGGTTCTTGAGTCTCTGGCTCCGGAGTCTGTGACTTCAGAGACTGTGGCTCCTGAGTCCGTGGCTCTAGCAGCCCCGTCAATAGCCCCGCAACAAATGAGTTTGTTTGATGATCCGCCTCCGGCAGCCGTGAGTGCGGAGCCTGAGTCGCTCTCCCCTGAGCAACCTATGGCGTCGACCGTCACGGCAGAGATCACGGAGGCCACGACCACTGAGGCCACCGAAAAACCCAAAAAAATCCTGCCCAAAAAACCGGAATTGGATTTCTTTGTTTTGCGGCGGGGAAAGGCCTATGCGCCCGCCCGTAACGGGGCACCCCGCAGGGACGGCGACAGGGAGGGGGGGCGCAAACATCATGGCGGACCGCGCCGTCATGGCCCACATGCTCACGGCCCGCATGCGCATGGGTCCCGCTCTATCGACCCGCATCGCGCGCAACCGCATGATGCGAACAACGCTGAAAACGGGGGGAATGGGGCGCAAAATAATGATTCCGCGCCATCCAAAAAATTCTCAAAACCCGATAAGTTTTCCGGGGCTTTTCCGCCCGAACGTTATGCGGCAAAGGGACAGAAACCGGGGCAAAAATTTGGGAAAAAATTTGACCCTGCGGAGGATTCAGCTAACGGAGCCGAACATCACAAGGGCGAGAGCAAACCCAAGCCCAAGGCGGATAGGGCCGAACGCGGGCATCAGGATCGCGATTTTGCATCCAAGAAATCGGACCGTTTCGATCGCAAGCACGACTCATCCCACAAAAAATCAGAACCCAGAGTCTATACTGCCGAAGCCGCCACCCACGACAACCCCTTCGCGGTGTTAAAGGGGTTGAACATATCATCTGGGAAATAATTGGTTTGGCAATACTATTATAGGCACGCCCATAAATATTCCGTTATCCCCTCGATATGCCGAAGGCTTGTTCATACGGCGGGGATATCGGTGTCTTGTACAGCGAAGCTGCACTCATAATCCGGACCCCCGAACCGCAGTCGGCTTTGCCTCCTTCGTCGGGGATGACATTTGTCTAAATAATTCCAGATTTAGCTATAATGTTACGGCAAATTTTTACTATTTAATAACAAGTTTTGGGGCTGTTGCTTGAGCAATGGAGGACCATATGTGCTGCCTTAACTTTGCTCTGTCTGCTCGAGACAAAGGGCAGTGACCTTTACCGCCTGAAAAGGCGACTCGCATGATTCGCTCTAATTCTTCATATGCTACAAGCCTATCAATTAGACTATAACCTTCAGTTGCTACTTGCACGCCTCTTATGATAGCTTCCGCAGTGCTATCACTTCTTAATAATGCATTTCTAAATGCGCTCTTTAAAGCTTCCAGAGACATTTGATGCGTAAAATCAGGAGCGTCAGGCCTTCCGGTACTCTCTCTTTGCCCCCAAGCGCCTACTGCTTCCTCGAATCTAGTTATATTACCACTAAACCATGCTCTCGCTAAGTCGCCCTGTGGCTCCATTTTAACCTCCAAAATACAAAGTAACTCATAAATTATGTTAAACAATGATCCATTTGTCAAATAATTATTAATAAAATCATAAATATTTCCGCTTGGCAAATTAAAATAATTATTTGGCATTGTAAATGTGGCAAAAAATAGCAATTTTGCAACAGGATTGTAATTAAGTTATAATTTTGAGTTATAAAATTTTTATCATTTGTAATTATATTACTTTGGTCTCAATTTACTTTTGTGGAAGCTAAGCAAAAATTTATAAAATCCCATAAAATTTTTACAATTAAAATTTTATTATAATAATCATCATTGTTAATGGTAATGTTTATGCTTTGAGTGGGTTGCTCATGAATAAGCCATTTATGATCGATTTTTGTTTATAAAATGTTTCACGTGAAACATTTTGGTAATATTTCATAAGCATATTTTCCGAATCTGTGCCGCAACTTGATTCGCAACTTGATTCGCAACTTGGGCCGCGTCCTGAAGCGGGGGAAAATCCCAAGACTCTAACGCGCCGGCGGAAATGGCCGCCGACAATTCGTTAACCCCCCGTAAAGCCCCGTAATCCGTCAGGTTTTTGATCAGTTGAGATTGGCGTGGAGTTGCCCCAACAAACGGTATGACATAACTACTAGTGCCACTGGTCGCGGCTTCGGAAAGCATTGAGGTGCTGTCGTTGGTTGCGATCATCACATCTGCCCAAGCCAGAATGCCGAGATAAGGGTTGTCCGACTCGATTTCCTGACCATTGATTCGGCTAGTGTCGCGATGTGCATTATAGAAAAAAATAGGGTATGACCCGGTGAGAGTGGAGCTCAGCGCGGCTTCCAGTTTTTCTGTTAATTCCGCGCCTGTGCGCCGTGATGTGGTGATCATCAAACTATGGGTTGCCTTCAGTTGCCGAAGGGTTTTTAATAAAATATCGATGTTTTTGGCGGTTGGGGCTGATTTTTTGGTGGCTCCGCCGATCAAAACCCCGATTCGCGGGCCGGGCAGGGGGGCGAATATGCCCGCAAATTCTGCCCTGGCCGCCGCCAAAACATCCGCCGTAATTTTATTGGGGTTGGCGGTTGTCACCACCACATTTTCGCCCCGCAACCGATCATGGCGCGGCACCGCAACCAAATCAAATTGCGCCGGGGATATTTTCGGGTCCTGAAGATGCACCGTAAAGCTATGGGGACTGAGTTTTTTGATATAGCGGCTGGCGGCAATGGCTTTGCGGCCCGCGGTGATGAGGATATCCGGCCATG
>JBDHTT010000022.1:0-16871 GCA_039808785.1 Alphaproteobacteria bacterium
CGCTCGGTCAATATGTCGATTTGAACTTGCCGGAAAATGAGGCGGATTCGCTGCGTTTGGCTTTGACGTCGCTGGCCTCGCCATTGATTGCCAATATTTACCGCTTGGCGGGGCGCGCGCCGAGTGATGCCGAAATTACCCGCGTGACGGATGCGCTCAATGCCGTGATCAGCTATGCTGACGGCTTTACCCCGGCGGCGGACGCCACGGGCCGTATGTCGCGCATTGACAATGATTTTGCCCCCAGTGACCCGGCGCAATTAACGATTCTTTATATCAGTGCGATGATGCCCGCGGTGAATTCGGTGATGTCCTATTCTTTCGGTGTGCCCGAAAAACGGTTGGTGCAGGATGTGGCGGACCGTCTGGTGCGTGAAGCCAAAGTCTTGCGTACCCGCATGTTCTCCGCGATGATTGATGATGTGGCGGTGGCCAAGGCCGACCTCGCATTGCTGCGCATCGTGGCCTCGATCTATAGCCAATGCCACTTTGCGGAGATGGCGAAATTAATGGCAACTGAAGAGCAATCACGCCAAGGCATGGCCCCTGCGATGACCAGCCTGTGGCAGGCCTTTATTCTGCGCATTCAGATGATTGAGGTGTTGGGATCCACACTCATTCCCGGGGTGAGTATTGAAAACCTTAAGGATCGCGGTGGAAAAGGCGATGAAACCGGAGGGGATTCCCAGTCTGGCTCTGGTGGTGATTCGGGGGGTAAGAGTATGACTCCGGAAAATAAACAATCTTCCTCACCGCTATCCATGTTCGTCAAACCCAAAGACGGGGGGGCAGCAAGTGTTGGAAACGCAGCTGAGCCAGCCTCCACCGCTTCGTCCGCGCCGGCCAAATCTGGCAATCCCATGTCGTTCTTCGTAAAGAAAAATTAGGAATTTTTTATTAAAACCTGTATAGTTATTGGAACTTTCTTGGAATCGCATCAACTGGTTTCGGCAGGCGGTTTCGGCAGGTGATAAAAAGAGGACGTAATGGGTAAAATTTTAGCAGCCTGTTTGATGTTGGCCGCCCAGACTTATTCGGTACCGCCCGCCGTAATGGTGGGGATTTTACAGGTCGAAGGCGGCAAAATCGGGCAACAAGTGCGCAATGTGAACGGGTCCTATGATTTGGGTCCAATGCAGATTAATACAATTTGGCTTCCGCAATTGGCGCAATATTGGGGTGTCGATCAATTGACGGCCGCGCGGTGGGTACGTGATGATGCGTGTACTAATATGGGGGTTGCGGCGTGGATTTTGCGCAGCCATATGGATGAAACGCAATCACTCTCTCAGGCTATCGCCCATTATCATTCCCGCACACCAAGCAAGGGGCAGCCTTATAAACTCAAAGTCATCAGCGCAATGCGCCGTAACGGATTGATTAAATCCGCCTCTAATCAATAATCATGTAAGGTCGGTTTATGGTGATTCGTGCGATGCCTTCCCCTAATTTTGATGACAGGGCAGGGGGGGTATCTGGGGAGCCATCAGGGGGGCAACCAGGGGGAGCGGCCCCATCCTATATCATTTTGCATTACACCGGAACAGATACAGCGGATGAAGCCGCGCGGAGGTTCTGTGATCCCGCACCGAGTGATGGATATGGTCGTTTGTCGTGTCATTATATGATTGATGAAACAGGCGAGGTGATACAATTTGTTGAGGAAGCGGCGCGGGCGTGGCATGCCGGAAAATCCTATTGGCGTGGGATTGAAGATATGAATTCGGCATCCATCGGGATTGAAATCTGGAATAGGGGACATAGATTTGGAAACAGCGGAAAGACCGAGCCACTGCCGAGTTTCTTACCGGTTCAGATTGATCAATTGGTGGAATTATTGGGGGGAATTGTGGCGCGTCATCACATTCCGCCGCATCATATTCTGGGGCATTCCGACATTGCACCGGGGCGAAAAATTGATCCGGGTGAGCATTTTCCGTGGGATATTCTGGCGGCACGCGGATTAGGGATTATGCCGCAAAAGGTGACTCAACACGCGCATAGCGGAGAGCAAGCCGCCCACAAAAGCGTACAAGACCTATATGACCATCCGGCGGAATTTTTTAAATTGCTTCACCAATTCGGCTATGATTTGCGTGTGGATGACGCCGTAATCTTGCGAGAGTTTCACCGCCATTATGCGCCACACTTGTTGGAAGTTAGTCATCCGACCCTTGAAAGCTGCGCCGCGATTTTATCGTTGTTAGAGCAAATTGATCAAGATTTTTAATCTCAATCCCTGTCACCGCCCCTTGTTACCGCCCCCTGTCACCGTCATGTCTCGAAACCCCGTGCTTGACACGGGGTCACAGCACACTCTCCGGACCCCGCATATGCGAAAAAGTCTCATTCATTCGACTTTTTCTTTTACGGGGTTACGGGTTGGTTTTAATGGAAACTTTCTTTACTCCGCCAATTTATTTTTGAAATATTTCAGGAAGTCGGAGTTTGGATCCAAAATAAGGGTGGTTCCAGGACTGCCGATGGATTTTTTATAAGCCTCTAACGAGCGGTAAAACGCATAGAATTTCGGATCCTGGCCAAAGGCTTCGGCGTAGATATCAATCGCCTTTCCATCACCTTCCCCGCGCAGGATTTCGGCGTCGCGTTTGGCTTCGGCAAGTAGAATGGTCCGTTCCTTATCGGCTTTGGAGCGAATTTCGATCGAGAGTTGCTCCCCTTCCGCGCGGGCTTCCTTGGCTTCGCGCTCCCGTTCTGACCGCATACGGTCAAAGGTCGCCTGAGTCACCTGTTCAGGCAAATCGGCGCGCACGATGCGCACATCCACCACTTCGATGCCAAAGCGAATGGCTTCCTGGTTGACTTGCTTTTGAATATCTTCCATCACTTGATCACGTTTGATGGAGAGAATATTGCTCAACGTGGTTTTCCCGAGTTCGGAACGTAGGGCAGAGTTGATAATGGTGTGGAGCCGTTGCTGCGCGGCATCTTCACTATTCATCGATTGCAGGAATTTGAGCATATTGGTAATGCGATAGCGCGCAAATGAATCCACCACCAAGCGTTTTTGATCGGCAAGCAAGACTTCCTCGGCCGGCGGGTCAACATTCAAAATGCGTTTTTCGAAATAGCGCGCCTCATCAATCAACGGCAGTTTAAAATAGAGCCCCGGCGCGGTAATCTGGCGTTTCGGGTCACCAAAGCGCAGGACCATGGCCTGTTGATCTTCACGCACCACAAAGAATGCCGAGTGAATCGCCACAAATGCCACCAGAATAACGGTGAGCAAGATCAGAATTTTTCCTTCATTCATTTTTGGACCTCATGAATTGCCGATTTTTTTTGGTCAAGAGAGAGCAGCGGCAAAAGATTAGAGCCGGATTGCGAGCCCATGACAATCGTATTGGCGTTTTTCAACACCTGTTCCAATGTTTCCAAATACATGCGTTCGGTGGTGACATCCTTGGCGTTTTTATAGGAGGTATAAATCTCGCTAAAACGTTTGGCGTCGCCCGTTGCGCGGCTTACAACCTCTTGCTTATAGGCTTCAGCGTCCTGACGCAGCCGCTCGGCCTCCCCCTTTGCGCGGGGGATAATATCGTTACGGTACGCTTCGGCGAGGTTTTTGAGTTCCTCTTTTTTCTGCCGCGCGCGTTGCACTTCGTTAAAGGCATCAACCACCAAAGCCGGCGGGTCAACCTTTTGCAGCTGCACGTTATTAATCGTCACACCCGCGTGATATTCATCCAGAATTTTTTGCATCAAAATCTTGGCATCCGATTGGATTTTGGTGCGTGCATCGGTCAGAGCGGGTTGGATATCGGTTTGCCCGATAATCTCACGCATCGTGCTGGCGGCAACCATTTGAATTGTGTCTTCGGGGTCACGAATGGAAAAGATAAAATCCTTGGCATTCTGAACGCGCCACAATACAACAAAATTTATATCAACCATGTTCTCATCACCGGTGAGCATGAGACTCTCAGGTTGCGCAGCGGCATAATTATTGCGCCGCGCGCCCATATCATCATTGCCGTCACCGATATGGATGCGCCGTTCGGTGGTGACATCAACAATTTCAACGCTTTGGATCGGCCACGGAATGCGCCATTTGGCCCCCGGCGTTTCATCGGTGCGCGCATATTTACCAAAGGTCAGCACAACGCCGTTTTGGTTGGGTTGGATAAAATAAATCCCGCTGAGTAGCCAGATCACCATCAAAATCAAGACTCCGATACTAATCAGGCGCGGCAAATTTCCATGGCTGCGTTGTTCGAATCCGCCAAACTGCGACTTAATTTTTTGAAAAATTTGATCAAGTCCGTCTTCATCCAAGCGATCCGATTGATCATAGGGGCCGCGCGAGCGACCATGTCGGCCTGTGTCGCGTGGAGACTCATCCGATGGATCCGATGATCCACCATAATTCTTTTCGCCACGGCCATTTGCACCACCTTGGGCCCAAGGATTTTTGCGGGGAGGAAGTTTGTTGTCGTCATCACTCGGCATAGATTTGAAATCCTATATATAAAAACTATCATCAAATATATATAGCGACATGATGCCGCTTTTCAACTTGATTTGATCATCGTTAAACTCTAAAGATTTTTTTACCAAAAACAACCTGTATTGGAGAAAAAATGTTCTCTTTTTTCAAATTTTTGTTACGGGGGCACTATGCTTCATCCCAAGCATCTTTGCATATCTCAAATAATCATGAATTGCGAGAGTTTGTCGCGCAGACTGCGCGGTTCGTACTTGAAAAATCGGCTCCTGATTTCACTTTGGAGGACGTCCAGATTACCTCAAGTGGGGCAGCATTTTTGATTCTAAAATCCGAAAATTCCTCCCAAGTCAACAGCGGTCAAGAAGAGACAATGCGGGCTGAAATTGATCGTGAGATTTCTAAAATTACGGGCATTTCCAAAGTAACAGCAGTGATAACGGGTGGGGTACCTCCGCAGACTCATAATCTAGATCGCAACCCGACTGATCAAAGCCAGGGAAATAAAAATACTGATTTGATAAACAAAATGCCGCCTGTTCCCCACATTATCGCGGTGTCATCGGGCAAAGGGGGTGTTGGGAAATCCACGGTTGCGATCAATCTTGCATTGGCATTGGCACGATTGGGTAAGCATGTGGGGGTACTCGATTCAGATATTTACGGGCCGTCCATTCCACGCCTTGCGGGTGTGGCGCAGGCGCGGTTACAAACTGGTGATTCGGCAGGTCATTCTCAAACATCCGGTGGGGAAGCCTCACACAAAATTGCACCGATTGAGGCTCACGGGCTTAAGCTCATGTCGATTGGGTTTATGGTGGATGAAACCACGCCGATGATCTGGCGCGGGCCGATGGTGCAGTCAGCTTTGCTGCAGATGGTGCGCGATGTTGATTGGTCGGGGCTTGATATTTTGGTGCTCGATATGCCGCCCGGCACAGGCGATATTCATTTGACGATTGCGCAAAAAATTCCGCTCTCTGGCGCGGTGGTGGTGTCCACGCCCCAAGATATCGCGTTAATTGATGCGCGCAAGGGGCTAGAGATGTTTAAAAAAGTGGCGGTGCCGATTCTGGGGATCGTGGAAAATATGTCCTATTTTATCTGCCCGTCTTGCGGTCACCGCGAAGATATTTTTGGTGCGCAAGGGGCTAGCAAAGAAGCAGAAAAGCTCAATGTCCCGTTTTTGGGAGAGGTGCCGCTCCACGCCAAAATCCGTGAATTTTCGGACCTCGGCACACCCGTCACGGTGGCGGAACCACACTCACCGCAAGCCGAAAGCTTTATTAAAATCGCTGAAAATATTTTGCGCGCTTTGGATCAAGGGAAGGAGCAGCAAAAAGCTGCGCCAAAAATTATCATAGAGGACTAATTCAACAACAACGATTTCAATCAGAAAACAAACAAAGATATGAATTTATCAGATATAAAGTTAGTGATTTTTGATCATGACGGCACTTTGGCGGCGACGGAAATTCCGAATAATCAGGCAACATCCAATGTACTGGAGCGCCTTGGATTCCCTCAATATACGCTGGATTATTGTTTGAAAAATTTTGTGGGACTGGCGGAGCCGGCCATCAAAGATTTGGTGGAGCGGGAAAATAATATCACTCTCCCCCATGATTTTTTGGACCAGTTTGTGAAGGATGTCGCTGCATTGACCGAGCATGCATCCTTTGCCATACCGGGCGCGATTGACGCTGTGAAAGCACTCGCGCGCACATGCAAAATTTGCGTGGCGTCAAACGGTGAACGGGCCAATGTGACCAGATCGTTGAAAAATATGGGGCTTTTGGATTTATTTGGGGAGGATTATATTTTTACGCGCGAAATGGTGGATCGCGGCAAACCGGCCCCCGATTTATTCTTGTTGGCGGCTGAAACTTGTGGTGTCGCTGCGCATGAGGCCCTGGTGATTGAGGATTCCACCAGTGGCGTTCGCGCCGGCAAAGCCGCAGGAATGCATGTCATCGGCATTACGGCGGTGGCGCACAAAGTGGACGAGGCTCGTTATTGGTTGCTCCGCGAAGGGGCCGATGTCGTGCTTCACAGCTGGTCGGAGATATTGGATTATACCGCCCCGATTTCAATTAATTGATCAAGCGGGTGCGGGGCGGTGTTGGCGGAGCGTGTGAGGTAGATTTTATACATCTCGCCAAAGGCCTCGGGGTGATTGAGTTCGAATTGATTCATGGTTGCCATGTCGGTGATCTTTCCTTCGGGAAATTCTTGCGCGAATTCCTTGCGCCGCTGCGGCGAGAGCCCCACATGGAAAATTTTCATGTCATGGCGATGGGCCATATCCCCGATCATTGGGAACGTATAGCGATGTTCCTGCACGTGAAACAATAAATCATTGCATTCATATAAGCTAAAGAAATCCCCAGTTTGTGCACACCAGGCCCGAGGGTCACTCGTGGGCATCTTAAGTATGTCCTGACGAAACTGACGAATGTCGTCTTCAGATGATGTGTATTTTTTTTCGTGAATGTAACTAATCGCAGCATTAAGCAATTTATCACGGGCGATTTTTGAGTAAAGCATAATGCTCATCTTACCCGTCGGTTTGAGAGTGGAAAGAATGGCGGCAAAGCCTTTCTCCGGCTCTTTTAAATGGTGCAGGACGCCTGAACTGACAACATAGTCAAATTGTTGGTTGAGTTCTGCCACCTTCATTAAATCGCCATGTAAAAAACGGATGCGGTCGCGGAACCCTAGTTCTTCCGCCATGCGCAGGCCATAGGCGATGCTGGAGCGTGAGAGGTCAATCGCAGTGATGCGTGCGTGCGGCAGGAGATTGGCATATAAACACGGCTCTTGCCCTGTGCCGCACCCCGCCACCAGAATGTCCAAATTTTCACTGATATCGCGCAAATGCTGCGAGGTTTTTGCACTTCCCAGACTTGTCCAACGCGGGTAGGGGCGTTGTTCATACATTTTTTGAACATCCAGTGAGGTTTTATCCTCAATTTTGGTAAAGCTGGGAATGGTAGGGATGAGCGCGCGTTCAGCCAAGGGATTAAGATATTGCACGCGCAACCATAGGTGCGCGGATTTTTTGAGGGCAGGGGGCAAGGCTGGCTTTTTGCTTAGGAAATCCATCTCATACAGCGGTTGATAGCAGCTGAGCAGGGCAAGGAGTTTTGTGTCGTTTTCGGAAAGGTTTTTTTGCGCGGGGATGAGGCGGCGAAGATGAGTTGAGAGGCTGGAGAGCGCCTCTTTTTCAACCGGCTCCTGAAAATAGACATAGTCATTGTAAAAACATTGAATGCCAAGAGCCATAAGGAAATGGAGCGCTTCGCGCGGCCAAGAACTAGATTCATTCCAGTGGGTAAGGAAATACTTTCGAATTTTTGTAAAAATGGACTCAAAAAATGCGTTGGTTACCTGTATTGAGGACAGCCCCAGAAGGAGAAAATCAGATTTAAAAACTTTAAAAAGATTTTCACGATTTACTTCATTTTCTTCAAAATACTTACCTTCTGCGTTTTTTAATAATGCAAATTCAGGATCTTTGAGTAAGAGGTTTCCCCAAAGGTTTGATAAATTCTTGTGCCTTATATTGTTAAATTTTAATGCAATTTCTACGGCGGATTTTGTTTTTGGGTCAAATTCTTTTTGTGCCCATCTTGTTGTACTATTTACGAATTGCTCAACATAGACATGATTTTTGGGGTTATCTAGAATTAAATTTCTAAGCATAAGCACTGCTTGTGTGGTCTCGTCATTTTGAATAAGGCAGGTTGCCAGGACAGTAATGATTTCTGGGTCTTTGGGCGATTTTATGTAGGCTTTTAAAAGAAAAAAAGCCGCATTCTTATAGTCTTTGGAGTTGTAATATGTTATCCCTAATTGCTTTGCGATTTGAGGGGTGTCGGACTTAGTTGCTGCATCACTAAAATATTTGAGGGCCTCTTCCTCATGCCCGGATTTGGAGAGAGCAATTCCCAAATTATAGAGCGCATCAACGTTTTGAGGTTCAAGATGCACAGCCATTTGAAACGCATCTGTCGCTTCCTGAAGACGATTCGATTTATCCCATGTAATTCCCAATTGTATCCAGGCCGCCACAAAATCTTCGCGTGCGGCGATGGCTGCAGCAAAATGTTCTTCAGCTTCAGTCAGGTTGGACTTTTTAAGGGCTTTTATTCCCAAATCATAATGCTCGTTCGTCGATTTTAGTGGATTTTCAGGAGTTTTTGCTTGAGTCATAGGAAGATTGAGATCCTTGTGGATGGCTGAATAAGTTATAAGAGTTTCAGGAATATATGAATTAAATTAAAAGAGATTTAAAGAATTTGTTAACCACTATCAGGTTATGATAAAACAATAAGCCGTTGGAGTAAATGACTCTTACGCTTATAAATTGAGGATCAAGCGTTTAGAAAAACTGTGAGATCCGACGAGTTTCAGAAAGAAATTCGAATTTTGAAAATGGCACTTAACCACTCTAGAAAGGAGTTCAATCATGCCAGTTATCGCAACCAATACAGCTGCCAACTCAGCTCTTATCTACCTCAATAGAAACTCCCGTGATCAAAGCGCTTCGTTAGCAAAACTTTCAAGCGGCTCTCGTATCGTTCGTGCATCGGATGATGCTGCTGGTCTCGCTGTTGGAACTGCCCTTCAGTCTGACGTCACGGCATTGAAACAAGCCGCTACTAACGCTGTTCAAGGTCAGTCTGTACTGCAAACTGCTGATGGGGCGTTGTCTCGTGTTGGTGATATTCTTCAGCGTATGAAAGCATTGGCTGTTCAGTCAAACTCTGGATCTGTTGATGCAACATCGCGGGGATTTATCAATACGGAGTATCAACAACTGTTAACTGAGGCTCAAGCTATTGGGACTAACACGCAGTTTAATGGTGACGGAGTAATTGACGGTGGTTTCAACTTTAACTTCCAAGTTGGAACGTCAGGTACTGATACGATCGCACTCAACTTATCAACCGTCAACATTACAACCATCGCCAACGGTTCCGCTGTTGACACTCAGGCTAACGCCGTTACTGCCAACACCACTCTTGATACGGCTATCGATAACATTTCCACCTATCGCGCAACTGTTGGTGCCTTGCTCTCACGGTTCCAATATCGCGGAGATGTGATCGACACCTCTATTGAAAACATATCAGCTGCTAAATCTACTATTATGGATGTGGATTTGGCCGCGGAACAAACCAATTTGGTCAGTAAACAGGTCTTGACGGAAGCGTCAATTGCCGCCCTGTCCCAAGCGAACCAGATGAAATCTTCTCTTCTCTCCCTCGTTAGATAATAGCGTTTAGGATAGACGAGTTACATTTAGAGTTTTAGGAGTGGGGAGCTTGGCATATTACTTGCTAATCTCCCCATTGTCCTAAACAGGTTAAAGATTTAATCCCAATATTTTCTGAGTTTAGGTGGAATTTTAATAATTAGGAGCCAATCATGGCCACAACAAGCGGTGTAACGACCATTGGTAATCGGACCATCTTTTTTGGCGGCGCATCGGGGATTGATACGTCCTCCCTGATTACGGCGGCCTATAATGCCAAAAAGCTGGAATCCGATAATTTGCAGACCAGAATTTCTAAAAACACGGCAAAAATTGCCGGTTATAGTCAGCTGCAATCTCTCTCCCAAGCGATTCAAACTTCGCTGACCAATATCAAAAAAGATTACAGTATTCTGGCCACTAATTCTTCGGTGTTTTCTGCCCGCACGGGAAGTTTGACATCCTCCAGCTCGACATCGCCGCAGAGCTTGGTGAGTGTGAGCATCGATCCCGGAACCGATCTGGGGATTTATGAACTCGAGGTCGTGGATAAGGCCCAGGCTCATAAGGTAATGGGAAGTAGTGCGACCACCGACCCAACTGCGGCCTTGGGATATACGGGTGCCTTTGATATCGGCTTGACCGGCTCTACCGCATCAAACATCAACGTTACATCGGGTATGTCGCTGAATGATCTGGCTGATGCGATCAATGCCCAAAAAGATACGACAGGGGTGGGGGCCAGCGTCCTCAAAACATCCTCCAGCGGTTACGCGTTAATTCTGACCGGTACCCAAACCAACAAAGACATTAACGTCACCAATATTTCCGGCACCGATGTCTTGCAATCTTTGGGGGTATTGGATAATGGCGGCGGTTTTGTGAATGAGATTCAACAGGCTCAAGGGGCGCAAATTATCCTGGACGGCACCCCCATCACGCGCGATGATAATAATTTTAACGATTTAATTGATGGTGTGAGTCTGACGGTTAAAAATTCCGAACCGGGGACGACTCTTACACTCAATGTTGAAAATGACACGGCCCAAATTGAAAGCAGCATCAAATCTTTTGTTGATGCCTATAACGCATTCCGCGATTTTATCACCGCCAACCAAAAGGTGACAGATGGCGCGGTGTCGGACGATGCCGTTTTGTTTGGTGATTTCACCATGAAAAATCTGAGTGGCGATATCCAATCGCTCTTGGCCGGCAATTACAATTCATCTTCCTCAACCATTCAAACTTTGCGCGATATTGGCATTACAATTGACGGCAATAACCATTTGGTGATTGATTCCGCTAAGTTGGGCGATGCTTTGGCTGATAATTTTGATGAGGTCAAAAATCTGTTTCAAACCAGTACGACATCGAACAATGATAATTTTCGCATGTCTGCAAATACCTCACGGGTGAATAGTGCCTCCTTTACCCTTGATATCACCTATTCCGGCGGGGCGATTACCTCCGTATCCGTGGGTGGGAATTCGAGCCTGTTTGACATTAGCGGTGCACAAATTAAGGGGAAAACCGGAACCGCGTATGAAGGTATGACCTTTGCCTATGTCGGCACCACCAGTGCAAGTGTAAATTTTTCGATGACTCAAGGGCTGGGGGATTTGATCAATAACCGCCTTAATCTTGATTCGGATGTTGTGACTGGCGGCTTACAGAGTTTAAAAGTGTCATTGGATAGCCAGAACACGCAGATGGAATCGCGGTCAACGCGGGTTTTGGAGCGTGCCGAGGATTACCGACAAAAACTCATTGACAAATATGCGGCATTTGAAAGTAGGATGGCACAGGCGCAAACAATTTTGGCGCAAATTCAGGCCATTGTGAACAGCCAGAATAATAAAAATTAATTTTAAAAGAAGGAGCCATCATGGCGCATAACCCTTATCAAAAAGCATCCCAAGCTTATCAAAAGAAAACGGATGAAAATTTGACTCCGCTGCAAATTGTGGTGGAGCTGTATAAAGGATTGTTGCGCAACACGAAATTCGCCCGCGATCATTGGGAAAAAGGCCAACTCGATGTGATGTGCACCTATATTCAGAAAAATTTTGATATTCTTGAGGCACTGCAATCCAATTTGAATCTGGAGGAGGGGGGAGAGGATGCCGTGTTTTTGGATCGTTTCTATACGGTGATTTTTTCTGCGCTCACTTTGGCGCCGTCTAAACCCGACCCGCTCAAACACTTCAACGATATCATCGCCTATATTCAACAGGTTCATGACCGTTGGTATGTTCTGGCCTATCCTTCGCAGCCAATCGTTGATGATGCCCAGCTCTCGTTGGTGGATGTGGGTGAAACCCGCGCGCAGTAATCAAAGTCTTAATTGTCTGGACGGTCTAACTATTTGTTTTGTCGCATTTTGTTACGATTAACCGGCTTCCACTTAATCGCAAAATGCTCTAAATGCTCTTATCATGCGGGTACACTCAACGGGACGGTTCTGCCGTTTTTTGATCGTGAAGGCGTGCCTTTGCCGCGGATTCTGACCGACCGCGGGACGGAGTATTGCGGCAAGCCGGAAAGCGATGCCTATCAGCTTTATCTGGGGATTGAAGATATTGACCACACACGGACCAAGGGCAATCTCCGCTTGTTTTTTAATGTTACTGCTATTTTGTGATTTATGAAATAAAAATTAATAATATTCCAATTATGATGATATGACTAATAACTCAACAAAAGATCATAAATTTTTTTAATTCTCTTCAAAAAACCCTTGACAATAGGAACAAAACATGAAATATTTATCTTCATAAAGAGAACAACTGTATCTGGAATTCAGGTCTGCGGCCTTATCGCACAAAATAATCTGTTTGATCATTGTTCTCTTTATAGCACTCTTATAACCTGCTAATTGACTCATATCCTGGAAAAGAAAAGAACATAATGAATACAATATCAGAAAATATTGCACATTTCAATCCTCTTTATTCATCTTATGCACCAATCGCTCCGTCGGCTGTTGCGCCATCAGCGCTCAGTGAAACCAAATCATCTTATCATGGGTTAACAGCACGACACAAACTCAACCCGCTGGACCATTGGAATGAAATACCGATTGAACCAGGCGAAATCGTGCCGTTTGATAGCGCTGAATCCGCGTGGTTTTGGTTTATTCAGGCGCAGGCGGCGCGCAACGATGGTGCGCAAATCGTAGCGGGGGAGGGGGCATTTGTCCGCCCCTGTGAGCCAGTTGACATTTTGCGTGAGTTGGAGCGCCTGCATCGTAACCGGCGATTATTGATTGATCATTTAAAAGTGATGCGCCATTACGGTGTGCGTTTGGCATCGCCTGATCCGCGTCAAGCGAAAGAACAACGTGCAGTGACCATTTGGGCGGAGGCAATGGAGGTTTTGGGCGAGGCTCTCATTGCCAAAAAAATTGTCGTGCCGCGAAATGATTGGCGCGGATTGTCGGGATTGTAGCGGAATTTATAAAGTCATGAATTGCGTCATGACGTGTGCATGCGTCACGGCCAGCGCATCACAATTTAACACATAAATAATAAGCATGATTTTGGGGGATACCATGAATTTAAAAACAATTTTGCATCGACTGCTGCATCGTTTGATGATGCAGAAAATTGTGCACCGGACAGCTAATGCATCGGCGCAAATGCCGCATGATGCCTTTTTATCGAAAGATGATCAAACACCTATCGAGCCCTTATTGGTGGTGTTCAGTGATGACACGGATCTTTGGTGGCTCAAATGGCTCAAACGCGGGTTTCGTCATTGCTTTGTGGTAATGCGACTTGGAGGGCAGTGGGTGGCGATTGACCCGATGGCGCATCATGTGCAAATCACAGTGCCGCAACTTCCCACCGATTTTGATCTAAAAAATTGGTTTTGCGCTCAGGGACTGCGCGTGATTGAAGGGTATCCGGCACCGGCGTTGCTTCGCTGTTATCCACCGATTTTCCTGTCGTGTGTGGAGCTGGTGAAGCGCATATTGGGTGTACGGCACCCGTTGATCATTACTCCATCACAATTATATCAATATCTTTTATCGCATCAGAGGACATCATGGGATCATTAACCTCACGGCCCAAGGCCCCAGCGGCCCAGAAAATCGTTTATTACCCGAGCACAACCGCTACGGTATCAACCACAGGATCAACCACGGGTACCAGCACATCACAAACTGAGGCCGATCCGGTGGAGCTTGCCAAAACCCGTGCTGAGAGCATTGCGCGCCGCTCCCGCGGATTGATGGGGACTGTTCTGACCACGCTTAACGGGTTTCTTTCCGACTCCGCTACCGCCGGCCCCGCCCGCAAAAACCTGTTGGGGGAGTAGGAATGCATAATTTTTGATTTCGGTGTTTATAAATGTGATGCTCGATTAGTTCCACGTTTAAATCATAAAATTTATATTTTCCCTAAGTCCGGACCGTTGTTTCGGGCTTTTTTATTTTGACTTTATAGAGATAGGAAAAATCATGACACAAAAATATTCTCAACAGATGCATGCGGATGATGCGGTGCATTCGGATATGGCGCACTATGTTGGGCAACTTTATGATCGTGCGCGGGTCGTGCGTGATGCATGGGTGCCGTTGTGGCGTGATTGTTATGATTATGCGCTGCCGATGCGTGACGGATTTTCGTCATTGGGCAACGGCGCGCGTCGTGGTGAGTCATTGTTTGATGCAACAGCCCAGGACTGCGCAGATGAATTATCGTCATTGATGCTGGGGTTTTTGACACCGCCGTCTGTGGCATGGTTTGCACTGCGCCCGGGGAGCGATTTGACTGATGACGAAGCTGCCAAAATCGCACCTATTCTTGAGAAGACCACTAAAATCATGCAATCTCATTTGCATCATTCCAATTTCTTGGTTGAAGTGCATCAGTGTTTTCTCGATCTCGTGGTGGCAGGTACGGCGAGTTTGGCAATCGAAGAAACGTCACCCGGCAAATTATCGGCGGTGGAATTCACGGCAATTCCCCTGCATGACGTTATGTTGGGTGAGGGCGATGGTGGTTTGCTCAACCATGTTTATCGCCGCATGCATCTCAATGACGCGCAATTGACGCAACGATACAACGGGGTTTTGATTCCGCCCGATCTGCGCAAAATTATTGAAAGCAGCGATGATGGGCGCGTTGAAATTTTGGAATGTATTGTGCCGAAACGCAACAAACATGACGTGGGTTATGAATTTGATCTGGTGGTTGTTTCAGAAGATACGCGCAGCGTCATATATCACGCCTACGTGACACAGTCCCCTTATATTAATTTCCGGTGGATGAAATCACCGGGTGAAGGATACGGACGGTCACCGATTATGAAAGCACTCCCCGATATTCGTACGGCGAACAAGGTAGTGGAGCTGATTTTAAAAAATGCCTCGATCGCGGTGACGGGTCTATGGCAAGCCGAAGATGACGGCGTCATCAATCCGGCCACGATCGAATTGGTACCGGGTGCCATCATTCCAAAGGCTGTGGGGTCAAAAGGCTTACAGCCACTGGAAATGCCGTCGCGGTTTGATGTGTCACAGTTGGTGCTCGATGATTTGCGTGCGCGCATTCGTCATGCAATGTTGGTGGATCGTCTGCCAATGAACGACATAGGCCGTGCTACGGCAACCGAGGTCATGGAACGCATGAAGCATATTGCGCTTTTGCTGGGTGCGACGTTTGGCCGGCTTCAGGTGGAATTACTCAACCCTCTGATTTTGCGTATTCATGATATTCTGCGGCGTCGCGGGGCCATTCCCGATCTACCGCTCAATGGCCGCATTGTGGCGATTGAATATTTATCACCGTGGAACAGATCGTGATGTGTGTGCCCATTTATCAAAGAAACGCATGGGGTGAGCGAACGGCGGGCGTGCCGCATACTAGGCGCGACACGCGCACTTAGGGGCAACAAGCCTCGTGGATATTTTTGTTAGAGCTGCTGGTCGTGGTGGAAGACACGAAATTGTTCTTGTGATTGATGGGCACATTTCTAAAGGTGGAGTTGATGCTATAACAGATGTGTATGGTCCGCTCGAAAGGCAGGGCGATTGCGCAATGTCCTTAAACTGATTGGAAAATTTATGGTGGCGGTGGAGGGATGCGTATTAAATAAATAACTATTTGATATAGTTATAATTTTTATAATACGATTTTAATTTATGCCCCCAAATGTGCCCCCAATTTCTTTGACTGGCAATAAATGAAGGTGAACAAACGTGTGCAATCTAACGTATGCAACATGGTAATTTAATCGTATTTCAGTTAACCATTTAAGGCAAACCATTTTTGTCTGGGATTAATACTTATGCTGTTCAGCGACCAACCTATCGAAAAAACAGAAGAGGATTTACTGGGGCGGCATATCGTTGCCAGAAGACTTGCGGAAGGGATTAAGAATTATAATGACAAAGATTATGCCTCTCTTGTTATCGGGGTTCAAGGGAAGTGGGGTGATGGGAAAACCTCATTTATAAACATGGTATTGGGTAAAAACTGTCCAGACGGCCAAAAGGTTCTTAATCCAGAGGAATTTTTGATTATTGAATTTAATCCTTGGTATTTTACTGGTGAAGATCAAATATTGAAGCAATTCTGCGGTCTTATTAGCGAAAATATATGTTCTATCCCTGGCGCAACAGAGGCATTAAAAGAAGCTGCGAAGTCGATAAAGAGAATATCGGCCATTGTGAAGCCTATTCAGCCAGTTTTGGACATAGGTGGAACTTTTCTAGGACTGCCACTTGCCGGTACAGTGGCTAGCAAAATTCTTGACGGGGCTGGAACATTTGCAAATGATTTAGAGCAAGCCTTTCAGCCAACAGAAGATGTTATAAAACTAAAAGAAAAAATATCAGAAGAGCTAAGAAAAATTGATAGAAAAATATTGGTGGTAATTGATGATATAGACCGCCTAAGTCATAAAGAAATTTATGAGATTTTTCGTTTAATAAAAATTATTGGAGATTTTCCAAATACAATCTACTTGCTTTCCTACGATAAAGAGAAAGTTCGGAAAGCTCTTGATGTTAGTGGCCATGACCTGCTCCCGAAGTTTAGTCCAGATTTGAATAGAGTGCTTCATTCGTTATAGGGTTAAAGTTTGTGTTAAGCAAGAAGATGGCTGCGCGACCGTCAAGAGTCGTGCGCAGACAGCGTC
>JBDHTT010000023.1:0-16763 GCA_039808785.1 Alphaproteobacteria bacterium
TCCGCCATGGAATATTTCGTGAAATCCCGAAATATTATTTGGACGGTGAGGGCAACAAAATCCCCTTGATTTTGCAATTTGGCAGCATCACCCAGGATGGCAAAGGCGCCAAATTTAAACGCACGGACGATTCAAATTACTACCGACTCCAAATCGGGGACCCACACAGCTATGTCATGCGGGGGACCCATCGATATTTCATCAATTATAGGGTTAAAAATTCCATCTGGCGCGGTGCGGATCATGATGAGTTTTATTGGAACGTTACAGGAAACGGTTGGCCGTTTTATATTGATGAGGCCACGGTTAGGCTTAATTTTCCGGATGGCGTCAATATTTTGGGAAGTGCAGTCTATACGGGCAAGGACGGATCGCAAGCCGTGGATGCTAACGCAGACTATAAAGACAAGCATTTTTCGGCATACACCACACGAATGCTTGCCCCCCGCGAAGGCATGACGATTGCGGTGGCCATTCCCAAAAACTCGATTGGCGAGAGCTCAAAATTTTATTTGATTGTGGCGGCGTTGGGATACTGGGTGTATTACGCACTCTTTTTGATGATTATCATATCCTATATCGCGATCACATGGTTTTTATTCGGCCGTGAAAAACCGGGCGTGATTATCCCGCGATTTGAGCCGCCCGCCAATATGTCGCCGGATGATGTCTGTTATATCGTCAATCAAGGCTACAATGACAAAACTTTTGCGACTTATATTATCGCCGCTGCATCCGCAGGTGCCATTAATATTAAGGAGGATGAGGAGCATAAGCTGACGATCCTTACTAAAAATCAAAATTTTTTAACACCGCAGCCAAAGGAAAATGAAAAAAGTCAAAATTTTCAGGATATTCTCTCAAGTTTGTTTTCCGATACCAATGCCTATATCTTAAAGAAGAGGGTTGATCGGAATGATCCGAACTTAAAGCCATTGCGCAGTTTGAAAAAAATCCATAGAGCAAGGTTGGGATCGGATTTAAAATACTACATTAATGGCAATAATCTTTTCTGTTTTATTGCCATGGCGATTGCCGCTGTTTTCTGTTTGATTGTTTTTGTTTTGGATTCCAATCGTGATGATGCAAAATCAATCATTATGATCACGTTCAACAGCATGATGTTCCTCTTTATCCTTTATAAATGGGGGATTAAAAGATACACATGGGAAGGGCAGGCCTTAGCCGACGAAGCCGCGGGTTTTAAAATGTTTCTGAATGCTACGGAGGAAGCCCGGCTCAATGTTCTTTACCCCAAACACATCACACCCCAAATGTTTGAAAAATACTTGCCCTATGCCTATGCGCTGGGTGTGGATCAGGAATGGTGTGAACAATTCGCCAAGCAGGTAGATATTGAGGATCAATTAAAAGGCTCATCCCTGACCGGATTGATGTGGATTTCACATCACCACGGATCACTTGACATCACGGCGCTATCTTCGAGCCTGCAATCCATTGGGGACGTAATTTCGGCCTCTAGCGTGTCACCGAGAAGTTCAGGCTCAGGCGCGGCTGGAGGTCGCGGATTCTCCGGCCGCGGCGGTGGTGGCGGCGGTGGGGGAGGGTGGTAATTTTTCTCTCCCCCACGCTGAGAACCTGTTCATAATCTCTACTCTGGCGTTGGCTTTTCACGGTATTTCTGCGCTTCCGCTTCTCACGTACATCTATGTACGATCCGATGCGGTTCTCGAAAAACCGTAAAAATCCTGCGCCATAGCGAGATTATGAACAGGTTCTGAGTGAGAGAGAAAACGTTTTTTACGATAATCTCTTAATAGATAGCTTAAAAAGCTCATCGAAACTACTGATATTCTCTTGTGTCTGGCGGATTGACAGAACCGCGCTGAACGCATCTGACTTGCCATAGCCGAGATTAACGAGGGCGGAGATCACATCCTGATCAATCGCCGTTGAGGTCGGGGCTGTGACCTCTGCCATGCCGCCCATATCGCCCACTGATTCATTAACTACAGATTGGGGTGAAGTCTTACCTTTTGCGGATTTTGCGGGGGCTGGTGGCGCCGGGGGCGATGATGGTGATAAGTTGGCCTCCGCCGCGATGGGCGAGGGGGATGAGAGAATCATGGATTGAACCTTGTCTTTGAGCTCAGTCACGATGCGCGTGGCAAGCTTTGGTCCCACACCCTCCGCCCTGCGGAATGCGGCAACATCACCGGATGCCACCATCATCGGCAAACGTCCGACTTCGCAAACAGATAAAATGGCCAATGCCGAGCGCGCGCCCACCCCCTGAACAGTGAGCAGCAAGCGAAACCATTGCAATTCCTCTCGCGTAGCAAAGCCATAGAGATGGATATGATCCTCACGGACATGGGTTTCAATCAAGAGTGATGCAGGATCGCCCACGGCACCAATCACCGCGAGACTGCGGCCGCTGACATACACCAGATACCCAACACCATGGACATCCAGAATCAATCCATCATTCATTTTTGTGTCAATCACGCCGGTTAATTTCGCAAACATGATTTCACCTAATTTATCCGCGCAGAATTCTGGTCATCTCTTCTGCCGGCATCAGATGATCAATCGGCCCCAATCCCGCCACCAATAAATCCCCGGCGAATATGTCCTGAGCCAGCTTCATCACATCTTGCGCACTGACTTTGCGAATATCTTCCACGGTTTTTGCAATTTCGAATGTTTTTCCGTGTTGTAAAATATAGCGACCCTGTTGATCGGCGCGGGTCAACATTTTCTCGCGGCTCATGCGTAAACCTGATGTAATTTGCATTTTTGCGCGGTCTAATTCCTGTTCGGTGATTTCGCTTCGGACCTTCCGCAGTTCATCAATGGCCAAAGGAATCAGCTCCTTTAACTCCTCAGGGCCGGTGCCGGCATAAAATCCAAATAACCCGCAATCCGAAAAACTTTCGGCCATGGTGTGAATGCTGTAAACCAACCCACGTTTTTCGCGGATTTCCTGCCACAATCGTGATGACGTGCCGCCCCCCAGAATTCCAGAGAGCAACCGCTGTACCTGGTAACGCGGATCAAGCCGGCTGAGCCCCCTAAACCCAAGAATCACATGGGCTTGCTCAATGTCTTTTTTGCGCAAACTGGGGGAGGGCGCATAATGCGCGGGAATAAATCCGGGGGCCTGATCGGGGCCATCCTGCCCGCAAAAAACGTCAAAATATTTGCATACTTTTTGTACGAATTCATCGTGATCAAGGTTTCCCGCACCGGAAATCACAATATTGCGCGGGATATAATGCGTCCCAATATAGGCGCGCAAATCATCCCCGGAAATGCGAGAGATAATGTCAAGACGTCCCAAGCCCGATGCCCCAACCGATTGATTGGGAAAAGCATGTTGGAGCGCATGATCAAAAATCAAATCCTCCGGCGTGTCCTCATACATTTTGATTTCTTGCGAGATCACGGCGCGTTCGCGCACAATTTCATCCTCCGGAAAGCTGGGGCGTTGCAGGATATCGGCAAGAACCTCAAGCGAGAGATCAAGGTAATCATCCAAAATGCGTACGTAATAAGCCGTGAGCTCACGCCCGGTATAGGCATTAAAATGCCCGCCGGCATCCTCGATCATATCGGAGATTTGCTTGGCCGTTCGGGTTGGCGTGCCCTTAAACACCATGTGTTCAAGCATGTGGGCAATGCCGTTTTGGCTTAGGTCCTCATGGCGCGTCCCCACTCCAACCCATACGCCGATGGCCAGGCTTTCAATATCATGGGCGGAATCGGTTACAATGCGTAACCCGTTGGGAAGTGTTGTCATGTGAATTGTCATTCCTTGGGCATAGCCGAATGAAACGGCATTGGCAAGCAGTGATTGATAATGATCATGATGATTGAGGAAAAATTTTTGCAATGAATAATGAAATTTTGGATGACAGCGGCGCTATTTTAGTGTAGAAAACGCCCACCCTGATTTTTTATCGGATCAGATTCGCGGTGGCTGCTGTAGCTCAGTGGTAGAGCACTCCCTTGGTAAGGGAGAGGTCGAAGGTTCAAGCCCTTTCAGCAGCACCAGTTCAGTTTTATTGTTTTTTCAAAGTAACTTTCATTCAGGGCTGTGGTACTTGTATCTGTGCCTTAAAATTTCTGGCTCTCGCAGTTTAAAGATGCGCCTTCGTGAACGGTATATCCGCCGCGTCTGAAGCCGCATCATGTGGTGATCATGGATAATGCAGCTTTTCACAAATCGCCCAAAACCCGCGAGATCATTGAGCAAGCAGGTGCCAAACTGCTCTATCTGCCGCCCTATTCCCCGGACTTCAATCCTATCGAACATGACTTTTCTGCCCTCAAAAAAATCAGACAATTCAACCACACAAAATCCATCGATGAGATTACTAAATGTTACCAGTAATTGTGAGGTTGGTTATAAAAAATTGAGGGTCTGTAAAATCTAATAATTTGCAATCCATCTAACGTAGAAATCCCCTCAATCAAGAGGGGATTTTAAAAATCTTATATCTTGTTTTCTTTATGCACTTTCACGATCCGAACGTTTTTCTTCCCGTGGTTTGGCGGCGATCGCTTCGCCAGTTTCTTGATCAACGCGCTTCATCGAAAGTTTGATCTTACCGCGTTCATCAAACCCGGTGACCATGACCTTCACGTCTTGCCCTTCGGAAACCACATCGGTGGTTTTGCCTACACGGTAATCAGCCAGCTCAGAAATATGCACAAGCCCGTCGCGTGTTCCCATAAAATTCACAAATGCACCAAAATCAACGATTTTGACCACTTTGCCATTATAAATTTTATGCATTTCAGGCTCATCCGTAATGCCGCGGATAATGTCGATCGCCATATCAATTGCCGCACCGTCAACTGCCGCAATTTTGATGGTTCCATCATCTTCAATATCAATTTTGGTGCCGGTACGCTCAATAATATCACGAATGACTTTGCCGCCTGTTCCGATCACATCACGGATTTTATCGGTTGGGATATTCAGTACAGCCATTTGCGGTGCGTGTTGGCTAATTTCCCCGCGCGATTGGCTAAGAGCCTTTGCCATTTCACCTAATATGTGCATGCGGCCTTGCTGTGCCTGAGCCAGCGCGATCTTCATAATTTCCTCAGTAATTGAGGTAATTTTGATGTCCATTTGCAGGGCGGTGATCCCGTCCTTAGTTCCGGCCACTTTGAAATCCATATCACCCAGATGATCTTCATCACCCAGAATATCGGATAAAACGGCATATTTTTCGTTTTCCTTAATCAGACCCATTGCGATACCCGCCACAGGCTTTGCCAAGGGAACCCCGGCATCCATCAGCGAAAGCGATGTTCCACAAACGGTTGCCATAGAGGATGAACCGTTAGACTCTGTGATCTCCGACACAACGCGCAGCGTATAGGGAAAGTCCTCCGCAGTAGGCAGCATTGGATGAATGGCCCGCCAGGCAAGTTTCCCATGCCCCACTTCACGACGTCCCGGTGCGCCCATACGGCCGCATTCACCCACCGAGTAAGGCGGGAAATTATAATGCAGCATAAAGGTTTCGCGATACTCGCCAACAATCGCGTCAATAATTTGTTCATCTTGGCCAGTGCCGAGCGTGGTAACCACAATTGCTTGAGTCTCTCCGCGGGTAAAGAGCGCCGAGCCGTGAACGCGCGGCAATATGCCGACCTCGCACACAATCGGGCGAATATCCTTGGTGGTGCGTCCGTCAATGCGGGATCCGGTATTAAGAATATTATTGCGAACCAGTTCGGCCTCAAGTTTATGACAAAGATCACTAACTTTATCCTTACTGATATTTTTCTCTTCACTGACCAATTCGGCAATGGCTTGATCTTTTACTTGCCCAATTTTTTCATAACGTGATTGTTTGGCTTTCTCACGGTAAGCCTCTGTAAAACCTACAGAATATTTGGTTTTAATATCTTCATATAATGCTTTAACTGCTGGGTCAGTTTGCGGAACATCCCAAGGTTCTTTTGCGGCTTTTTCTGCCAAGGCGATAATACCATCAATCACCGGTTGGAACGCGTTCCATCCCGCCATCACGGCACCCAGCATAATGTCTTCGGAAAGCTCTCTGGCTTCCGATTCGACCATGAGAACGCCTTCTTTTGTTCCGGAGACCACCAAATCAAGCTCAGATCCTTCCATTTCGGTGATGGTCGGATTGATCATGTATTGCCCGTTTTTATACCCAACGCGTGCCCCACCAATCGGCCCCATAAATGGAATACCTGAGAGAGTTAATGCCGCGGATGCCCCAATCATCGCTACGATATCAGGCGAATTTTGCCCGTCATGTGCCATGCAGGTACACACGATTTGCACTTCATTGAGAAATTCTTCGGGAAATAGCGGGCGAACTGGGCGGTCGATTAGGCGAGAAATCAAAGTTTCCCCGTCACTTGGTTTGGCTTCGCGTTTAAAGAATCCGCCAGGAATCCGTCCAGCCGCATAAAATTTTTCGAAATAATGAACGGAGAGTGGGAAGAAATCTTGTCCCTCTTTGATGGATTTAGCTGCTACTACAGTACATAATACTGTTGTTTCGCCGATACTGGCCATAACGGCCCCATCAGCTTGGCGTGCGATCTTGCCGGTCTCCAAAACCACTTTTTTTCCAGCAAAATCAATTTCTTGGCGATAGATATTAAACATTCAAATAACCTTTCATTTCTTAATCATTCAGAGGTCTGTCAGCCTCTATTATTTCTAAATAAATCCATAAATCTTATCGGGATGCCGGTGGACAGTTCATCACAGAATTTTTTGTATTTTCCTCAAAAAACAACCTGTGGCCAACCGTCAACCGAGACATCGATCAAACTCATCGATCAGACTTTTTGTCCAGCGATTTTGTCGCATGCTCCCTTCAAAAAGTCAAGCTGTTAAAACCATGGAAACATTCACCTTAAGATAGATAATCTTGTGCAAATAGTAAGAGAATCGCCTGTAACCAGAGAATGATTCGATAAAATGTCCAAAATACGGAGAGGAACGTTCGGTCAAGAACGGGTTTGTCAGGGGTTTGCAACGTCACAAATGCAAGGAGTGCGGGCGCAATTTTACCCAAAGTCACAAGCATGGATACCGTGGGACTAAACTAGTTTGATGACACTGTTTCGATTGTATTGTTCAGGTTTTTTTCAAATCGCGCTGCCATAATTTTAGTATCATCTGAACAACCGTCAAAGTTTTGAATTACAGTGAGAACCAGCTTAGCGTTCTCACTGCTCATTTCATTGCCGTTTAGTTGGGCAATGACGTGATCTAATCCGATATCACATTTTGATCCTAAGGCGATATAGGCCACGGAGGGTGGATTTTTCCCACCGATAATATTCAAAAGATAGGGCATGTCTTCGGTGCTAATCGTTTGTGCCAATTGCTGATAGGACGATTGATTATAGCCGATACTTCCATCTGTATTTAGCCGTTTTGCGCGAAATAACTTGTTAAGCACGGTAGACTCGCTGTTGGAAGGGGATGAGCTTGTGGGTTTGTTATATGATTTTGCTCCCACGAAAAGCATCAATGCCACTGCCACCGCAGAAATGATGGCTTTACGGTTTTTGATACTAAACCAACTGTCACTCATTTTTTTCCTTAAAGCACGTACAGACTATGACTCTATTTTATTTTGTCATAAATTCGTAAATAATTTATTACGAATTTTATTGAAATTACTGAAGTTTTAGAAAATCTGCTATCGCCGCATTGCATAGGAGCTAAAAATCCTGCAAAATCTACGTATGATTAAAAAAACACACTCGACTTTGCAAAATGGCAGCGCGTTAATCTATATTTTTATCGGCGTTATACTTTTTGCCGCTTTGGCCCTTGTATTTGCGCGAGGAGCGCGGCAGACAGGCGGATCTATAGATTCCAAAACTGCCAAAGTCGGAGCGAGTGAAATCATCCAATCTGCTAAAATTTTGGATCGTGCGGTCGAAAAAATGATCACCAACGGCATTTCCGAGGGTGATTTGGGGTTTAGCAACTCGGTGTCTACGCTGACGGTCAGCGGCGCGAGTTATTACGGCGGCAATCCTAATTGCGTTGTTGCAACCTGCCAAATTTTTGATCCGGATGGCGGTGGGATAAGGGCGCAGATGATCGCAGGAGCCTATGTGATTCCATCAGGTGGTTTAAGCGCATCTGACCCTATGCCTGGTGATTCGTTTCCAGTGATTGCACAAATTAAGGATTTAGGGAGTGCGGAGCCAGAATTGCTGTGGGCCAGTGTCGGCCTCAAGCTTGAGGTTTGTAAGTCTATCAATGATGCTTTTAAAGTTGAAAACCCGAACGGTTTTCCACCCATCGATAGCGCGTTGGATGCTACTAATCATTTTGAAGGATCATTCACCACTGCTACAATTTTGGGTAATAGTGCGGCAGAAATTGCGGCCCATGAAGACTTTTGTTATAAATTTGCATCCAGCGACCCGGCGGTCTATGTTTATATCCACAATTTGATCACACGATAAAGATCATGCATTTAAAGAGGAGAAAGCCATGAGATTTGAAGTCAATGTCGAATGCACACCTGAGGAAGCCAGGCAGTTTTTTGGGCTGCCTGATCTGATGCCCATGCAAAAAGATTTAATGGATATGTTAAGCCGCCGTTTGTCTGAAAACATTCAAACGATGGAACCGGATAAGCTGGCCAAAACATGGCTTCCTGCCATGTTTCAAGGTTGGTCGGACATGCAGCAAAATTTTTGGAATCAAATGGGTGATATGGGCGGCAAAGTCTCCAAAAACATGATGGGTGGCATGGGAGATTTGGGAGGAATGATGGGAGGCAATCCTTTTTCTGCGGCCAAAAAATCTTCGACTGAGGAGACTAAATCTGCCTCCAAGCGAAAACGTTGAGCTTAAGCTTATCAAGGTATTATCAAATTGAATGACACGATTTATGCTTTGTCAACCCCGATGGGGCGTGCCGGGGTGGCAGTTATTAGGGCATCCGGTCCTCACGCCCATACGGGGGCGCGGGCGTTGATCGGAGAGGGAGTGCAGTTGCCTTCTCCGCGTGTGGCCGCCACCCGAATTTTGTGGGCGCCCGATCACGTTGCCTCAAAGCGCGAAAAAATTGATCATGCGATGATTGTCATTTTTAAGGGCCCCCATAGTTTTACGGGGGAAGATTGCGTGGAATATCATATTCATGGCGGCGTTGTGATCATCAAAACTTTACTGGATGTATTGGCGCGGCAACAGCATCACCGTATGGCTGAACCGGGTGAATTTACCCGTCGCGCCTTTGAAAATGGCAAAATGGATTTGACAGAGGCTGAGGCAGTGGCCGACCTCATTCACGCAGAAACCGAGGTGCAGCAACGCCAAGCCTTGATGCAGATGGAAGGCGGTTTGTCACGGCTCTATGATGGATGGAAAAACCGGCTCGCGCATATTCTGGCGATGATGGAGGCCGACCTGGATTTCTCTGACCAAGATTTGCCCGATGATCTGTTGTTGAAAATCAAGCCCGATGTGAGCGATATTTTGGCAGAGATGACAACACATCTCAATGATAATCGGCGGGGGGAGTTGCTGCGGGATGGAATCAAGCTTGTGATTTTGGGGGCTCCCAATGCTGGGAAGTCCTCGCTGATCAATCTTTTGGCACAACGGGATGTCGCCATCGTATCCCCTCATGCAGGCACTACGCGCGATGTTATTGACGTGCATTTGAATTTGAACGGATATCCTGTCATCCTCTCTGATACAGCTGGTTTGCGGCCGGGCGAATTGGGTGATGAGGCGCATGATGTGATTGAGCGTGTGGGGATTGAAAGAGCCCTCAACCGCGCACGTGATGCTGATCTTAAGATTATTTTATTTGACGGCACACAAGCGGTCTTAGATCAGGCAAGCCTGGATCTTTGGGATGACTCATCTTTAATTGTCATCAATAAATGTGACATTGCAAATATGGATGAACATCAAAAATTGTGGGAACGAACTAAATTGCCCGCACGTTTTATTGCGATTTCAGTTAAGGATAACCTCAATATTGATGGATTATTGGCCGAGCTGACTAAGCTCATTTCTACAAAAATAGGTTTGACGGAAACGCCATCTCTGACTCGTGCCCGCCACCGCGAATCGTTGGAACACGCGAGATCTTACCTGATACGCAGCATGACGGCACCGCTTCCTGAATTGGCGGCCGAAGATTTGCGCCTCAGCATACGTTATTTGGGGCGCATTACGGGGCATGTCGATGTCGAAGATTTGCTCGATATGATATTCCGCGATTTTTGTATTGGGAAGTAGTGGAACATAATGGGGGCAGGTCGGGAATATTGCGGTGGATATTGGAGGCGCATCAGAAATTCCGCATAAAAAAACCCGCTATTATAAGCGGGTTTTCTATCTCAAAGAGGGCAAAAATTATTTTACCAATTTGCCTTCTTTAACGGTGATTTTGGTGCCGTCAGTAAGTTCATGCTCTCCGTCTGGAGCAGCAGTTTTTGTACCGTCAGCAGCAACAACAGACACAACGTCACCTTCAACAGAAATTTTGGTGCCGTCTTTCAATGTGTGCTCAACAGGAGCCATAGTGGTGGTTTCAGTTGCTGCTGGAGCTTCTTTTGCAGGTTCATCTGCATGAGCAGCCACAGGAGCCACAGCCAACAACGCAACAGCAGCCAATAAAGCTAGTTTTTTCATTATAATCCTCCTTAAGGATATTGGGTTTTCAAGAGAGTAATTGAGGCATCACGAGGATAACTCATTCCTATAGAAAAATCCTTTTTGCTAAATAATTCAAGGGGGTAAAATAAATTTATTTGCATTTTCGTAACATTGTAACTATTTTTTAATAGCTTAAGTGCATGCTAAAAAGAGGGTGGCGTCATTGCCACTTTCGCTATATACTGTGAAAGCCTTTCGCAAGACGATTCGTCATTTCACAGAAAAGGTGACTAAAACTCTCTTATTTTTTATTTTACATTAAGTCTATGGAGCAAAATATATGACATACCACACCACACAAACAAACGCATCCGAGCGCGGCTTTACCCTTGTTGAGTTGGCCATCGTGATGATTATTATCGGCCTCCTCATCGGCGGGATCCTCAAAGGACAAGAGTTGATCGGGAATGCGCGGGTGAGTTCCTCGGTTACCCAGCTAAAAGCTGTAGAGGCTGCAATCAACACATTTAAGGATAAATACGCGGCCCTTCCAGGGGATATGAACAATGCAAGCACTAGATTGCCAGGTTGTACGGTCGCGGTATGTAACGTTAACGGCAATGGAGATGGGCTGGTTCAGACTACAGGTGGTGATTTGGGTGCAATTCAAGCTACCCCAGTTGCTGGAAATGAATCGTCTATCTTTGCACATTTGGCAGCTGCAAGTCTTTTAACTGGTTCTGTGCAACCAACGCAGGCTTGGTCTCTCCAAACATCATATCCAGATTTTAATTTGGGAGGAAAAATTAGATTTGGTTATGTTCCAAATGCCACAGCTCAAACCGGACAAGTAGCGGCCGCAAACTTCCAAGGCGGTCACTACATGGCCGTTGGGAATGGCGGAGGCACTGCTTTAACAACAGCAGAGTTTGCGGCCGGGGATTTGGGCAATATTGATAGAAAATTGGATGATGGCCAACCAAATACTGGTAGCGTGTATGTTGTAGGGGTGGCTGCTTGTGCTAGTGGTACTGGGGCGGCAGACACATACTCAGAGCAAGCAAACCCTAAAGCTTGTGGCTTGTATGTAAGGGCACTTAACTAATTTTTACTATAATATTCAAAAACCCCACCATTGCGGTGGGGTTTTTATTTTTTGGGTGATTAAAAATATCAAAATTTGCATTGCATCATCTTATAAAATTGGTTATAATCCCCGAATGGATTTTCTGTTCCTCATTCACGATGCCGCGATATCCGCCGAAAACATGATCGGTGCGGGGGCATGTTGTGCGTCTGCGGCAGCGGGGGCCGCATGTGCGGGTTAACCCGCAAAATCTTTACCTTTTATCCTCCATTTTCCCATATACTATAATTTCCATCCCATAACCGATATTGGTGCCAGAATGCTTTTATCCCATGATGACCGCGAACCGGTCAGATCGTCCGCGATGTTTGAAACTTTTCCCATCGTCAAAAATACCTATCGTGATTATTTCAAAATGACCGGCGAAAACAAGGCGGCGGAGCTGTTGCGTTATGGCAAAAGCAAGCCTGGGTGTATTTCACTGGCGCAAGGGGAGGGAACCTTGGCAACCCCGGATTTTATTTGTCGTGCCGTAAATAAAGCACTGGAGGACGGCAAAACATTCTATAGCTTCGGTGCTGGAAACCCCGAATTGCGGCAAGAAATCTCGACTTATTATGCTCGTATTTATGGCGCGTCGGTGCCTACCAATCGTATCACTGTCACCAGTTCGGGCACCAACGCTGTTCATTTGGCTCTGATGTCGATTTTGGAGGAAGGTGATGAAGTTGTGGCGGTTACACCGATTTGGAAAAACTTGATCGGAATTACAGAATTGGCTGGCGGGACAATTACCGAATTTCCAATGGTGGAGAAAGATGGAGCATGGACGCTGGATCTGGAGGGATTATTTGCGGCCTGTTCGGCCAAAACCAAGGCAATTATGATTGTCACGCCGAATAACCCCACCGGGTGGACCATGACGGGGGCAGATATTGAAAAATTGACCGAATTTGCGCGGTTGCGCGGAATTTGGGTGATCGCCGATGAGGTATATGGGCGTTGTACCCACAACACCATGCGCGCGCCGAGTTTTTTGGATTATGCGCGGGAGGATGATCGGTTATTTGTGATTAACAGTTTTTCAAAAACCTGGGCCATGACCGGCTGGCGGCTTGGTTGGCTTGTGATGCCGGCGGACGCAGAATCAAAAATCCGTGATTTGATTCTGTATGAAAATATGGGGCCGCCGACCTTTACGCAATTGGGAGCGATTGAGGCTTTACGCCATGGAGAGGATTTTCTGGAGTTTCAAAAGAAATTGTGGGCCGAGAATTTGGAGCTTTTGTTGGAGCGGCTTCCACGATTAAAGGGTGTCAGCATGTCGGTACCGTCATCGGCCTTTTATGCGTTTTTTCATGTCGATGGATGTGAGGATTCTTATGCCCTGACCAAGGAAATGATTGATGAGGTTGGTCTCTCCCTTTGTCCCGGTGCGGCCTTTGGCAAAGGTCTTAAAAGCTATCTGCGCTTATGTTTTGCCGTATCTCCTGAAATTCTGACCGCGGCATTGGATCGCTTGGAGAAGTTTTTAAATCGCATTTGAGCATTCTGCTTGCGTTTTGGGAGAAAAACCCGTTAAAAAAGGGGCGATATCAGATTCGACCCCTTTATTTTTTGATTTTTTGAGGATTAAATATGTCTCAAGCTGCGCATAAGAAAAATATGACTATCCCGTCAAAACCTCAAGTGAAAGAGTCGGCCATTACAGCCGATCTGGCTAAATCATTCGGCCTGAATGCAAAAGAATTTCAATTGGTCCAGGATATTTTAGGCCGTATGCCGAGCTATACGGAACTGGGAATTTTTTCGGTGATGTGGTCGGAACATTGTTCGTATAAATCATCGCGCATTCATTTGAAAAAACTTCCCACCACGGGCGCGTGCGTTATTCAGGGGCCGGGCGAAAATGCCGGGGTGATTGATATCGGCGATAATCAGGCCGCCATTTTCAAAATGGAATCGCATAATCATCCATCCTATATTGAACCATATCAGGGTGCGGCCACCGGTGTGGGTGGGATTATGCGCGATGTGTTCACCATGGGCGGGCGTCCAATTGCCAATTTGAATGCTTTGCGGTTCGGCGATCCGCGCCACCCCAAAACCAGATCATTGGTCAAGGGCGTTGTGGCGGGCATATCAGGGTATGGTAATTGCGTTGGTGTACCAACCGTGGGCGGGGAAACCAATTTCCATGTGTCCTACAATGGTAATATTTTGGTCAATGCCATGACGGTGGGATTGGCCGATCAGGATAAAATTTATTATGCGCGTGGCGCGGGTGTGGGGCAGCCGATTATCTATGTTGGCTCCAAAACCGGGCGTGACGGCATTCACGGGGCCACAATGGCATCGGCAGAGTTTGAGGAGGGGGTCGAAGGCAATCGCCCCACAGTTCAGGTGGGCGACCCGTTCACCGAAAAACTCTTAATTGAAGCATGTTTGGAACTGATGCAATCTGATGCCATTATTTCTATTCAGGATATGGGCGCGGCGGGGTTGACATCATCCGCGGTTGAGATTGCCTCAAAGGGTGAAATTGGCGTTGAACTCATCCTTGACCATGTGCCGCAACGTGAAACCGGTATGGTGCCGTATGAAATTATGCTTTCAGAATCCCAGGAACGCATGTTGATGATCTTGAAACCCGGATCGGAACATATCGCGCGGTCCATCTTTGAAAAATGGGATTTGGATTTCGCCGTGATCGGGCAAACCACGGATGATCAGCGTTTGCGGTTGATGATGTATGGGGAATGTTGGTGCGATATTCCTGTGCCGCCTTTGGTTGATCAATCTCCGCTTTATGATCGCCCCAGTGTGAAACCTCTGGCACCAAAGCCGCTCAATGATCAGGAATTTGACAATTTATATGCGGACGGAGCCAGTATTTTGGCGGATTTGCGGCAATTGCTTGGTTGCCCTGACCTGGCGTCAAAACGATGGATTTGGGAACAATATGATTCGCTGGTGGGCGGGGAGACAATCTTCTCCCCCGGGATTGCGGGAACTCAAGCCCTTAAGGGCGGTGACGCAGCCATCGTTAAAATTCCCAACCATGATAAGGCATTGGCGTTGAGTTCGGATGTCACGCCGCGCTATGTTCACGCTAACCCTTATGAAGGCGGGAAACAGGCCGTGGCTGAAAGCTGGCGTAATATCACGGCAACCGGCGCAACGCCGCTGGCGATTACCAACAACCTCAATTTCGGCAACCCTGAAAAACCTGAAATTATGGGCCAGATTGTGGCGGCGCTGGATGGAATGGGCGAAGCATGCCGCGCGCTGGATTATCCCATTGTTTCGGGCAATGTGTCGCTTTATAACGAAACATCGGGTCGGGCGATTCAACCCACGCCGACCATTGGCGGGGTGGGGTTGATCGGCGATTATCGCCGCAGCTGCGGGCTCGGCTTTACCCATGAAGGCCACACGATTTTGGTGGTGGGGAATGGGCGTGACGGCCATAGGGGGCATTTGGGGCAATCGCTTTATCTGCGTGAAATTCATGGGCGTGAGGACGGTGATGCCCCCTTTGTCGATCTGGCTTTGGAAAAGAAAAACGGTGATTTTGTACGCCAATATATTTTGGCGGGTAAAATTGCCGCTTGTCATGATGTCAGTGATGGCGGATTGCTCGTGGCGGTGGCTGAAATGGCGATGGCGGCCTCTATCGGTGCGGTGATTGAGGTCCAGCCGCAACACCCGGCACATTATTGGTTTGGTGAGGATCAGGCGCGATATGTGATCACCACCGATGACCCGGATATGATTATGGCGCAGGCGAAAGAGGCCGGAATTTTCGTTGAAAAAATCGGTATCACTCATGGGAGCGATCTAACCTTAAAATCATCCGCTCATCATCCGCAAAGCTGCGCCGTGTCAGATTTAATTGCCGCGAACGAAGCATGGCTACCAAACTTTATGGAGGAATAGGTCCCTGCAATAAGAGTAAGTTTTAGCATATGGGGCTTTGCAGAATGCTGTCTATGAGTGAAGTTGATCAGCTTTATGACTCTCGCGGGGATAATTCTTATGTTCGCTATTGCGGGCGGGGTGTGGTGCGTGTTGAGGGCGCCGAGTCATCTGATTTTTTACAAAAAATTATAAGCCAGGATATAGGCAAAGCCGATCAGGACGGGATGCTGCGCGGCTGTTTGCTCACGCCGCAGGGGAAATATCTGCATGATTTTTTTATCTCTCGCGCAGCTGTGGAGGAGGGGGTATTTTACCTTGAATGTGAGGGCGGCGAGCGTGCGCACGATCTCGCGCGGCGGTTGATGATGTACAAATTGCGGGCGGATGTGCGGATTGAGGTGAGCGAGGCAACGGAGGTTAAAATCTTTAAAAATCGCCGTACTCATGAACACAACCTAATGCCCGCACAAAAATATGGCGAAGAAATTCCGTTTCAAGAATGGGACATGGCGCGCATCGCGGACGGGATCATGGACGGGGCGCGGGATGCCGAAATTGGCGGGTCAACCCTTGCGGAATTAAATCTGGATGATAGTGCGGTGAATTACCAAAAGGGATGCTATATCGGCCAGGAATTGGTGGCGCGGATGCGCCATCGCAATTTGGGTAAAAAACATCTGGTGGGGGTCAAATTTTGTGGTGATTTGGATGGTTTTTCAGGTTATGAGTGGGGACATGAATTTGAGGATCTGGGAATTCTGCGTTCCCATGTTCGTGTGTCGGATCATGAAATATATGCGCTTATGCTCATGATGCGGGTGCGGGAACAGGTTTTGAAAGAGGAAAAGACAATAGAATATGGTTCAATGGAATTATATCTTTTGGGATTGTGACAGCACGCTGCTCGATAATTCGCGGCTGCATTGGGAAAAGCATGTGGCGGTGACGGCGCGTCACGGGGTCAATTTGGATGCGAAATATCGCGCAGAATTTTACCACAATAACGGCGAACAGAATTGGCAACTCATGCATCGCGAAATCGGATTTGATGTGCCGATCAATCAATATTTGCAGGAAATCGATGATTGGTATCATGCCAAAATTCTTGAAATTCCGCTGCGGGCAGGGGTTTTTGAAGCATTGCAG
>JBDHTT010000024.1:0-16412 GCA_039808785.1 Alphaproteobacteria bacterium
TCCTGGGCGTGCTCTCTCTAATTCCGGTTATCCTATATCCGCTGGCCAAGCGGGTGACATGGTATCCGCAATTTATACTGGGCTTAACTTTTAATATCGGGGCATTCATGGGGGCATCGGCGATCACCGGAACCATCCCGTTATATGCAGGTTTCCTCTATATCGGGGGCATATTCTGGACATTGGGATATGATACGATTTATGCGCAACAGGATATTGATGATGATGCCGTTATTGGCGTTAAATCTACCGCCCTTAAACTATCAAAACATCTAAAATCTTGGGTCGGCGGGTTTTATACCGTGGCCTATGTCTTTTTTGCTTTAGCCCTATGGATGGCCGCACCACATTCCGCATCCTTCTTATTGTCCACTGCGCCGCTTCTGATGTGCGCCACGCATTTTGCGTGGCAGGTACTTAGCTGGAAGTTACATGACCCGGTGTCATGCCTCAAAATTTTTCGCTCTAATGTCTGGTTCGGCTGGCTGATGTTGGCGAGTTGCTCGCTGATGCTGATGTCCTGAAATAGCCAGAGTGATGAAACATACGGATTGGCTGCCGGTGTATGAATGCCATCCAATAGTAGGATTGAAAAATCAGAAACCGCTGAAACCATTGTAGACTGGCGCGCCCGTAGGGATTCGAACCCCAAACCTCCTGATCCGTAGTCAGGTGCTCTATCCAATTGAGCTACGGGCGCACAGCATCGTGTGATTTTTAGTGGGTGGACCATACTAAAGCAAGATCGGTTTTGCAAGAGCAAAATTTATACTTTCCTAAAATTACCATTCTTGCGCGGTTTACACTGGTTTGAAACCATCATGATTTTCTTTGCAATTTTGGCGTAATCGCGATAAATCTTTGGCTATGACTTATAATCCAGACTTGCTCAATCGCGATAAACGCCACCCGGAAAAGCGCAAAAACCCCGAACAACCGATGGGGAAAAAGCCGGATTGGTTACGGGTGCGCGCGCCACAGGGCCCAACCTATGGCGAAACCCATGCCATTGTTAAAAATTTAAAACTCACAACCGTATGTGAGGAAGCGGGATGCCCCAATATTGGTGAATGTTGGAATAAAAAACATGCGACCTTTATGATTATGGGCGAGGTCTGTACCCGCGCCTGTGCGTTTTGCAATGTGGCGACCGGCCGCCCCGATGAACTTGACCGCATGGAACCGCTCAGGATCGGTGTGGCTGTTGAAAAAATGGGGCTTAATCATGTAGTGATTACCTCGGTTGATCGCGATGATCTGGCGGATGGCGGGGCCGAGCATTTTGTGAAAACGATTGCCGCTATTCGCTTTAAAACTCCGCGCACGACGATTGAAATCCTCACGCCCGATTTTAAAAAGAAAGAGGGGGCAGTGGATATTGTGGCGCGCGCGAAACCCGATGTGTTCAACCATAATTTGGAAACGGTGCCGCGTTTATACCCCTCCATCCGCCCCGGAGCGCGTTATTACACGTCTTTGCGGCTTTTGGAGCGCGTGAAGGAAGTGGATGCCGATATCTATACCAAGTCCGGGTTAATGGTCGGTTTGGGCGAAACTTTTGAAGAAATCGCCCAGGTGATGGATGATATGCGCGCGGCCAATATTGATTTTATAACGATTGGCCAATATCTTCAGCCCACGCCAAAACATGCGCCGGTGATCAAATTCTGGACCCCTGATGAGTTTAAAGAGCTTGAGACACTCGCCAAAGCCAAAGGATTTCTAATGGTGTCTGCATCCCCCCTCACCCGCTCCAGCCACCACGCAGGCGAAGATTTCGAAAAACTTCGCGCGGCGCGTGCGGCATTGTCAGTCCCTGCCGTACAAAACTGCTAAATCTTTACGCCCGGCGCAGTTGCCAATAAAGGGCGGGGGCCGCTTTACGCAGCAGAGATGTGAGGCTTTGTCTGGCACGTACGCACATATTAATCAGTAACGGGATGTGATTGGCACGGCGCGATTGAAATTGCTCGGCGCGGGCCTGTGCCACGTTGATTTGCGAGACTCCGCCGCCTTCAAATACGCAGAGCGGATGATCAATATACTCGCATCTGCGCGGTTTTCGACAAAAAAATCGCAAGGTCAAATCATAATCCGCTGCAATTTTATAGTTCAAATCATAGCGCAAATCACCGAGTGCCTCGCGGTTATAGAGCATCGCCTGATGATGTGTGAACAAGCCAGAGAGGATGGTGCGATGTGATCGTGCCTTTTTATAATGATAATGCCCTGCGCCATCATATTCAAACGAATCGCCGTAAATCAAATCAATATCATGCGATGTGTCCCGAACATGATTCGCAATCATTTGCAAAGTATCGCGATGCGCAAATCCATCCCCCGCATTCATGAAAATGATAAATTGGCCCTGGGAGATCTCAATCCCCTTATTCATCGCATCGTAAAGCCCTCCATCCAGTTCAGAAATGATGCGGGTCGCGGCATAATTTGGGAAATCATCCTGCGTGCCGTCATTGGATCCGCCATCGACAATGATCCATTCAAACGAAGCGTGATCAATAGTTTGCGCATGCACGGTTTTCGCGGTTTTAAATAGCCCCGCGCGGTTATTATAGGTGATGGTGATAACCGAAAAAGTTGGATCCATGGACAAGTCCCCCAATTTACGAATCATATTTTGTTGATTGATTCGATATGACCAGTGAATCATAAAAATTTATAAATTGCTAGATTGCTTGATTTTGTTTATAATTCACACATTATTTCCATAGAAATTTAAGTTTGCCCTGAGGACGATTATGCATCATATTCCCCCTGAAATCGGGACGCTTCATTTTATCGGTATTGGCGGTATTGGGATGAGCGGCATTGCCGAAGCCTTGGCCGTTCTGGGGTATCAGGTTCAAGGAAGTGACGCGGCCGAAAATTACAACACAGCGCGTTTAAAATCCCACAGCGTGCGCGTATTTCACGGTCATACGGCAGCGAACCTCATCACGAAGGATGGCACCCATGTGGGTGCTGTTGTCGTGTCTTCGGCAATTCCCGAAAACAACCCTGAGCTTTTGGCTGCGCGGGAGCATAAAATCCCCATTGTTACACGGGCCGAAATGCTGGCTGAACTCATGCGCCTGAAATGGGCGATTGCGATTGCGGGTACACATGGTAAAACCACCACAACATCGTTGGTGGGCGCGGTGTTAGAAGCGGCAAATCTTGACCCCACCGTGATTAACGGCGGCATTGTCAATTCCTATGGCACCAATACGCGACTGGGTAAGGGCGAATGGATGGTGGTGGAAGCGGATGAAAGTGACGGATCTTTTACCCGCCTACCTGCAACGATCGCCATTGTCACCAATATTGACCCTGAGCATATGGAGCATTACGGATCGTTTGAAGCCGTACGCGCCGCCTATCTGCGCTATGTTCAACAAGTACCGTTTTATGGCTGCGGGATTTTATGCATGGATCATCCGGTAGCCCAGAGTTTAATTCCCGAGGTCCAAAACCGCGTCATCATCACCTATGGATTCAACAAACAATCAGACGTACGCGCTGAAAATATCCGTGCCACTGCGTTTGGGTCATATTTTGATGTGGTGATTGCACCAGAATCGATTTCCACCACAACTCCACGCTTAATCAAGGAGTTATTTCTGCCGATGATGGGGCTCCATAACATTCAGAACGCCTGTGCTGCCATTGCGGTGGCATGCCGCCTGAACTTGGGAGAAGCCGATATCCGCAAGGCATTAGGGAATTTTAGCGGGGTTAAACGCCGCTTTACCCGTACAGGGGTCAGCCACGGCGTATTGGTCGTAGATGATTACGGCCACCATCCGGTGGAAATTGCCGCCGTGCTCAAAGCCGGGCGTCAAGCCCTGATCGGCGGTGCGCCATTACAACATGCGGGCGCAACATCCGAGCCATGCGCCACGGCAGCAGCGCACATTCTCCCTCCCGCTGCGGGCAAAATCATCGCCGTGGTGCAACCGCATCGCTATACACGGCTGCGGGATCTATTTGATGAATTTTGTACTTGCCTTGATGATGCGGATTGCGTGATTGTTGCCGACGTTTATGCGGCAGGCGAAAGCAAAATTACGGGAATTGATCGTGATCATTTAGTTGAAGGCATAAAATCCCACGGTCACAAACATGTTGAAAGCCTTGATCATCCTGATAATTTACCAAATTTGATCGGCAAATTGGCCAGCGCAGGTGATATTGTGATATGCTTGGGCGCAGGAAGCATCACCAATTGGGCTCAATCTTTACCTACACAATTGGATGAAGTGTGGCAGCAGAAGCTGTCCGCCTAAAATTATAACCAGCTTCTCTACGCAGATGACAAACACCGATAAAAAACGAAAACCATACAATGATCATGACTGAAAAACTTCCTCCACCTGCTGATCTTCCCGAAATTGAGGGACGATATACGATGAATGCCCCCCTGGGTAAGGTTGGATGGTTTCGCACCGGCGGTCATGCTGAAGTTTTGTTCAAACCATTACATTTAAAGGATTTGCAATCATTTATGGCGCAATATTCTGCGCATAAACCCTTATCAATTTTGGGCGTACTGTCCAATTCCATCATTCGCGATGGCGGCGTGGACGGGGTGGTTATTCGCCTGGGCCGTGAGTTTGCGGGGATTGCCCCGATTGATGATCATGTGCTTTATGTGGGGGCCGCCGCGTTGGATGTGAATGTGGCAGAGGCCGCAGCCGCCTATAACCTCGCAGGGTTAGAGTTTTTATGCGGCATTCCCGGATCCATCGGCGGGGCTTTGGCACTTAATGCCGGGGCCTATGGCGGTGAATTGAAAGATTGCCTTGTGCGTGCAGATTTTGTTGATCGCGCGGGAAACCTTCATTCTCTGACCGCGGACGGGCTTAAAATGGCTTATCGCCATTCCGAAATTCCCGCTGGATGGATCGCAGTCGGCGCGGCACTTCAGGCCCAACCCGGCAAGAGAGACGATATCATCGCCCGCATGAATGAAATTCGCACCAAACGTTCCGCAAGCCAGCCAATCAGGGCGCAAACCGGCGGCTCTACCTTTAAAAATCCTGATGCGCAGGCGTTGGAGGAAGTCGGGCTCGATCCCGCCACCAAGGCTTGGCAATTGATTGATGCGGTGGGTGGACGCGGCCTCACGGTTGGTGGGGCGCAAATGTCCGAACAACACGCCAATTTTATGATCAATACTGGCACCGCGACAGCAGCCGATCTGGAGGCCCTGGGCGAGGAAATCCGCCGCCGCGTGCGGGACCGTTTTTCCTATGATCTTCATTGGGAAATCGCATGTATTGGGAAATCTGCCGCAGTTTGATCATGCTTAAACTCTAAAAATTCGATTTTTTGAAAAACCCAATCATTCTAATCAATCTTACAAAAATCCTCATTTCGGCCATTGCCAGAAATTTTCAAATATGTAGAATAACCCTATGTTGATGCCAATTGTTCGCCGTGGATTATTGTTTATTTTATCTTCGCCTTCCGGTGCGGGGAAAACCACTATTACGCGATCACTGTTGGAACGGGACCCCCAACTGAAAATCTCTGTCTCCGTCACCACGCGCCCGCCGCGCCCCGGTGAGGTCCACGGTAAAGATTATATTTTTATTACCAAGGCTGAATTTGATCATATGGTTGAATCCCATATGTTGCTTGAATATGCCAAAGTATTTGGGCATTATTATGGCACACCGCTGGCCCCGGTTGAAGAGGCTCTGGCCAATAGCCAAGATATTATTTTCGATATTGACTGGCAAGGCACGCAGCAACTCAAACAAAAATTAGTCAATGATTTGGTGACGGTCTTTATCCTTCCCCCCGGTAAGGAAGAGCTGGAGCGGCGGCTGCGCGCGCGCCAACAAGATCACGAAGATGTGATCAAGGAGCGCATGAAGAAAGCTTCTGATGAAATATCACATTATTCTGAATATGATTATATTATTATTAACCGTGATCTGGAAAAATCAATTGCTCAGGCTGCCTCAATTCTGGAAGCCGAACGCTGTAAACGTCGGCGCTTGACTGAATTGCCTGATTTCGTAAGGGCTCTGATGGAAGAATAATCACCTCCTTTTTCTGTACCCCTGCCCCTCTATTGGACCAAAGTTGAAAATATAAATTTATTTCTGATATGATACGCCGCTATGAATGATCCCCCCCCTTCGAACCCACCCCGCTCTGGCTCTCCCGTTCCCCCTGCTGGGGATGGCGTGACACAGCGGCCAAACCCACGTAATATTCGCCCCGCGCAAAAGCCCCCGTCAGTCATGTCAGCTTCGGAAAGCAGAGCTGCTGCTACACCCTCTAAAGCCGCTGCGAAGAGCAATACACCCCCTATTCTTCCTCCCAACCTTCCCCCTGAAGCGGATGAAGCTGAGCTGGAGATGCTCAAAAGCGTCGGATCGGTTATTGTTCGTAATGAGTTTTATCGCGACGGTTATCGCAGTTTATTGCGGATCGCGATCATTGAGGCTTTTATTATTCTCGGTCTGATCATGGCCATGTATATGATTATTGAAGTTCACCAGCCGGAAAATCGTTATTTTGCCACTACCGAGGATGGCCGCTTAATCCCCACCGTTCCCCTGAGTGACCCTAACCTCAGTAACCCCGCCCTGATGTCGTGGAGCGCGCAGGCCGCAACCGAAGTGATGACATTCGGTTTTAATGACTATAAACGACGGTTACAGGAATCCTCGCGTAACTTCACCCGCACCGGATGGGCAACATTCACCAATGCGCTCGACCGCTCACGGATCATCGAAATGGTTGAAGCCAGCCAGCAAGTCGTCTCCGCAACTCCATCCAGTGCGCCGATTCTCATTTCCGAAGGGGTGGATCGTGGTGTTTATCAATGGATTGTCGATGTACCTCTAACCATAAAATATCAGTCCGGATCCTCCGTCCGCGGCGATAATCTTTTGGTCAAGCTGGTTATTGTCCGCGTGCCAAAGCTTGAAAGCTCAAACGGCGTCGCGATCAATCAATGGCTGGCCACTCCGACAGATAAATAATCCTATTGCTTTTCCTATTGCTTTCATCCGGACAGTGAAACTTCACATTAAAAAACCCTTGTAATTTCATGCAAAGATTCGGATAATCGCGGATCGTTCAAATTGATTTTCTGGATTTTCTAACACGTCATGACCGGTTATGGTACCACCCGCACCAGCATCCTCAATCGTCGCGCCGGACAAAAGGCGCGGATTAGCTTTTGGCTGCGGCGGGTCGGGATTTCCGTATTGATTAGCCTTACAGTAATCACGGCGATTTTTTATACATTCCGGACATCTTGGTGGGCTAGACTATCACTCAATATTTCACAAAGAATCGAAGCCTCCTTTCAAAATCACGGCTTTCGCATTGAAAATGTACTGATTGAAGGGCGGGTCAACTGTCCGCGCGGGGAGCTTAAAGACGCCGTACATATTACCCGCGGGGACGCAATTATGACGCTCGACCTCAAAGCCATGCAGACGCGCATTGAACAATTATCATGGGTTAAAAGTGCAAAAATTGCGCGGCATTATCCTGATACACTCCATATAGACTTAACCGAACGCACACCGATTGCTTTGTGGCAACGGCACAGTCAACTGGCGGTAGTGGATGAGAATGGTAAAATTTTAGACTCACGCAACGTTACCCCCTATCGCAATCTATTGTTGATTGTAGGGGACCAGGCCCCATTACATGTGGCAGAGCTACAGACCAATCTTGCCCCATATACCTTAGTAAAATCGCGCGTAGAATCAGCCAAATGGGTAGGAAACCGCCGTTGGGATCTTTACCTGGATAATGGCGTGACTGTGAAATTGCCGGAAAATGGCATGACAACCGCAATCAATACACTTGAAAATGCGCAAAAAAATGATCACCTGATCGACCGTGATATCACCGCACTTGATTTACGTGATCCAATCCGTATTGTGGTGGAAGCCCCCCTCGGCGGAATAGAAGATTATCAGGCATCGTTCAAATCACAAAAAGGAATTTAAGGTCGTTATGCCCAGTTTTCACCCCAAAGGCTCGGTTATTGCCGCGTTGGATGTAGGCTCTAGTAAAATTGCTTGTTTTATTGGGCGCATTCGCGATGAAAACGGGAATATTGACGTGATTGGTGTGGGACATCAGGCATCCCAAGGCATTAAGGCCGGCACAGTTGTGGACCTTGATTTGGCTGAATCAGCCATTCGCCAATCGGTTCATACGGCAGAAAAAATGGCGGCAGACGTCACCAAAGGCTACCCTCTCCGCGAAGTCATCGTCAATGTTCCGGCCATTCATACTAAGTCGCACTTGATGAATATGAATGTTCAGATTATGGGACAGGCTGTCACTGATAACGATATTCGTCGAGCGATGGCCAAAGCGCAATCGCAAATCATGGTCCCCGAGAGTGAATTAATTCATACAATTCCCACTTCTTATCGCATTGATGGACATGACGGAATTAAGGAACCGCGCGGTCTTTACGGCCAAAATCTTGATGTCGACATTCATATTGTAACCGGCGCCAGCGCGCCGTTGCGCAATATTGCCGGGTGCATTCAGGCATCTCACCTTGACATCACAGCCCTGTGTGCCGCGCCCTATGCTTCGGGTTTGGCATGCCTAGTGGATGATGAAATGGATATGGGATGCGTGGTGATTGATATGGGCGGCGGCACCACTGGCATTGCGGTATTCTACGGTAAGGAAATGATTTTTACCGATTCGGTCCCCGTGGGCGGCCAGCATGTCACCAATGATATTGCCAAGGGATTAACTACATCCATTCAGGCAGCGGAACGGATGAAGGCACTGTACGGGAGTGCCATTGCTACATCGACCGATGATAAAGATTTAATTGATGTCCATCCCTTAGGCGAAGAAGACCCGATTCAACCCAATCATATTCCGCGTTCTTACCTCGTCAGCATTATTGCCCCGCGGTTAGAGGAAACATTGGAACTGGTGCGTGCTAAGATTGCAGATTCGGGCCTCTCTCACGTTGCCGGGCGGCGCGTGGTGCTCACAGGCGGGGCGAGCCAGATTCCGGGCCTGCGTGAACTCGCGCAAAAATATCTGGAAAAACAAGTGCGGTTGGGTCGCCCGCTGCGTTTGCCTGGTTTGGCGGACTCGGTTTCCGGGCCGGCCTTTTCCACCACCGCCGGGTTGCTGCACTATGTTACCGAACGGGCCGATGAAATGCCCGCTGAAATTATGGCGGGCGTAGAAGGCGCCACATTATGGGAGCGTGTCAAACTCTGGCTCCGTGAGAATTGGTAAGGGTCTTTGTCCCACGCTATATCACACAATTCTTATCTCAAATCACTACCTGTTTGCCTCACAAAATCGCAATAAATTTGTCAGGCTTTCGCGGGCGCGATCTTGGTCGGGCGCGCGCCCGTAAAACGGCGCGTTATAGATTTCATCCTTCAAATCTTCCTCTACAAACACCGCGCGCATAAATGTGTCTTTATCAATCAATCCCTTAACAAAGGCCAGAGCGAGCAGGAGCGAGCCGCTTTCCTTGGTCAACAACACCAGGGCCACCGCCTGCGCCGTCGGATCCAACGGCACCGCCGGCGTGACCTTATCCACCGTGTGGGGGGGCTGGGTCATGGGCCGTAATTGATCGGTGGTGAGAAATTCGCACCCCAAAGATTGGGATAATTGATTCAGGATCGGCGCGCGCAGCTTCGCATGCGCCGATTCCTGCCGCCCATCGTAATAACACAATAAATCAGTTTCCAAATAGGATAAAATATCGGCGCGGTGTGTGGCATAATTCGGGACCAAATAATCGATGATCGTAGTCAAGATTTGCGTGATCGGCATATTGGCGGGGTTTATTTTATCGCCCTGCGCGTTCCATTCGGCGCGGCACAGCTCTGCCAACGCCTCATTGGGGGCAATGAGGGAGTAATGTGAAGGGGTCTTGATTCCCCGCCCATCCAATAAAATTTGCCAATTTTGGACGGGCTCCGCCACTGCGAATAATGGCTCCGCAGTTAGCTTAATCGAAACTTGCTTATAAAAACGCTTCATTAGAATTTTTGATTATACTCGCCGACTTCGGGGAATTTAGAGAGGGTGGTATCAAGTTCGGCAAACATGGCGCGCGTCTGCGCCTCTGACACCGGGCTTTCCACCACCACCACGAGGGATGGCACATTCGATGACGCGCGGATAAGGCCCCATGTGCCGTCCGTAAGGCTCACCCGCACGCCGTTGACGGTGACAATGCTCTCAATCACCTGACCCAGAATTTTTTCCCCGCGATCATAGAGTGATTGATAATGCTGCGTGACCCGCTCCACCACCTGATATTTTTTATCATCGGGGCAGAATGGCGCCATAGTCGGTGACCCCCAAGTCTTGGGCAACGCATTTTTCAGATCCGCCAGACTTTGCCCCGGGTGGCGGTCGAGCAATCGGCACACGGTGATGGCGGAGAGCACGCCGTCATCATACCCTTTTCCAATCGGCGCATTGAAAAAATAATGGCCGCTTTTTTCAAATCCCGCCAACGCGCCCAACTCATTCACGCGGCGTTTGAGATAGGAATGGCCGGTCTTCCAGTAATCCGTTTTCGCGCCAAAGGATTTTAAAACAGGGTCAGAGGCAAACAAACCCGTTGATTTCACATCGGCCACAAATTGCGCACGCGGAAAATCCGCCCCGGGATATTGCGCCGCCAAATCCCGCGCCAAAATCACGCCCATTTTATCGGCAAAAATCTCTTCGCCCATATTATCCACAACACCGCAACGGTCGCCATCACCATCAAACGCCAACCCCACATCCGCCCCGGTTTCCTTGACTTTTTTGCTCAGGACATGGAGCATCTCCATATCCTCAGGATTAGGGTTATAATGCGGAAAACTATGGTCGAGGTCGCAATCAAGCTCAATCACCTCACACCCGATACGCCGCAGAGCTTCGGGCGCATAAGCCCCCGCTGTACCGTTGCCGCAGGCCGCCACGACCTTGAGCGGATGCGCCAATTTCACATTTCGGGTCAGGTCGTCTAAATAGCGTTCCTTCATCCCCTCTATCACCTCATACGAACCGCCGCCGCACAGCGTCCAATTTTGATTGATCGTGCGCTCTTTCAATTCGCTCATCAGATCGGGCCCAAAGGTCAATGGCCGCTCCATCCCCATTTTAACGCCTGTCCAGCCGTTTTCATTATGGCTGGCCGTGACCATCGCGACTGAAAGGCAATCGAGCGCAAATTGCGCGAAATAAGCCACGGGGGAGAGTGCCAAGCCGATATCCTTCACATCACACCCGGCGGCCATTAATCCGGTGATCAGGGCCATTTTGATATGCGCACTATAGGCACGATAATCATGCCCCACGACGATGGACGGTTTGTCGGGATAGCGGCTTTTGACCATGCTCCCCAACGCCATCCCCAGCGATTGCACACCGCGCAAATTAATTTGTTCGGGATAAAGCCAGCGTGCGTCATATTCACGAAAACCGGCCTCTTTCACCCATATGTCACGTTCGAACGATTCGCTGTTGGGTTTTGGGGCTTGCAGGTCAATTTCAGTCGGTTTGGGGTGGGCCATTTTTTCCTCACTTACTGCCATAATATTTTTTGGGTTAATAAATTCCGTTAAAATTATCGCCTGGCTTTTCGTTTGGTTTTTGCGGGGTTGGCGCGTTTTCCGGCGGCGGGCTCGAATCATCTTGCGGGAGATCATTGATCACCGGCTCATTTTCCGGCACGGCTTCTTGACCCGGTTGGTAAGGGGTTCGATCGACTTCAAAGGCCGGTTTCGCGTCATTATGCGATTCTGGTATATTTTGTGGGACTGCGTCCCCACTCATATGCGTATTTGGTATATTTTCCTGGGGGATAGGGTCCCCGTTATACCGATTTGGTATATCCGGGTTTTGCGAGTCGTTTTTTTGTGAGTCACTTTGCGGCATTCCATCCTGCGGAGATTCAATCGGCGCATCTTGTGGGGCCACGCTCGGCTCATTGGCTTCATCGGCCTTGACTTCCCCTTCATCGGGGAGTGCCGTATTATTCAGATTATCCTCAGTCGGTATTGCCTCTTCCTCGGGGTCCTTGCCGACGCAATCCATCACCCATACATCATACACGGGATGATCCATAGCCGAGAGCGCAGGCGATGACGCAAACATCCACCCTGAAAACACCCAGTGTGATTGCGGAGTGGAGGACTGGGGTGAAGCTTTATCAACCTGCCAAATCTGCATAAAGGCGGCACTTTCGGTCTTTTCAATCGCGGGCGGTTTGCGGCATGAAAGAATTTTAATATAGATATCGGCGAATTTGATGATGCTGCCGACCTCGGCATCGAACGTCACGGTCCGCGCGGTGATTTTATCAAGCGCCCGCAGCCTGATCGACGGATATTCGTCGTAATGCAATTTTCCGTCATCAAGAGAGGGCGCAGGAGTATTTGAGCCTGCAGACACGCTTGACTCTGTGCCGGACTGTGCGTTCGGCTGCATGTTCTCCTGTGTGCTTGATTCCAGCGCGTTTGCGCCGGCTGCGCCTATCCCGCCCACCAACAGCATAATCGCCAATGTGAAGTGCATCAAGGGGCGCATAAACGGGCGCACCATGTGGCGTATCAAGGGGACGATGATGGAAATATTATCCTTCATATTTTCCATTAAACCCTTTGCCTGTTAAGGTGAAGCCGCGGCGCCCACAGGGTTGGGGGATTGAACGGTCCCATCACCGCCGGAACCCGCCGCTTTGCCCTTATCCTGTTGGACTGAGAAAATAAATTTTCCCAATAATTCTTCCAGATTTTGCGGCGCCTGAGTATAGGAAATTTTCCCACCGTCCTTGAGGATATCTGCCGACCCGCCGGGCTCAAGCGAAAGATATTTCCCGCCCAGAAGGCTTTGGCTGCTGATCAGTGCGGTTGTGTCATCCGGAAGTGCCACATCATTTTCTACATTCATTGTCACGGTCGCGAGATAGGTCTTGGGATTGAGGCGAATATCTGCGACCTGACCGACTTTCACGCCGCTTACCTCCACATCATCGCCCACTTTTAACCCGCCAGTATTGGAAAAATCGGCCGATACCTGATATCCCGACACATTACCTTGATCAGCCGTGTTGTAGCTGAAGATCAAAAATACAAAAGCCCCGATTAAAACCAAGGCCCCAAGAACTGTTTCCACTACACTGCGCGACATGCCACCCTCTTTCAAACTCTCTCAATCAAAAGATTACGATTTTTTGCTCGGAACCCAGGCCTCATAATCCCCCGTGGCGGCATCACGCACACCCTTGGCCAATAAATGTCCGGGGGGGTGATAGGCTGCCTCAGTCCCCGTCATATTGGTAATCGGCGGTTTTTGCCAGCTGCGGCGGTAGGACGGCGCCTGGGCATCCGGCACATAATCGCTTTGGTAATGCAACCAACCGTGCCATTCGGGCGGGACCGAACTTGGTTCAGCTTCACCCGCATAAATCACCCATCTTCGCGGATGGAAATATCCCGGCCTGGCCTTGGCTTCATAATAACAATTCCCAAGCGAGTCGCACCCGACTTTACGCGCGCCGGTTACCATCGTCACAAACCAGATATGAATCGGGGAAATCGCCCCCAAAATTTTAAAAACAGTATCGAAAAACTTAAATCCGGATTTTTTCATACGTTTGAATCCCTAATTTTATTTGAGTCCCTAATTTCATGAGTCCATGATTTTAAGACTTGTGATTGCTTTAGTGATGGCCTAAATTCTACAAATAATCAAGCCTTAATCATCATTCATAGTCATCATCAATCACTATGAACTGCTTGCCAATAAAAACTGTACCATCTTTTGATCAGGAATAATAATATGTCACATGCATCCGCTCCCGCCTCCACTTCCGCCCCCTCCCCTTCCCCCGCCAATTTTATCGAAGAAAATCTGGCAAAATTAGGCTTGGCCCTACCTAAAGTAGCCCCCGCCGCGGCGAATTATGTCCCCTATGTTCTCAGCGGCTCCCAAGTCTTTATTGCCGGGCAAATCCCGTTTCTGAACGGGGAGAAAATGCATATGGGCCGTTTGGGCGAAAATTTGGATATTGAGCAAGGAAAAAAGGCCGCGGAAGCCTGCGCGCTCAACATATTGGCGCAACTTCATCATGCGCTGGGCGGCGATTGGGCGCGATTGGTCAAATGCGTGAAACTCGGCGGATTTGTCAATGCCACACCGTCCTTTGACCAACACCCGGCGGTGATCAACGGCGCGTCTGACCTCATGGTGGCGGTGCTGGGGGATTTGGGCAAACATGCGCGATTCGCGGTGGGGGCATCCAACCTTCCCTTTGGCGTCGCCGTGGAAATTGATGCGATTTTTGAGATTAAAGTTTAACTTTTATCACCTCAATAACCGACGTTTTTATGATGCTCCGACCACGCGCCGCAATCGGGTGAATTATTCCATCACCACTCGCCGTGCGCGGGGAGAGATGGATGTCAGAATTTCATAGACATTTGTGCCCCAATCTTTGGCCAGCTGCTCAATTGCAGTCGAATCGGGAAGTATATCCATCTCATCCCCCGCCTTAGGTAGGGGAATTGAGGAATATTGAACATTCAAATGTCCAATATCCACGATGGTGAGGTCCATGGACACCAACCCCCGCACGGGGCAAGGCACACCATGCCAATAGACATTCGATTTATTGCTGCCCGCGCGGTGAAACCCATCAGCATAACCATAGCCGATCACTGCCAAAATCGTATCCTGTGGCATTGTGTAGCTCTGATTATACCCCACTGTTTCCCCCTTTTTTGCATGCCTCACTTGCAAAATTCGCGTGCTTAACTGCAGAACATTCTGCATGGGATTATTGGGTAAATAAGGCGTGGGATTGAGGCCGTAAAGTGCCATTCCTGAGCGCACCTGTTGCTGATGCCATTCATCATCCCGAAAGATTGCGGAGGAATTGCATAGGCTCTGGGGACTCATCACCCCGCTATCGCGCCCGATTCCGGCATTTTTCAACGCTTGGTCGAACTTCGCGACCTGCGCCGCACTACTCTCATCCAACACCTCCGATGAAGTGAAATGAGTCATCATATAAAGGGGGAGATTCGCAGCCTTACCCGCGCAGAAATGCGGCGAATGAATGAGTTTGGCAATTTGATCCGTTTCAATCCCTAACCTATTCATGCCCGTATCAATATGCCATATGCAAGGGTGTTGAGTCGGCCAATTCTCCACTTGCTCCGCTGAAATCAAAACGGGGATGAGGTTATGGCGGATAAATTCATCTTCTTCGCCCCGCCAACATCCGGCCATCACCGCAATTTTTTTATCACTGATGCTGCGTAGTTTGATTCCCTCATTCAAATTGGCAACATAGAAAAATTCGCACCCTGCCGATTCCAAAATCGGGGCGACATAGTCAAGCCCCAGGCCATAGCCATTGGCCTTTACTATTGCCGCAACCTCGCAATTTTTCCCCACTTTGCTGCGCAGCAATTGGTAATTATAAATGAGGGCGGAAGCGTTAATTTTGAGCGTACTGGTATGCCCCACTGCGGGCAAATTTTTAGGAGTCACAGCAAATATATTAGAGGGAGTCATTATCACATAAATTCAAGATTACTGGTGGCGCATATCAAGGTCCGCAAAGCGCGTTAGATTTGGATCAAAAAATAATTTCACAATACCGATCGGGCCGTGACGTTGTTTGGCGATGATATTTTCGGCGATATTCGCGCTATCCTGCAAACGCTGCGCCCACGATGCATAACGTTCATTGAATTTTTCGGATGTTTCCGAATCGCGCTGGGCCGGAACTTCGCGGGAAAGGTAATATTCCTCACGATACACAAACATCACCACATCGGCGTCTTGTTCAATCGACCCGGATTCGCGTAAGTCAGAGAGCATCGGGCGTTTATCCTCACGTTGCTCCACCGCCCTTGAAAGCTGTGAGAGTGCCAAAACCGGCACGCTGAGCTCTTTCGCAAGGGCTTTGAGCCCGCGCGTAATCTCTGAAATCTCCAACACGCGATTGGATTCCGATTGTTTTGAACCCGCCACCCCGCGCAGCAATTGCAGGTAATCAATCACGATCAACCCCAATCCATGCTTGCGTTTGAGCCTGCGGGCCCGCGTACGCACCGCGCTGATGCTCAGTGCCGGCGTGTCATCAATATAAAGCGGAATTTGGGTCAAGCGATGCGCGGCCATGGCAAAATCACGAAATTGGCCTTCGGTCATATTGCCTTTTCGCAGTGAGTCTCCCGAAATTCCTGATTGTTCGGCCAAAATCCGGGTGGTGAGCTGGTCATGCGACATCTCAAGTGAAAAAAACGCGACAACGGCTCCCTCGCTTCCGCCCGAAGCGGCATAGGCCTTGGCCGCATTAAACGCCATATTGGTGGCCAAAGCCGTTTTCCCCATTGACGGCCGCCCCGCCAAAATCAACA
>JBDHTT010000025.1:0-16235 GCA_039808785.1 Alphaproteobacteria bacterium
TGGTGATTGGATTGCTGCTTTATTACCTGCTGCCGTTATATCCTTTTATTTATTTCTTTTTCGCCGCCGGGGCGTGGGTCAAATCCATTTTTGAAGCGATGGTGGCGATGCCGCTCTGGGCGCTTTCGCACCTGAGATGGGAAGGTGAAGGGGTGGGGAATGCTGCATCTAAAGGCTACTTCATGCTGATGGATATCATGCTGCGCCCCATTTTCACGCTTCTCGGGCTTTTGGCGGCGGTTGCAAGCTTCAGTGCGCTGGCATCCGGACTTGATCTGGTATTTGATCTGGTGGTGATGAATGTCAATGGGTTTGACATGACGACCTTTACCTCCACGACCCCTGGTGAGAATGAAATCCTGCAATCCATGCGGGATATGGCTGATGTGTTCTTCTATACTATTATGTATATCATTATTATTTATATGATGGCAACGGCGTGTTTTAAGCTGATTAACGTCATTCCCAATAAAATGATGCGCTTCTTGCAACCGGTGCCAAGCTTCCAGGATTTTGGCGGAGATCCGGCAGAAAACCTTTCACGCAATATGGCTTATGCGGGGGCTGAGGTAACCGGCAAAACGATTCAAGGGCTGGAAGTCATGGTGAAAGGCGCAGGAGAAAGCGTTGGAAAAGTGATTGAAAAAGGACGAAAATCGGATGAAGGTGCGAAATAAAATGTTTACTATTTTAATAAAACGCTGCAACCGCTAAACCAATAAAATTTGCAGAAAATTTTATTAATTTATGGTAGCATGGAACTTAGGTGTGTAAGTCAAGGGGATAATATGGCGGTACAAAAAGGCCAAATCGCAGGGGTTCTCAAATATATGTTGCTCCCTCAGGTATTACCGAGGGCGGTTGGCCTGCTATTCAGCGGTTTTCATTACTTCGCATTTTTTATCGCCCAGGTTTATGGCGGTGTTCGGCTGCTCCCCCCTCATCATCCCTACCTTAATGCCAGAAATATCGGACATTTTTCAATTTTGGATGTGGTGTTTACTACCCATCGTCATTTGCAATATCGTAAAACTCATACGGATCAGATTATCATTTATTATCTGATTTTGGTGGCGTTGCTGGTCATGTCCATCCAGATTCTCAGCCTTTTGACGGGGCTGATTATGCCCAACGCCATGGCGATGTCTTTATCCTATTACTTTGGTGAGAGCTGGCAAACGCGGCTTTCTGGCTATGATGGCAATCAAGATCTTGCCTTTATCTTGCTTGACCGCGTTTTTGGCGTGCCCGGGATTTTTAATTCCTGCGTGGCCATGGGGGGGCCGTGTTTCCGTTCCACTGGAACCTTGATGTTCTCCGCCGACACGGTCTATACCCCGTTGGTTTTCCCTTGGCCATTTCACCATGCGCTGCATGCGTTGTATGAATTTTACAGCACCGGCCTGCTGGTCATCGCGATGTTTATCATCCTCTATTTTGTGGTGGTGATTGTTGCGGAAACCGCTCAAACGGGGGTGCCGTTTGGGAAACGGTTTAATGGGGTATGGGCGCCATTGCGGTTGGTGATTGCCATCGGCCTCTTGGTGCCGATTGGTTACGGGCTCAATACTGCGCAATATATCGTACTTTATGCCGCCAAATTCGGGTCAAATTTTGCCACTAACGGTTGGATGGTGTTTAACAAAGAACTCAAGACTGGCCATATGTTTGAAGGCATGATCGCCAAACCACAGAAGCCTGAAATTAGCGGCCTTCTGAAATTCATGATGATGGCCCATGCCTGTAAGGCCGTGGCTGAAGGCTATATGGATGTAGGGATTGCTCCCCCGGTTAAAACCAATGAATGCGGACAGGCCATCTCTAGTGATGATCAACAAAAGGTCACGATTGATGCCTATTTGGTTAAAAATGGGGTAGCGGGCTTCAACGCCCTTCCGCTAGAGGTCACAGATTACAGCCAAGCCATGACGTTCTTCGGCAATACCGATATGACCATTCGCTTTGGCGATCGCGGCTGTACAGAAGGTCATGTGAAGGAACTTGGGAATGTTTTCCCCACCTGCGGTGATTTGGTTTTGCCCCAGGCCGCGCTGAAAGACCCCGGGGCCCTTGCCATTCAGGAAGGCTATTACGATCTGGTCCGGCATTTGTGGGGAAATTATATGGGGCTGCGCTGGAGCAAAAAAGGGTTTTGTGACCCAACCCAGGTGAATACGGTTTTGGCCGGCGGCGGCAATCAGGATTTTAAAAAGCGATCTATTTACTACGTTCAAGGACTATGTGATCCGAATAATATTGCGTTGGCCGGAAGCACTGTGGCACCCACTGCGGACTGGGTCAACTCCATGCAATCCGGATATGTGGACGGCGATGTTTGTAACGCACCGACTTTTAACGGCATTTCTTTAACTCTGGTTCCACCCCCTTCCATAGTGGCCGGCATCACCGCTAGCGTGATTTTGGAAAACATTATCCGTAAGGGAGTCTATGTGGAAATCCAGTTTATCGGCGGCTTGGGTTCAGCCAACTTTATGATGACGATGGATGAAATCTCTCGCGGATGGGCCGGGGCCGGTATGTGGTATAACCATATTGCGGGCATTAATGGCGCAGTTTCCGGTGCGGCCTGGAAAGTGCCGCAAATTTCCAAAATGACACAGATTCAACTGGATGTGATCGGACAAAATAGTTTGAATAGCCAGCACCTCTCCCCAAGTACGCTCACTGCTCCGGTGGCTGCGGGTGACCGCCCCACCAGTTTGCCAGGGGGGGATCAACAAGCCAAAGCCGCGGCACAATTGCATAAAATTGATGAATTGTGGGAAAGCTCATCCCTTAGTCTCAAACCAAAATCCGGCAATGCCATCTATGATTTCCTGAACTTCCTGTTTGGAACCAAGGGGTTATTTGATCTGAAGGATCCGGTTAATCAGGGTACCCACCCTCTGGCGTTAATGACCGCCCTGGGGAAAGGGTTGATTGAGGCCTCAATCCGCAATTTAGGACTAGGTTTAGGGGCCCAGCTTTTCTCAATCGTTCCGGTTGATATTGTGGGGCCGCTCGCCGAAGGTGCTTCATCATTATTTTATACGGCGGCGACCATGACCCTGACGGCGGGATTTATTTTGTATTATATTCTACCGTTCCTGCCATTTGTGTATTTCTTCTTTGCCGTTGGAAACTGGGTGAAGGGTATTTTTGAGGCTTTGGTGGGTGTTCCGCTCTGGGCGCTTGCGCATATCCGCATTGATGGTGACGGACTCCCTGGGAGTGCAGCCCTCAACGGTTATTTCCTGATTTTTGAGATATTCCTTCGGCCTATTTTGATTGTCTTCGGTTTGATCGCGGCAGTGAGCATTTTCGGGGCGATGGCTCTGGTCATGAACTCGATTTTCGATCTGGCGGTTTACAATGTTGGCGGAGTGGATTTAAGCCCGGTCGCTTGTGGTGCCCCTGCGTCAGATACTAACGATTTGATGGATATGGTGCGCGGCCCTGTCGACCAATTTTTTTACACGGTGATGTATTGCGTGATCATCTATATTATGGCGCTGTCCTCCTTTAAATTGATTGACCTTATTCCAAACAAAATCCTACGCTGGATGGGGGCCAACGTTGACACATTCGGCGACTTGGCCGGCGACCCTGCCCAAAGCTTGACGCAATATGCGGCGATCGGTGGTAACCAAGTGACCCAAGGATTAGTATCAAGTATGAAAAGCTCTGTGGGCGCATTGGGTAAAGTGGCCCAAGGGGCGATGAAAGCCGGGCAGGATGGCGGCTGATCATTCGGCAGCCCCCACCCCCATTCGCCCAAGCCCATCCAATGAGAGCAGGTTCTGAGACAAAAGGTCCCCTCAAATCACTTGATCATGCCATATAAAATACATTATACCTGAAACGGCAAAAACGGATATAAAAATGACACGGTATATTTTCATCACGGGCGGCGTGGTTTCCTCTTTGGGTAAGGGTCTGGCCTCGGCCTCTTTAGGTGCGTTGTTACAGGCGCGCGGCTATAGTGTGCGGCTATGTAAGATGGACCCCTATCTCAATATCGATCCCGGCACCATGAGCCCGACCCAACATGGCGAGGTCTTTGTCACCGATGACGGGGCGGAAACGGATTTGGACTTGGGGCACTACGAACGCTTTACGGGCCGTCCGGCGCAACAAAGCGATAATATCACCACCGGCCGCATTTACATGAACGTGTTACAACGCGAACGCCGCGGCGAGTATCTGGGCGCAACGATTCAGGTCATTCCGCATATCACCGATGAAATCAAATCCTTTATCCGTGACAAGGACGGCAGCGCGGATTTCGTTTTGGTGGAAACCGGCGGCACCGTCGGCGATATCGAAGCCCACCCGTTTCTAGAGGCGATCCGGCAGTTTAGTAACGAAGTCGGGTCTGATCGCGCCCTGTTTATTCATGCCACTTGGCTGCCCTATATTCCCGCGGCAGGTGAACTCAAAACCAAGCCGACTCAGCATTCGGTGAAAGAATTAATGGCCGCCGGGATACGACCCGATATTTTGCTGTGCCGCGCCGACCGCGCGATTGACGAACATGAGCGCCGCAAAATCAGCCTGTTTTGCAATATTCCGTTTGAACGGGTGATTCCCGCACTTGATGTCGCCACAATTTATGAGGTGCCGTTGACTTATCACGCTCAAGGGCTGGATACTGAGGTCCTTAAACGCTTTGGTTTAAATGCAGAGAGTGCGCCGGATCTGTCAGCATGGGTGGATATTGTGGACCGCATCAAACACCCCGAGACGAGTGTAGAGATTGCGATTGTGGGGAAATACACCGAACTTTCCGACAGTTATAAATCGCTCAACGAAGCCCTCATTCACGGCGGCATCGCCAACCGTGTGCGGGTGAATTTGCGGTTTGTTGAGTCGGAAATATTTGAAGAAGACGGAAAGGTTGAGGAACTCCACGGCGTTCACGGTATTTTGGTTCCGGGCGGATTTGGTGCGCGGGGGACCGAAGGAAAAATCCGGGCAGCGCAATTTGCACGCGAACATAAAATCCCATATTTCGGTATTTGTTTCGGTATGCAAATGGCAGTGATTGAATCCTGTCGCCACCTATTGGGTTTGAGTCATGCCAGCTCTACCGAATTCGGCGAAACCGAAGAACCCGTGGTGGGATTGATGACCGAATGGGTGAAGGATAATAAGACCGTGGCGCGCTCGCTTCATGGTGATTTGGGCGGGACGATGCGGCTTGGGGCCTATCCCGCCACACTCAAAAAAGGGTCACGCGTGGCCGAAATTTACGGCATCCAACATATCAGCGAACGCCACCGCCACCGTTATGAGGTCAATGCGGGATATGTGCCAAAATTGGAACAAACGGGCGTGATTTTCTCCGGACTTTCCCCCGATGGACGATTGCCGGAGATTGTTGAAATCCCAGACCATCCATGGTTTATCGGCGTGCAGTTTCACCCCGAACTCAAATCCAAACCTCTCGCGCCGCATCCGCTCTTTATATCTTTTATCCGCGCGGCGCTCGACCAAAGCCGGTTGGTTTAATTTTCTGGCACCTCTTGACGCGCACCAAAGAGCATGAGATCATTATGATTTCATCACTCTCAATTTTTGAAAAAAGTTAAACCGTGTTTTTTAATTGACGCAAGCTATAGAGTTGTTGTCACATTTGTTTTTCGACTCTTCCTGGGGGCTATAACATGAACCAATCTTCAAAAAGACAAATTATTGCGATGGGTGGCGGCGGATTTTCTGAGGAGCCAGATAACCCTCTGCTGGATTTATATGTCTTGCAACAATCAACCACCTCTCATCCCAAGGTCTGTTTTTTGCCGACGGCCAGCGGCGATAATGATGGGTATATCGTCAATTTTTATAAATCTTTCGGCCAATATGACTGCAAAGCTTCGCATTTTTCTTTTTTTAGGCCACATACTGCCGACATAGAGGATTTTATCTGCTCCCAAGACATTATCTATGTGGGCGGTGGCAACACCAAATCCATGCTGGCCATTTGGCGCGAATGGGGCATGGACCAAATCCTGAAAAAAGCCTATCAACATGGTGTGATTCTCTCTGGCCTTAGCGCGGGAGCAATTTGTTGGTTTGGGCAAGGCGCCACCGATTCCATTTTCAAAAAGGTTTCTGCTATTTCGGCCTTAGGTATCCTTGAGGGAAGTTTCTGCCCTCATTTTGAGGCTGCTCCGCTGCGTCAAGAAGCCTTTCCGCGTATGATCAAAACAGGCGAAATGAAGCCGGGCTATGCGGTGGATAACAGCGCAGCCCTCCATTTTAAAAATGAAGAATTGGACAAGATTGTTTGTTCCGTCAAAGGTCGTCAGGTGCAATATTTTAACTCTGACGGCACCATCCAAAAACTCACGCCAACCTATCTGGGGGATAACTGACCTTACCAGTTGGACTACGCCTGAAATGGTAGCACATATGCTTGCAAAATGCACTCATATCTCAAAATCTTTCCGGTGCAAAGACTCCCGACCCGCGGGAATGCTAGCACGAGGTGAGCACTGCCTGCGGATTGGTTATAAAACTGGGACGGAGGGCTGATTGCCACTAAATGCATATTGCTCGTTATGGGGATCAATGACCTCTGCCTTTGCAATAGCGAAAAGATATTGATTCCATGACTGGGGATTAAAAATTTGGTTGACCATAGCTTGCCATTGAAGATAGACCTCCCACCAAGAGGTATTCCGGAAACTATCTTGGGAAGCATCCTGGCGATGATGGGTACGGGCGTAGGGATGACCCTCGTGGTCTCCCTCATCGTCCGCCGGATCATCCGGCCGCTCCATGAGGTCTTGCCACATTTTACAAATATCAAGCTGCCAAAAAAGCCCTGAGTTAACGATTGTTACCCAGTTATAGGCATTTCTTATAAAATCTCGGGACGATAATTTCATGGTTCATAGGGATACCATATTATTGTCAAAAAATCAAATTTTTGCGCTCATTTTTTATCTGCGCCCAAGATTTTTTCCATCACGCGCGGCATAAGTATAATGTCCAATATGCCGATAAAGACAAATGACCCGCCCAAAATTTTAATGGACTCGGGGTCTGGGCCTATCAACGCCTCGCCCATATTTGCTATATTGAAATAGCTCAATCCGCCTAGAAGAACAAGAACTAGTCCCATAATACGGTTGATGAGGATAATTTTTTGTAACGATTGAAGGTCGGGTGAGGCCATAAATATCTCCTGATGTTATTTTTGATTTGTTTTTGGTGCATCATCCTATCGCTTTTCTGTTGCTTTTTATAGAGATTTTCTGGTACAACTCCGCAGTCTTTAGAGATTGTAACCAAGCTCTTGCGGCACCCCTGGAGGCCGAAGGACGTTATTTTATTTTATACAAGAGGAAAATTGCCATGTCTAAACATTACACATTGACGGCAACAAAGCGTGATAGGGCCGGTAAGGGGGTCGCTCGTGCTTTGCGCCGTGAGAAACAAATTCCCGCAGTTGTTTATGGGGATAATAAACCACCCGTGTTAATTTCCATTTCGGAAAAAGATATCACCATTCAATATATGAAGGGCGGTATGCGCACCCATATGTGCGATTTGAGCATTGATCAAGATAAGGTGAGTGTTCTGGCTCGTGATATCCAAATTCACCCCGTCACCGACCGGATTGAGCATGTGGATTTCATGCGCGTGGGTCCAAAAACCAGATTGATTGTTCAGGTGCCAATTCACTTTATTAATCAAGAGAACTGCCCAGGTATTAAGGCCAAAGGCGTGTTGAATATTGTGCATCACCATTTGGAATTGCGATGTGCCGCGGGCGATATTCCCGAAGCGATTGAAATTGATACATCCAGCGCAGAGATCAATGACTCCTTTAAACTCAGTGACGTAAAACTTCCCAAAGGGGCGGAAGTCATGGGCCATAAGGATGATGACATTACCCTCGCCAATATTGTTGAGCCGGTGGTGAAAGAGGATGCAACCGGTGCGGATGATGAAGCTGCAGCGGCAACAAGCCCGGCCAACGTACCGGCTACCAGCCAGAAAAACCCTGCTGCGGCTCCTGCTGCTGCAGCCCCGGCAAAACCGACAAAAAAATAATTTGGCGCAATTTAAATTTCCAATACCCCGCTTGGTTGATGATCAAGCGGGGTTTTTTTCCAAGATTTTTCCGAATTTTTCCTGAATAAAAACATAAAACATCGGGATAAAAAAGAAGGCTAAAAAGGTCGCGGCGATCATGCCACCAATCATACAAATTCCAATGGCGTTTCGCGTGTGGTATTGCAAGACTGTTTTCTCGGTATACAACCTTGCAAACGCGACGCGGGAATTCCAAAACACCCAGCTTTGGTTTGATAATCTTTTCTTGATAGCTACTCATGATGACATTCCTGTCTTCTTTCTCATCAGTTTGTATCAGAATGTCAGATCAAATGTTGATTAATACAAATAATAACAGGTTTTAAAAACTTGGCATGAATTTCGCATTACCTGTTTTTGAAGCTGTCCACCAAAGTGGGGGCGGGCTGAAAGGAATAGGACAATGGAAAATTCATTATATGTCGGTTTGTCGCGTCAATTGGTGCTCGATCATGCTATGACCCTAGTGTCCAACAACGTGGCCAACGCCAATACGCCGGGATATCGTGCGCAAAACCCTTTGTTTCAGGAATATATTGCCAAATCGCAGGGCTATAGCAGCCAAGATCCGCTCTCAATGGTGTACGATGAGGGGCAATATGACACAGTTAGCCCCGGGCCGATACAATTCACCGGCGGCACCTATGATTTGGCACTCAACGGGCCGGGATTTTTTGAGGTAACGGCCCCAAGCGGAGAAACCCAATATACACGCGCGGGCAATTTCACGGTAAATAACAAAAATGAATTGGTGACCGCCGCGGGGTTTAAGGTCGCGGGACCGGGTGGCGGAGCCATTGCCATTCCACCCGGAGCCAAAGATTTGGTGGTAACCGCCGCCGGTGAGGTCACGGCAGATGGCAATGTGGTGGGGCGGATCGGTATCGTGGAGTTTGACAATATTCAGGATATTACACCTGAGGGAAATGGGCTCTATTCCTCCAAGACTCCCGGCGTTCCTGCGATTGACACCACGGTGACACAGGGCGCGTTAGAGGGGTCGAATGTGAATTCCGTTCAGGAAATGACACGTATGATTGAAATTTTGCGCACCTATCAATCCACTATGAACATGATCAAAAACGAACATGATCGGCAGATGGGCATGATTGATAGGTTGGGCACCAGTAAAGCATAAAGCGTAAATTCTTAATCAAAAAAGAGTGGAGTGAAGAATGAGATCATTAGATATCGGCGCAACGGGGATGCTGGGTCAACAGATAAATGTGGACACAATTTCTAACAATATCGCCAACATGACCACCACCGGATTTAAAAAACAGCGGGTGGAGTTTCAAGATTTAATGTATCAACATTTGGCGCGGCCAGGGGCCACATCATCGGCGTCAGGCACAATTATTCCGGCCGGTTTGTCTTTGGGGCTTGGGGTGCGGCCCGTGGCAACCTATCGCGATCACGAACAAGGTACGTTGCAAATTACCAATGGTGATCTTGATCTGGCGATCAACGGGCGCGGATTTTTCCAGGTGGAATTGCCCACGGGCGAAACGGCCTATACCCGCGCTGGGGCGTTCCAGCTCAATGAAAATGGGGAGATTGTTACCGCCGAAGGCTATCGCGTTTTACCCGGTATCACCGCCCCCGCCGACACAATTTATTTGGAGGTTAACCAACAAGGGGAAGTTTTGGCAAAATTACCCCAACAGGTCGCGATGCAAAATCTGGGGCAAATCGAGCTGGCGAATTTCATCAACCCCACGGGGTTGGAGGCCACGGGTGACACGATGTTCCTTGAAACTGAGGCCTCCGGACAGCCCCAAGTCGGTAATGCGGGCGAAGATAATTTCGGCACCATTCGCCAAGGCACGTTGGAGCAATCAAATGTGGACTCAGTCAAGGAAATTACATTGCTGATCACCGCGCAGCGCGCCTATGAAATGAATTCCAACGTCATTAAAACATCTGATGAAATGATGGATACAGTCAATCAATTACGGTAATTTGGCATGGGATTTGCAACCATTATCATCATAGCCAAAAATAAAATTGTGGGAGAAATAACATGATTGAATTATCCGAAGATGATATCCGCGAAACGGGACAAATGGTTTTATTTATCTGCCGTATGACCTTTAGAGTTTTAGCTGTTCTTTTGCTGACTCTCTATGTGACGCTGATGATTTTTGTCAATGCGCCGCACGTCCATGCCGCAACCCTGATCCCCCAAGTCGCAGTCAGCAGTGATCAGGTGCATTTATCGGATCTGTTTTCCGATCTTGATGCCCATCAGGATGCCGTGTTGGGGGCTGCACCCCAGCCGGGAAAAACCATGGTGATCGGGTCAAGAACTCTGACACGCGTCGCCGGTTTATACAATGTGGATTGGCGGGCAACATCGCCATTGGATCAGGTCGTGGTAACCCGCGATGTACAAACTATTGCGCCTGAATTGATCAAGGATGCGATCAAATCCGCCCTCAAAGCCAAAGGTGTGACAGGTGAGTTTAATGTGAGTTTGGGCGGCCTTCCCCCCGCCATTACTTTGGGTGGCGAGGTGCCGGCAACGGTCGAAGTGGCTCAGATGAATTTTACATCAGGGCGCGATGTGTTCAGTGCAACACTGGCTGCGCCGAGTGCTGCCAACCCGCTTAAAACTGTGAGTGTTAGCGGTGTGATTGAAAAAAGTCAGGAAATTCCGGTGCTGAAATCCATGCTCAAAAACGGTGATGTAATTGGTGCTGCTGATATTGAATGGATGAGTGTGACCACCAAAAATATGGTCTATGACACTCTCACAGATGTTGATCAATTGATTGGCAAAACCCCCGTGCGGGCGTTACAGGCAGGCGAAGCCGTGCGCAAACGCGATCTGATTTCCCCGCAACTGGTGGCTCGCGGTGATGAGGTGATTATTGAGTTTGTCAATGGCACCATGGCTCTTTCAGTAAAAGGCAAAGCCATGCAACCGGGGGCGGAGGGAGAGTTGATCCGCGTTGTCAACCTCTCCAGCAATCAGTCCCTGCGGGCCGAAGTCGTGGGTGATCGTATGGTGCGCGTACAGTAGAGAATAAAAATAAAATAAAAAAACATAATTGAAAGGTGGTTAAAATGAATAAGGAATGGCCAAAATTTTTAATGATCGGTGCGTGTATGGTGAGTTTGAGCGCATGCAGTGCCGCCGACCGCATCAAGAATATCGGTGAACCGCCCAAACAATCGGCGATTGTGAATCCAACTCTTCAAAAAAATTATCAACCCGTGTCCATGCCGATGCCGCCGAGCCAGATTGTGCAAAAATCCGGCAATTCCCTGTGGACCGGGGCGCAGCAAGGGTTTTTCAAGGATCAACGCGCCAAAACCGTGGGCGATATCATGACGGTGATGATTGATATTGATGATAAGGGGAAAATGGAAAATTCGTCCGAACGCACCCGCTCAACCTCCGAAGCCGCCGGCATGCCCAATATGCTCGGTGTTGAAACCAAGCTTAATCAATTCTTCCCGCAGGCTATCGACCCCACAAATTTGGCCAATGCCACGGCGGATTCATCCTATAAGGGGGACGGGACGATCGACCGTAAGGAAAAAATCCAGATGAAATTGGCGGTGACGGTAACCCAGGTCCTGCCCAACGGCAATATGGTGATCAAGGGCGCGCAGGAAGTACGGGTGAATTACGAGAACCGCATCCTGCAACTCGCCGGGGTGGTGCGACCCCAAGATATCAGCATTGATAACACCGTATCCTATGAACAAATCGCCGAAGCCCGCATTTCCTATGGCGGCAAAGGCCAAATTACCGATGTGCAACAACCGCGCTATGGCGAACAACTTTACGATATTATCTTTCCGTTTTGATCAGGCATGAATGGAGAATTTTAAAAACCAAGAAAAATAACTAACCGAGCTTTAGAGCACCTCTAAAAACTCTGGATTGCGGATGAGATGCAAGATAAGAAATTGGGAGCGAGAAACGCAGGACCGCCCATGGACTTTGAAGCGTACATTGATGTACGTGCGGATCCGAGTTGTCACAGACGCAGGAGATCGCCGCAGGACGTAGTTTTTAGAAGTGCTCTTTACCCACCTAAACTCAACGGCTGCAGAACGCAGCCGTCTTTTTTTTAGTTTTGGGTTCACGTTCATTTTTTACCAAAAAACCTCCCTAAAGCAGTCTATAGCCATGCTCATAACTATTTCGTCATCCCCGCGACAAGCCGCAGGCTTGTTTTTACTGCGGGGATCTGGAGTCTTGTGCAGCAAAGCTGCACTCATCATCCGGATCCCCGAACGGCGGTCGGCTTTGCCTCCCTCGTCGGGGATGACATTTGTATAAATAATTTCATCCTTAGCTATACTTGTGGTATATTGCTATTTCTGATAATCTTGAAACTATACAAATCTCAATCATGCCGGCTTTGCACTGATGCAGAGAAAACCGACTGATTATTGTACGCCCAGCTAAGCTTTTAAAAAGGGAAAAAGTCAAACAATGAAAGTTAAATTTAAGTTTCGCGAAGCCAAGCGAGAGGATGCAAATAAAATCGCCGAGGTGCATATCAAGTCTTGGCGGCAGGCCTATAAAGGCATTATCCATCAATCTTATCTGGATAATAATCTGGATGTTAACGAGCGCACAAAACGCTGGCAGGAAAATTTGAGTGAAAGCAAAAATGGAATATTTTTAGTCTTTGATGAGGAAAAGCTGATTGGATTTTCTACAGTCGGTAAATCACGGGATGATAATTATTCAGATTATGCCGAGCTGTATGCTATTTATCTTGATCCGGATTATTTCGGCAAAGGTGCCGGAAAAGCTTTGTTTCAGATTTCTTTAGAATATGCCCTAGCGCAAGGTTTCAGAAAAATGTTTGTGAATGTTTTGAGTGAGAACAAAATCGGGCGGGATTTTTATGAACGTATGGGCGCAGTGCCGGTTGAAAATAGTGAAGAAGAAATAACCATTGATGGTCATTCTTACTCGGAAATGAAATATGAATGGAAAGAGTTAAAAGGGTGACGGAAAGCCTCCTTCTAATCTCGTCTGCAGCATCGGCTTATTAATATAAACTCAACGGCTGCAGAACGCAGCCGTCTTTTTTATTCGCCGATTTTGCTCAACACCAACTCAAGCGCGGCGCGGGCGGCTTTCGCCGTAGCGCCCCAGAAAACGTCGAGCGGTTCCGAGTGGGTGATGTTGAGGCCGCCGGGTCCAGCGCCAACGATGGCGAAGGTTTTGCTCATGAGGCCGAGTCTTCGATTTTGGCAGCAAGAATGAAGTCGCTTTCAGTCAAGCCGCCGATTTTATGCGTCCAGATTTCAACCGTGCAGGCCCCCCATTTGATGCTGAGGTCGGGATGATGGCTCTCGGCTTCGGCGATAACGGCAATTTTATTGGCCTGATCCATAGCCGCGATAAAGTTTTTATGGGCGTAGGTTTTGGTCAAGTGGCCGTCCGGAGTGAGCCCCCAATTATGCCCAAGTTCCTCAAGGAATTTTTGGATATCGTTTGCGGACAGGGGCGGAATCCTGCCTTCGCACGGGATGCAGGATTTTTGAGATAGAGACATGGTCCAACTCCTTTTTTCTGCAGGGAGCAGAAAGTTGCTGCCGCACTATTTCTCCGCTGTCGGCGGCAGGGTGCGCGCGGCGATTTCCTATTTCATTATCGCGAAGAATTCGTCTACCTTGTAGGTTTCCTGCTCGTTTTTTATTCGCCGATTTTACTCAACACCAACTCAAGCGCGGCGCGGGCGGCGGCAAAGCGAATATCTTGTCGTTCACCGGGGAAAATTTGATGATCGATCACGGCCTCGGATGCGCGGCGCGCAAAACCGAAATAAACTAATCCGACGGGTTTTTCCGCGCTGCCGCCGCTTGGCCCCGCAATGCCGGTGATGGAAAGTGCCAGATCGGCTTCGGAATTTTTTAAGGCCCCCAAAGCCATGGCGGCGGCGCATTCCGCACTCACCGCGCCAAATTGGTTGATGATATGTTGATGAACGCCCAAAAGATCCATCTTGCTTTGGTTGGAATAGGTGACAAAGCCACGATCAAAAATATCGGATGATCCGGCCAGATCGGTAATGAGCGAACACACCAACCCGCCGGTGCAGGATTCGGCGCATGAAATCCGCAATTGTTTCATGCGTAAAACATCACTCAGAGTTTTGACCAGATCCGATAAATCCATTTTGAAAGCTTTTGAAATTCTTTAAAATTCAGGCGCGGTAAAAAACAAACTCATCAATGCAAAGAAAAGTACAATGCAACTATACAACGCCGCCAATAAATCATCAAGCATAACTCCCCAAGCCCCCTTGACGCGCCGGTCCGCCCATCTGATCGGCCATGGTTTCGAGATGTCAAAAATCCTGAAAATCACAAAGGCAGCCAATGCCCAGTTGAGATGGTAAACAATAATCGGCATACAGGTCGCGAGCATCCAAACGGCCGCAACTTCATCAATCACGATCAGGGAGAGATCATGCGTCCCGGTTTTTTTTTCAATGCGTGAGGTCGCAACCCAACCCGCGATGAATAAGATGAGGGAGACCGATATCATGAAAAGATTGAGTTCAGAGGCCGAAGAAAACGGAATCACATGAACCACACCCAAAGATAAAAACCCACCCAATGTCCCCCAGGTTCCGGGGCCGGGAAGTAGTAATCCGGAACCGAACCAGGTGGCAATCAACGCCGCCGGGGAAAACGGATTGATCTTGGATAAAAACTCCGCCCGCTCAGCTTTCACGCGTGCATAATTAGAGCGAAATTTAAGGATCATTTGGTTGAACATAGGCGCGCCCCTTTATCAGTTGAGGGAGGGGGTGCTGCAAACTCCGCACTCGCCAGGGCATAGGCCGCAATGCCTTCACGCCGCCCGGTAAAGCCCAACCCTTCACTGGTCGTGGCTTTGATTGAGACTTGGGAGAGATCAAGGGAAAGAATCTCAGAAATTCGGGCGCGCATGGCTTCGCGCACCGGGCCAATTTTCGGGGCTTCGCAAATGATCGTGACATCAACATGATGGAGCGTCCCGTTTGCGGCATGGAGTAAGCCGCAGGCATGGCGCACGAAATCTTCGCTGTCGCGGTTGCGATGCGTCGGGTCACTTGGGGGGAAGTGTCCGCCGATATCGCCCGCGCCAATTAAGCCCAACAGCGCATCGGTGATCGCATGCAACACGACATCGGCATCGGAATGCCCCAGAAGTTTATGCGTATGCGGGATGGAAATTCCACCCATGCGCACCGAACTAGCTTCTTCGCCAAAACCATGCACATCATAGCCCATCGCGGTTTTAAAAATCGATTTTTGCTGCGAAAAATGCTGCGGGGGGGATTGTCCTTCGTGCAGCAAAAATTCGGCATAAGCCATGTCCGATGGATAGGTAATTTTGGGGTTAGGGGATGTAGAGATTACCGCACAGACCGGATGTGGAAGAGCCGAGATCAGCGATGTTTCATCGGTAAAATCATGCAGATTTGCTGCAAATTTTTTATAGGCATCCTGCAGCAAATTCAGGCGGGCAGCCTGGGGAGTTTCAAGTGCCAGCAGGCGATCACGATCATGAATTTTCCCAAGAAACCGTGGAGAATCGGCCAAATTTTCAACGCCTCTGCGCTCAACCTCTCTCATTGTGTTGGACACAGTGTGGCACAGGCTGGCGGCACCATGTTCGCGGGCGGCGGCCAATACGGATGCAATGTCATCCAAACTCACACAAGGCCGGGCGACATCATGAATGAGAATGAGCGTGTCGGGGGTGGTGGGATAGTCATGCGCAATTTTCTCGAGCACATTGGCAACGCTGTGTTGTCGTGTTTGCCCGCCATGTATAGGTGGGGGGAAGTTTTCAATGCCCGCCACGGACGATTGATAAAATTCCATGTGATCCGGATGTATGGCGGTCAATATGCGCGTTGTGGGAACCAATTGAGCGAATGTGAGAATCGAATGGCGCAAAACTGGCAAGCCCGCACAGGCTTGATATTGCTTGGGCAATGGATTGACGGGCGATGCGGGCTGAACAGACTCTGGTTGCCCTGCTGTCATTCGCGTGCCACGCCCGGCAGCCACCAAAATCACATAAACATCATTGATGGGAGTCATGGCTTCATCATCCGGCCTAGTTATTGTTATAGTTTATTGAGTGCCGCCATAGTCTT
>JBDHTT010000026.1:0-16183 GCA_039808785.1 Alphaproteobacteria bacterium
AGTTATGAGGGCGTGAGTTGGTATCAAACTCTGGAGTCGGCCATAGGTCAGGCAAAATCCGATCATCCTGATCTTGAACTCATGATCATTGGCGGTGCGAGCATTTACGACCAAGCCATCAAATTGGTTGACCGCATGTATATCACCATGATTGATCAGGATGTGGAGGGGGATGCGTATTTTCCGGATTTTGCGGCGGAGGATTGGAGCCAAACTCTTGTCAATCAACATAACTCCGCGGAATGGAGCTATAAAACGTGGATATTCGATTCTACGGCAAAAAATCATATTGAGAAACGATCCGTATTGGCTTAAACTTCTGAACGTTAAATTGTAACCTTTCAAGCTTCAGGACCCCAGCAACAAAGTTTTTGGGATTGGGCTTGCCGGTTTAACCTTATACGAAAAAGTGTTTATTCCATGACTACCCCTCACTCACCGTCGCCTACCTCAACGGATATCAGCATATTAAGCTTTGAAAAAGCGATGGAGGAGTTGGAGCAAATTATCCGCAATCTTGAAAATGGTAAAATCTCGCTAGAGGAGTCGATTGCCGCCTATGAACGCGGCGTTGCGCTCAAAAACCATTGTGAGGCCAAATTAAACGATGCGCGGATGAAAATTGAAAAAATTAGTTTGGGTCCCAATGGCGCCCTATCCACTCAGCCATTTGAAGAATAACTTGATAGGAGAAAATTTATGGCCCCGTCCCCGCGTGAGACCAGCCCCGAACTGCGCGAAGCTTTGGAAGATACCGTGCAAATGGTGGATAAGGCCATTGAACGCCTGATCCCCGAAACCGATTTGGCGGAGGCCAAATTATACGATGCCATGCGCTATGGGACATTGTCGGGCGGCAAACGTTTGCGCCCGTTTATGGTGATGCAATCGGCGCGGTTGTTTAATGTGGACCCGGCGCGGGCCAAACGTGTAGCGGCGGCGATTGAATTGGTTCATGCGTATTCGCTCATCCACGATGACCTGCCGGCGATGGATAATTCCGATTTACGCCGCGGAAAACCTACGGTTCACCGCGCCTATGACGAGGCTACGGCCATTCTGGCGGGCGATGGGCTGATGACTATGGCGTTTCAAATTTTGGTCGCGCCCGAAACGCATGAAGACCCCTATGTGCGCTGCGCCTTGGTGGGGGCATTGTCGGATGCCGCAGGATTTCAGGGCATGGTGGGCGGCCAGATGCTGGATTTGATCGGGGAACAAACGGAATTTGATTTGGGCACGATCAGCCGCATGCAACGCATGAAAACCGGAAAATTAATGGCGTTTTCATGCGAATCGGGTGCGATATTGGGTAAGGGTGGCGATATGTATCGCCGCGCACTCACCTCCTATGCATATGACCTCGGCCTGGCGTTTCAGGTGACCGATGATATTTTGGACCTTGAGGGCGACCCGCGCGCCACCGGCAAACCGGCCAATCAAGATGACAAGGCCGGCAAATCAACCTTTGTATCTACATTGGGAATTGAACAAGCCCAACAACGCGCCAACATGCTGGTGGAACAGGCCATCCGCCATCTGCACGTGTTTCAGGGGCGTGCAAAAATGCTGGAGGAATTGGCCTACTACGTCCTCCGCCGCCGCGCTTAAACCTCATCATCGCCGCTATGTGATGCTATAGTAAATGGTAAGAATATGACTCCTCATGACTCGATATCGAACACCGAAGACTCACCGCTCTGCCAAGCCCATATCATTGACGGCCGAGCCGAATCGGTGCGGATATTGGACCAAATTGCCCAAAATATAAAATCGCGTGAACGCCCACCTTGTCTTGCAGTCATTTTGGTGGGGGACAATCCCGCAAGCCATGTCTATGTGGGGCAGAAAATCAAGGCTTGTGCGGCTTCTGGCATCAAGTCGGTTGAATGTCGAATGGATGAAGCATCGCGTTTTCAGGATATTTACGCCGTGATTAATCGCCTTAATCAAGATCCGAATGTTGATGGCATTTTGATGCAACTACCCCTTCCCTCGGGGATTTCTGAGGCGGAGCAATCTGCCTTGATCGAACTGATTCACCCACAAAAAGATGTGGATGGCCTCACCACCGCCAATATCGGTAAATTGATGGCGGGGCAACGCGGCCTTATCCCCTGCACGCCGCAGGGGGCTTTACATTTGATCAAAACGGTGCAGTCGGATTTAACGGGGCTGCATGCGGTGGTCATAGGTCGCTCGCTCCTGTTCGGAAAGCCGATGGGCCAACTTTTGCTGAGTGAAAACGCGACCGTGACCATGGCGCATTCCAAAACACGTGATCTGGACAAAATTTGCGCACAGGCCGATATTGTCGTGGCCGCCGTGGGCCGCCCGCGCATGGTCAAGGGCGATTGGATTAAATCCGGTGCCATCGTGATTGATGTCGGGATCAACCGTTTGGACAACGGCAAATTATGCGGCGATGTTGATTTTGATGCGGTCCGCCCTATTGCGCGCGCGATCACACCTGTGCCGGGCGGTGTCGGGCCGATGACGATTGCGTATCTGATGGCGAACACGCTCAAGGCCTATGAGTTACGTCTGCTCAACCCGTAAAATCCGCTTTAAGTCTAGCGATTTTGGGAGTATAAAGTAGAGGATCGGAGTAAAAAATAACCATGCAAAAACCTGTACAAAAAACCAATTGTCCCAATTTTTCTTCGGGCCCTTGCGCCAAGCGTCCGGGATGGAGTTTTACAGCCCTAGAGGATGCTTTTTTGGGGCGCTCACACCGCGCGGTGGGCGGCAAAAATAAATTGAAATTGGCGATTGATCTGCAGAAAAAATTGCTGGAAATTCCTGATGATTATCTGGTGGGAATTGTGCCGGCATCCGATACCGGTGCGGTGGAAATGGCGATGTGGTCGCTGCTGGGGGAACGCGGCGTTGACTGTCTGGCGTGGGAGAATTTCAGCGGCGATTGGCTCAATGACGTGGTGGCGCAACTTAAACTCCCCGATGTGCGGCAATTTAAGGCCGATTACGGAGATTTGCCGGATTTAAATGCGGTGGATACTGACCGTGATGTGGTGTTTGTGTGGAACGGTACGACTTCGGGTGTGCGGCTCCCTCATACTGACTGGATTAAGGCCGACCGTAAGGGATTGACGATTTGCGATGCGACATCGGCCGTATTTGCCTATGAAATGGATTGGCCGAAATTGGATGTGGTGACATGGTCATGGCAAAAAGTTTTGGGCGGCGAAGCGGCGCATGGCATGATTGTGCTTTCTCCGCGCGCGGTGGAACGGCTGACCTCCTACACCCCTGCCCGTCCGTTGCCGAAAATTTTCCGCATGACGGCGAAGGGCAAGCTGCTTGAAGGGATTTTTAAAGGGGAGACGATCAATACGCCATCATTGCTGGCGGTGGAGGATTGCCTCGATGCGCTCAAATGGGTGGAGTCACTCTCGCAAAACGGCCCGGCATGGCGCGCGACCATGGCGCGGTGTCAGGCTAATTTCAACGTGATGCGCCAATGGGTGGAAAAAACCGATTGGGTCGATTTCCTGTGTACAAATGAGTCCGCGCGCTCCCGCACTTCGATTTGTTTTAAAATCGTTGATCCGTGGTTTACCGAATTTGACGAAGACACACGCAAATCCATCATTAAAGACATGGTTGGATTATTGGACAAAGAGGGCGTGGCGTATGATATCGCCGCCTATGCCTCTGCCCCCGCGGGGTTGCGGATTTGGGCCGGTGCCACGATTGAAAAATCCGATTTGGAAATCCTTTGCCCTTGGCTGGATTGGGCCTATCAACAAACCAAACAAACTATGCAACAAAAAGCGGCTTGAGGAAGTAAAACAACACACCGGACTTCTTTTTGGCCCCTATATGGTGGTGCAGATGACAGGAAAAAATGCGCACAAAAGGGCAAGTATGATCACACGCACGTGCGCTGTGGATACATTTTTGACGCATCAAATTCCCACCATATTGAGATAGAAAAGAGGTCCAGATGTCCTCCGACTCCCCCCCTATCCGCCCTGTGAATCTAAGCAGAACTCGTGTTTCACCGGTTGCGCCATCCGTGATGGTGCGAGTTGTCGCGTTGCCAGAGTCATTGCAAAATAACGCTGCGCTGCTGAAATTAGAGGGGCAAATTGACAGCCGTAATGATCAAGGATCGACCCTCGTCAAAACTCCGCAGGGCATGATCGAAATTATTTTAAAGGACCAGCAGGCCTATCCGCAGGGCAGTTATTTAACATTGGAGTTGCCCGCCGGTCGTCCGCCGCATCTGGCAACAATTTTATCCTCTACGTTGACTGCACCGCTTAGCACCCAAACAGCGATTGACGGCGATGGAACACCGACTTCCGCTACCACGATCGCCTCCCAATCGCCCACTGCTCCTCAAGTTACGCTGGGGCGACAAGGCATGCTGGAACCACATATGCTGGAAAGCTTCCTGCTTTATAATCTCACTAATCAAGGCCGCGGCGCAGGTATAGGCGGAATATCCGCAAAAAACACCCCTCCAGCCACATCCATGATCAACTTATTGCCGCTCTCATCACAAATCTTGCAAAATATTCAAGGCTCCATCAATATCACGACTGCGAGTGGGTTGTTATCTAGACTTTTAAACGCCCTTCAAAATCAAGCTTATGCGCCGTCGTCATCCCAAACAATCTTTCAAATTGCAGGGAACTTTTTAAATCAAGTCGGCACCGGAACGGCTCAGGGGCAGGCGAATCTTTCAGGAGCAAACATAACTGTAGAAAATTTAATCGGCCAACTTCGTAACCTTTTGAATTCTAGCATGTTTCAAGGCTCTGGGTCTTCCCTGCAATCAGAGTCACCAGGATCAAATAATTTTCCGATTCAATCCCTCAATGCTCAAATTTTGGGAAATTTAAGTGAGAGCGGTTCAGCCAATCATTTTTTTACATCCACCTCCGCAGCGACTCCGATAGCTTTGTCAATGCTCGTAGGCTTTACACAAGACCAAAAACCAATCTTGGCCATGCTCACAGGCACAGGGTTTGAATCACCTCCACAACCTGGATTATCCTCAACTGCAATAAATTATTATGTGGTGAACATAGCAACCGGTGATCATAATCTTGACCACAATCATGTGATCAGCCTTTTACGGTCTGATCCGTCACAATTATTGTTCCTTGGTCTGGGTGGTTTGAGTGCGGCCTCACAACCATCGGAATTAGCCATGGGACTGAGCAGCGGATTCGGCGGGGGTTGGGGCACGCTCAACCAGATTTTGGGGCTGATCAACGGTGACTCAATCGACTCCCAATCCCTTTCAGCAGCGCCCCATTCCCCGCAACACATGCTCTTGAACATGATCCCGTCCCCCGCACATCCTCGCGATTTCAGTACACTCGCATTATTTTTTATGGCCATAGCCAGGGCAGGCGACATTGATCAATTTTTGCCGATCACGATGCTCAACACCCTAAAGCAAACCGCGAAGGGTAAAGCCCTGCTGGATCAATTATCACTGGATCTTAGTCATTTCGCACGTATGGACCAAGCCATGCTTCCACCCGATTGGAAAGGCATGATCATACCTTTTGCGTGGCAAAATCAGATCCTTAAGGTGCCGATGTATTTTAAAGACGACCCGCAAGAGGATGTCACGGACAGCGACACTGAACCTCACCGCAAACGCCGATTGCGCTTTTTGTTTGACCTGCAGCTCAGCCGTATGGGAGGTGTTCAGGTTGATGGATTTTTGCAGTCTCAGCGGCTTGACTTAATCCTGCGCACCAAAACCGCGCTCAGTCCCCTGATGCAACATGATATGCGCAAACTCTATGCCGGCGCGGTGGAAAAATCGAACCTGACGGGGGAATTATCCTTTCAATCCCGCGCCGATCAATGGGTAAATTTTCCGACCAATCAGACGCAGGAAAACCCAGCCATGTGGGCGTGAGTGGGAAACGACAAGAGAACCTCATCAACCGCCATGAAACTTACCCTACCTACACCTTTTCATGCTCCATTACCCGTGAAATTATTTGCGGCATTGGGCACAGGCAATTTGCGTTATGTCGGCGGATGTGTGCGCAATGTGGTGTTAGGACTCCCCATTCATGACATAGATATGGCAACTACGCACCCGCCGCAAGAAGTCATGGATATTTTGGCGAGCCACAGGATTAGAACTATTCCCACAGGTTTAAAACATGGAACGGTGAGCGTACCCTTTGGTCAATATATGATTGAAATCACCACATTGCGCCGCGATATGACAACCGACGGGCGCCACGCGATTGTTGAATTTTCAAGTGACTGGGCCGCAGATGCCGCACGGCGAGACTTCACAATGAATGCGCTTTATATGGACCAAGACGGCCAAATTTTTGACCCGTTGGGCTGTGGTATTACAGATTTAAAAAATCATAGTGTGCGGTTTATCGGCGATGCATCGGCGCGCATTGCCGAGGATTATTTGCGCATCCTGCGTTTTTTTCGTTTTAGCTTGTATTACGGAGATGGATTTTTAGAGCCGCAAGGGCTCAAAGCTTGCACCCAAGCCCGCGCAGGGCTACGCACCCTTTCGCGGGAACGGATCACCCAGGAACTCACAAAAATTATCATCCATGATGAGTGCGTAAAAATGCTGGAGGAGATGCAGGGCGCGCGGATTCTCTCACCACTTTACACCCGACAAAAGAACTGGCCGCATGTCCTCATCCGCCTGATTAACTTGCAGCACGCCCCATCACAAACTCACCCCAAATTACGGCTCAGCCATGAAATGATTTTGTCCCAACGGATTCTTGTGCTGTGCGGGCCACGAAAATGCTTGCCCAAAAGTGCGGTTAAAGATTTATCCATTTCCGAGCATCTATGTCTCAGCCGCGCCCAAACAAACCTCATCAAAAAATTTGCAAAATTAGTGAGCCAAAAAAAAACATGGACATTGTTTGATTTCAATTTGTTGCGCTATGAAAATGGGGAAGATTTTGCCCGTGCAGCCGCGATGATACTTCATGCCTATGACCGCATCGGCGCGGGGGAGTATCAAAATTGGCAAAATTTTCAAGTCACGCATCCGCAGCTTAAGCCACCCTTTAAAGCCGCAGATTATATTGCTCGGGGAATGGAGGGGGCCACCCTTGGTAAAGAACTCAAATCCGCCACCCGTCGCTGGCTAAGGCAATATTCCAAATAATAAGGTTCGTAACACTCTTAAACCACTATGTCGTATCGCTCACCCCCCGCAGTGCCATCGGTGATGACATGCGAGTGGTCGGTTAAAACGGGCAAGGAAACTTGGGTGATATCCCCCGTTACACCGTCTTGTCCCGTTCCATCTAGTGAAAAATTACGATAGTTTGAAGATTGGTTTTGCTGATTTTGCCCGAACAATGCCTGGCCAAATCCGCCGCCACCCTGCGACATATCAAAACTTAGGGATGATCCATCGGTTTTAATTCCCGCGCGTTGCAAGGTCTCTAGCAATGATTGCGAGTCTTTGCGCAAGATTTCAAGCGAGGATTCACGCTCTGCGCTCACATGCACCTTCATCGTCTCGCCCTTCTCGTAACTCAGGAACACTTGCACGCGACCGAGTTCGGGCGGGTCCAGCTCCAAACTCAATTGCTGATTCTTGATTTTACCATCCTGAAAATTATTTTGCAAAGCGGCCTGAACCAATTGGCTGGCTCCGTGGCTTGACGTTGCCGCTGTGTTTTGGAGGGTCGGGTTGGTCAATTGAGCCTGACTCAATCCATTTCCGGCGGTGCCATAGACTAAATTTTGCAATAAATCGTCACTGCCCGCGGTCAAGCTGCCGCTTTTGCTGCGAAGTATCTCAATAAAGCTTTCATTCCCACCCTTGGTGTTTAAGCTTAATGATGATGAAATGGATTGTGTTCCGCCTTCAACGAGGCTTGCTGAAACCTCGTTACCTTGATCCACGTGGTAATCTTGCCCATCTAAAAGGCTATTCTGCGATACTTCAAATGGCTTTAAGGATTTTTGTCCAAAACCATCACCATGGGCCGCAAAAATACTGGGTTGTGAGGCGCCGGCCAGAATATCAGAGTTCAGAAAATCGCTATCATTTTGTGCGGAGGTAGTTTGGTTTTGTTGTAAAGCTAACAGATTGATCGGCACGATCAACAATGTTTGATCGAAATCATCACCATTTTGTGAGAGATCAGTATTAACATCAGTTAGTGTCAAATCGTCTGAGTTCGCCGCGGCGCTTATATTCCAAAGAGAAACAACGGGTTGGGATGATCCATCCGCACTATCATCTTGCGGCAAAAATTGTACGAGGGCCACGGGCAAGGATCCGTTTTGATTGGTGGCATCAGATGAATTCTGGAATTGCGCCAATCCGTTGCGTAAATCCTGTAAAAACTTGTCCATTCCTGCGGGACTTGTCGGCACCGCAATCAGTAAAACATTACCGTTATTCTGCCCTGAGGCTTGAGCCATCAACCCCTGAAGATATTGCTGCGCTTGATCTTGCGACATTTGCAACAAATCGGCCAAGCCATTGAGATCAACCTGAGAAGAAATCGGTGTGCCAGGTGTCAATGCCAACAAAATTTTTCCGCTTAAAGCCCCATTCTGGCCATCCTTGAATGAATCCAAAAAATCTTGAAGCGTATTTTTTGCAATGGGAGTAGGACTTGAGACCGTTTGATCGGCATTTGTCTTGGAGGCTTGCAGGTCGGGAGTTTGCGCCCCCGCGAGCATAGCACCGGAGAGAAGAGACAGCATATTGGAAAATTGCTCCCCCAGAATATCCTCCCCCCCTGCCGGCAAGCCAGCCGCAGCGGTTTGAGGCCCCATCTGAAGAGCAGCAGGTGAGATTGTTACTGCGGAGTACACACCGGTCATAATCTGGTCCTTTATCGTTAATCTAAAAAATCATACTTCATCACTTAAATTGCTTCATTAATTGCGGTTGCCATTGGCCGTGCCCGCGCCCCGGCGGTCATATGTCCGCTGCGGCCATAACGTGACCGCGTTTCATTGGCCATTATACGTGCGGCATGTAACAATCGCTCCTGCAGCCGCCGCATGCTATTCGCTCGCAATTGGCACGCATGAGCAGATTGCTCGGCCAGTTGCAGCAACGTTGAGTGCATAGATTTCAAACGCTCCTTCATGATTATGCTGCATCCTGCCAGGCTTTCCTTACGCCGCCCAATTTCATCAATTCCCACTTCACAATCACTGACCAATTTCAGCTTTTCAGGCTGAATTTCCTGAAATTTGCGCATATCATTAGCAGAGAGTGCTTCCAATTCCTGGGTATAGACCATCGCTAATTTTTCCATGCGTTCATACACATGTTGCAGCAAATCCTCCGGTTCCGTAGCGGAAAAAGTCGTAGTAACGGATTTTCGGTTGGGTCTGCCTTTGAGCGAGTCCTCAGGTGCCCCAGATTCCCTAGATTCCATGACCGGCAGATTGGGCGAGAGCAAACCCGGCGCTTTAACAACAGTATGAGTGAGTGTCGATCCGGGCGCCGCACCGCGTGGGGCAATTTTGCGTGTATATGATTGGGCTGCTGACATGATTACACCTCTCCTGTGGTTTTAAACTTTAAACTTTGTGTGTTCATAGTTTTGATCTCATCCATATTTTTCATGAGATTTTGCTGTGAATTTTGCTGCATATTCGTGCTGGAATCCCCACCTTCTCCGTGTTGCGCTCCTTGCGCCTTCAGCAATTCCTGCTGCACGAAATGGGCTAATCCGATTCCGCCTTGTGCCGCAATATTTTTTCCATATTGCTGAACCAACAACCCGCGAAATACCTCCTCGCCCTTGCCGCCGCCAAACGTGTCATCCACGTCAATGGTTTCAAACATCGGCTTGATCATCTCAGAAATGAACATTGCCTCAAAATCCTGCGCGGCAGCCGCAGATTTATCGTTCTTAACATTTTGCGCCGCCCCCAAAAGCCGGTCTGCTCCCAATTGTTGCTTGGCCGATTGCACCAGAATTTGCGAAGAATTCACGCCCAGATTTTGCATTTTTTTAATCCCTAATCTTTTTTTTGTCCCTAAGAACCTGTTCATAATCTTACATAGTTTCAATTTCGGCCTGTAAGGCCCCAGCAGCCTTAATCGCCTGTAAAATCGTGATGATATCGCGTGGTCCGACACCAAGCTTATTCAATCCGGTTACCAATTCTTGCAAGGTCACGCCGCTCTCTAAAATCGTCATCTTGGCGTCTTTATTTTGGTTGACGCTCACATCTGTGCGCGGGACCACCACCGTGTTGCCGTTTTCGGCGAATGGATTGGGTTGGGAGACTTGCGGAGTTTCATTGACCTTGATCGTCAAATTGCCCTGCGCAATCGCCACGGTGGACACACGCACATCGGCGCCCATCACAATCGTACCGGAACTTTCATCAATCACCACGCGGGCCACTTGGTCGGGCTGGATGGGGAGTTGCTCTATATCAGTGATCAAATCCACCATACTGCCGGGATAATAAGCCGATTTTTGCAACGTCACAGTGGCGTCATTGGTCGCCTTAGCCAGTTGGTTCGACGTAAACCCGTTAATCGCATCGGCAATGCGCCGCGCCGTGGTAAAGTCAGGGTTTTTGAGCGATAACCGCACTTGCGGCAGGTCATTGAGGCTAAATTTAATCTCGCGTTCAATGATCGCACCATCGGCGATGCGCCCTTTGGTAGGAATATTTTGCGTCACGGTTTGCGCCGCGCCGGATGCCGTAAATCCCGAAATCGCAACAGGGCCTTGCGCCACCGCATAAACCTCGCCGTCCGCACCCATGAGTGGAGTCACGAGCAACGTACCCCCCTGTAAACTCTTGGCATCACCCAATGTGGATACGGTCACATCCATGCGGGACCCCTGGGTTTGAAAGGGCGGCATAGTGGCCGTGACCATCACCGCGGCCACATTCCCGGTATTGAGGTTGGCACCCTTCACATTAACCCCCAAACGCTCCAACATCGCCATTAAGGATTGTTGCGTAAAGGGCGAATTATTGAGCTTATCGCCCGTCCCGTTCAGCCCCACAACCAAACCATAGCCAATCAGGGCATTGTCACGCACCCCTTCAATATTCACGATATCCTTAATCCGGGCGGTGGCGGCATGGGCGGGGATAGACAGAGTCAGGTAAACGGCCATCACAACCAACATGACGAAACCCATCATGACGGAATGCACAGACCCCAGAAAAGATTTAGAATTTTGAATATGTTGTTTGATCATCTTTTCGCCATTCATCATCTTCACCACCTGCCTTTTTGTAAGGTTTTATAAGGTTTAGAAATAACTATGCGAAAATCATGCCAATTGGATTTTTACCCTAGTTTTCTACGCATGCCCAGTTCCCTTCCGGTAGTAAAGGTGGCCTCACTCCTATATAGCCCACTCCCATATAGCTTGTGCGTTTCAATATAACCTAAAACTTCTTGAGGCATAAATTTTAACAATTCATCCATTAACCCATTAGCGATTAACTCACGAACAATGGTGGAAGAAACCTCAACGCCATCAATGCAGCTTCTTTCTTGTGGCAAAAATGAAAACTGATTAAAGTTTGTCATATGCTTATAAGCTTCTGAGGCAAGGTTAAATGCATGCAAGTACCCGACATACCGCGTAGCATTGCATAATTTTCTATAAAAATCCATACCGCCAGTTACAACTATAGAATGGTCAGTGTAGATTTCTGCGATCTTGCTTATCGTTTGAAAGAATCTTGCAAAATATTCCAAGGGGTTGATGGTTAGACTAATGAGAGGATCCCCTACCAAAGGCTCCATTGAGCCACTGAACATAGTCTGATGATTAACCAACAGATTACACATTTTTAATTTGTGTTCAATTCCGATATCGGGTCGCCAAAACTTGTAAGGTGGTAAAGATACCGGTATCAATATGGCTATGCATGCCTCACAAATCTGAGCCGCCCTTAAAAGCGTCATTAGATGTCCATAATGCGGAGGATCTGCTGTAACAAAGAAAACTACAATACGTGACCCTGCAGCATCTCTGAACGAAGAATTAAGTATACGCATCTCAAAATGAATTTAATTTTAACTCATTGGCATTATACGAAACTTTATTATTAAAATAAACAAATATTTTAATTGGGCCGAAGAATTTCTCACGCTATTACCATCATGCGGGGCAGATTGTTAGACTCACCTCTCCTCAAACATATGCCCGACACGTTCAAAGAGGGTTGGTGTGCGACGTTGGCGAGAGACCTCCAAGAGCCCGAGCGCGGTAAAGCCGTGAATTTGCACCGTACACGGGTCATCATTCACCAAATCTTCGATATGGGTGAGGAGTTGCTTACGTTCCTTATCGCTCTTGAGTCTCAGAAAATCAATCATGATAATCCCACCGAGGTTACGAATGCGAATCTGGCGAATGGCTTCGGTTGCGGCCTCTAAATTAATCGTCAGGTTGGAATTTTTATCGGCCCCGCGATTGACATCTATGGCAGTAAGGGCCGCAGTGCCCTGAATCAAAATATTCGCTCCACCTTTTAAAAGCGCATAGGGTTGAAAGAGCGATTCTATCGGCTTGATCAAATCATAATGATCAAGCAAAGCCAAATCCTTCGTGGCATTTTTAATTTCCACCGGTTTGATTTTGGTCACCAAATCGGGCGCAAATAATTCGCACCAATCCTCGGCGGTGGCGAAATGGTCCATCGTGACAACCTCAATCCGCCGGATGGATTTCAGGGAATTATCGCTGAGTGAGCGTTGCAAGGCATCCGGACCATCCATAATCAGGATGCTGTCCTCCCCTTGGGCATATTGGCTTAACCCCTCCCATACGGCGCGGAGAATGCGCGATTCACGGATCAAGACATCACTTTGGGTATTCAGGGCAGCCGCGCGCAAAATACACCCCCGAACGTCCGGCATATGGCTCAACATTTCGGTGAGTTGTTTGCGCAATTTTTTATCCCGAATCCGCGAGGAAATGCGGTTTTCATGATCAAGCGGCGTGTGAATGAGGTAACGCCCCTGAATGGCAATCTCCATACTCACCACCGGACATTTATCCTCATAGGCCCGCTCATCTTCAAATTCAGGCTCCAGATAGCCTTGTTTTGATTGCACCAGAATATGTTGCCCGGCGCGTAGAATTTTGCCGATTGGCTGTTGCCCGCCCTTGATCCATTCCCCCGCCGCTGATTGAACGCGCACGTCGCGATTATGGAGAATCCCGGTTACATCCCCATCTAGATCAACAAAAGCCGCATCCAGCCGCGCATCGATTCGGTCCACCCGCGCCCAGTAAATAGATCCCCATCGCACCAATTCATGCGCGGGATCAACCTCAAGCCCCTCAATGCGATGGCGTTCAGTCGCCGCCACCCATAAACAGCCGTCTTGTTCTTCGATAATAATATCCACAACCCAATCCTTTGATCAGTTCATCCGCGATATTGGATGAAGTTGCGGCACTTGACAAGACAAATGCTTGAGTAAGCAACTAAACTGCCTCTATATTTCGTAACCCCGTGCTTGACACGGGGCCTAAAAACACTGGCAAAACCGAGACCCAGCACCGTATATGCGAAAAAGTCACATCATTTCGACTTTTTCTTTTGCGGGGTTACGAGCTGATTTGAATGATGGAGGCGGTAAACCGAGCAAAGGATCCAAGGAAGTTGGGGAACAATCTTATAACCCATTTGATTCACGCGGTGCAATTCTATATAAGGGGTGCAAATTCCGACATATATGACCCAAAATATATGAATTGAATCGTTTAAAAAATTAGCGAGCCGAGCCATGACCAATTTGTCCCCTTCCCCTGCGCCATCCGGGCCATCATCTGGCATGCACCCGCAGGATAAACGCAACTTGTTAATCTTTGGGGCTTGCGCTCTGGCTTTATGGTTCTTATTTGAACATTTTGTGATAGGCCCAAAGGTCGAAGCCGCGCGCCAAGCACGCGAGCAAGCCGCCATCCACGCTCCCGCAGCGACCATTCAATCGACAGCCCTCAGTCAAACCACTACCAAGCCGCTCACCCGCACCGAATCCTTAAAAACTGCGGAACGGATTGCAATTTCTTCGCCCGAGATCAGCGGATCCATTTCCCGTGTCGGGGCGCGGATCGACGATATTACGCTCAAAAATTATTATGTGGATTTAAAAAACACAGAGCCTGTCATCCTGATGTCCCCAAGCGGCGTAAAGGGTGCGCATTATGTTGAGAGTGGCTGGCTCAGCAATGACCCGCAAATCAAACTCCCCAATGACCAAAGCGTGTGGAGCGCGAGCACGGGATCAACGGCCGCCAAGCCCCCAGCCTCCGCCCTATCCCCTGACACTCCCGTGACCTTATATTGGGATAACGGAGCCGGATTACGGTTTGAACGGACCTATAAAATTGATCGGCATTTTATGTTTGAACTCACGCAACGTGTGATCAACAATAGCGGCCGTGATGTAACGCTTTTCCCCTATATGGCGCTGGCCCGCAGCGGTATTCCCGAAGGTTTTTCAAATAGTGTGGCCTATGAAGGGCCAGTTGGTTATATTGGTGATGAAAAACACTCTATTTCCTATGATGATTTGATTGAAAATCCGGCGCAATCCTTTTCGGCTCTTAACGGTTGGATCGGATTTGGCGAAAAATATTGGTTTTCCGCCATCATTCCCGCACAAATGAAAAATCACACCTATCAATTTCAGTCCGGCGGGAATAAATCCGACCGCACGCAGACCTTGTTCCAACTGGATGCGCGCGGTGATGCGCTCACCATTCCCAATGGCGGCAGTATTGAAGACCAAAGCCGTATTTTCATCGGTGCTAAAAAGCTTGATTTGCTCAATGATTATAATGATCAATTGGGGTTGAAATATTTTGACCGCGCGATTGATTTTGGTGTGTTGTATTTCCTCACCAAACCGCTTTATACGGTTCTGATTTTCCTCAACGGATTGGTTGGGAATTTCGGTGTGGCGATTATTTTGCTCACGATTATTGTGCGCGGATTGGTTTTCCCGCTCGCCAACAAATCTTATCGTTCTTTTGCCGCCCTGCGCAAAGTATCGCCCAAAATGGCAGAAATCAAGGCGCGTTACGGCAATGACAAGCCAAGATTGCAACAGGAATTGATCAAACTCTATGAAACCGAAAAAGTTAACCCAATGGCGGGGTGTTTTCCCTTGCTGCTGCAAATTCCGATCTTTTTCGCGGTGTATAAGGTGATTTCGATTGCGGTTGAAATGCGGCACGCGCCGTTCTTTGGCTGGATTCATGATCTCTCGGCTCATGATCCGCTCTCCGTGTTCAACCTTTTTGGATTATTGCCGTATAACGTGCCCAATTTTATGATGATTGGCCCGTGGTCGATTTTGATGCTGGCGATGCTGCTGATTCAAAAGCACCTCAACCCGCCACCACAGGATCAAATCCAACGTGATATCGCCAATTATATGCCGTGGATCATGACCTATATGCTCTCGCATTTTGCCTCTGGGTTAGTGATTTATTGGGCGTTTTCCAACGTGCTTTCGGTCGTTCAGCAATCCTTTATTATGCGCTCCATGGGAGTTCCGATCTACCTCTTTTCCCCCGATGCCGCGCGCGAACATCATGAAGAGCATCAAAAGCAAACCAAGAAAGTGCTCGATCAAATCCGTGAAGAACAGGAAAAAACCACTGATCAGGTCAGTGATGAGCCGTTAAATAATAACTCAAAAGGTAGCAAACCCAAAAATGAGAAGAAATCATAATGGCCGAATCTTCCGCCGCCTTGCTGCCTGCACAAAAAATGTTCACCGGCCCTTGTGAATTTCGCTTGGGCGTCGCCCAGATGGACCAATTACCGCCGAGCACAACCCCCGAAATTGCCTTTGCCGGACGGTCGAATGTGGGGAAATCTTCGTTGATCAATGCGCTCTTGGGGCGCAAGATCGCCTTTGTCTCTCATACACCCGGCCGTACCCAGCAATTAAACTTTTTTGATGTGGGTGGGCATTTCTGGTTGGTTGATATGCCGGGCTACGGATATGCCAAGGTTTCAAAGGACCTGAAGAAAAACTGGAATGAAACCCTGCAATCTTATCTCCGCGGGCGGCCCAATTTGCGGCTTGTGCTTTTGCTGATTGATAGCCGCCACGGCCTCAAGGATAATGATCTTGAGATGATGGATATGCTCGATCAATCCGCTGTGCCCTATCGCATACTCCTCACCAAAACCGATGAGCCCA
>JBDHTT010000027.1:0-15816 GCA_039808785.1 Alphaproteobacteria bacterium
CGCACCTGCGCGATCAGGTCTTCGATAGGGACAGAGCGCGAATTGCCGCGCCCATAGGGGATGATACAAAATGTGCAGCGATGATCACAACCATTTTGCACCTGAACAAAGGCGCGGGAATGCCCCTCAAATCCCTTGAGGAGGTGGCCGGCAGTTTCACGCACCGACATAATGTCATTCACATGAATTTTTTCACGGATGGTTTTTTCAGTGGCAGCGACATTGGCAGTGGTAGAGTCTGAGAGCAGGGAGTCACCAGCAGACACCAATTCAGGGGGTGCGTGTTCAGACTCAAAATTCCCAAGCCTCCAAGTGGCGGATTTCAGTTTTTCATGATTGCCGATCACTCGCTCTACTTCAGGCATTGCGGCGTAAAGGTCGGGCTTAATTTGGGCCGAACATCCGGTGACAATGATACGGGCCGCGGGGTTTTCCCGCTTGGCGCGGCGAATGGCTTGGCGGGCCTGCCGCTCTGCTTCCTCCGTCACGGCACAGGTGTTAAAAATCACCGCATCTTCCAATCCGGCTTCGCGCGCATGAGTCTTCATTACCTCGCTCTCATACACATTGAGCCGACAGCCGAAAGTTTGAACCTGGGGTGATTTCACAGCCATATTTCTAATTTTTGTTAAATGCCAAGGATGAGTATCTTTACTGACACTGCACGCAAAATTCAAACTTTTTTGAAAGAGGGGGGATATTATTGTATTTAAGTTATGAAAACAATTGATTGGTAAGCTCAGTTTGTTGCAATTCTAGTGAAGTTGTCAACATCTTGAACCCAATACCTCTCGAAAAACTTGGTTTCCTGACACTAGAGGATATTTACACCGCAGTGCTTTCCGCCTACACTATTTAAACCACCACCGGTGCATTCCATGCTTAATTCTGCTAGATTCTGCTGGTATTAAATTTCAAGTAAAGCTTTTTATTTTTAGGTACAAAATGAATAACATAACTCAGAATAAATATTACATTACGACACCCATTTACTATGTGAATGATAAGCCGCATATTGGCCATAGCTACACCACGATTGCCTGTGATGTGCTCGCACGGTTTAAGCGGTTGGATGGGTATGACGTAAAATTTTTGACGGGAACGGATGAACATGGCTTAAAAGTCAAGCAAGCCGCCGATAAGGCAGGGGTAAGCCCGCAAGAATTTACCGACCGCGTATCACAAAATTTCCGAGATTTGTGTCAACTTCTTAATTTTTCCAACGATGATTTTATCCGCACGACAGAGGACCGCCATATCAAAGCTTGCCAGCATTTGTGGAAAATTTTGGAGGAGCGGGGCGAAATTTATCTGGATAAATACAGCGGTTGGTACGCCGTGCGCGATGAAGCCTATTACGATGAAAGTGAGCTGCGCGAAGGCCCGAACGGCACCAAAATTGCGCCATCGGGCGCAGAAGTGGCATGGATGGAGGAGGAAAGTTATTTTTTCCGCCTTTCCAAATGGCAAGACGCATTGATGAAATATTACGATGATCATCCGGATTTTGTGATGCCTGACACGCGGTTTAATGAGGTCAAAAGCTTTGTCCGCGGCGGGCTAAAGGATCTTTCGGTTTCGCGCACCAATTTTGATTGGGGCGTGCCGGTACCGGGCAATGATAAACATGTGATGTATGTGTGGATTGATGCGCTCACGAACTATATCACCGCCGCCGGATATCCGGGGGATATGCAGGGCTATTGGCCCGCAGATTTGCATATGGTGGGAAAAGATATTTTGCGGTTCCATGCGGTTTATTGGCCGGCCTTTTTGATGGCGGCCGGAATTGCACCGCCCAAGCGGGTTTTTGCCCATGGGTGGTGGTTAATTGAGGGGCAAAAAATGTCAAAATCGCTCGGCAATGTGATCGCTCCCCATGATCTGGTTGAAAAATACGGGCGGGACGGCGCGCGCTTTGCGTTGCTGCGTGAGGTGCCGTTTGGCCAGGACGGCGATTTTTCCCGTGCCAATGTGTTAAACCGCATCAATAATGATTTGGCGAATGGCCTTGGAAACCTTGCGCAACGCACGCTTTCCTTTATCTATAAAAATTGTGAGGGAAAAATTCCCGCGCCCCAAGCCTATATCGCTGAAGATGAGGAGTTATTGTTCAAAGCTTATGACCTTGTCTTGGCGCAGGTGCGGGATGAATTGGATTTGCAACGCTTTCATAAATCGCTCGATGCGATTTGGTCGTTGGTCGATGCCGCAAATATTTATATTGACGCACAGGCACCATGGACATTGAAAAAAACCGATGTGGAGCGTATGGCGACGGTGCTCTATGCCCTCGTGGAGGTGATTAGGGTGCTGGGGATTTTGATCCAGCCCTATATGCCTGACTCTGCGTCGGCATTGTTGGACCAGTTAAAGGTGCCGCCTAATCAACGTGATTTTACGGCCATTGCGCGTGAAAAAGCCATCGCCCCGGGAACGGTGATCGATCAACCGATCGGCATTTTCCCGCGGTTGGTGGATGAGTCAGAAAGCTAAATTTAGGCCTAAATTAACTGAGCATACCCATGTCCAAATCCCGCACCACTTATGTTTGTCAATCTTGCGGCGCGGTTCATGCGCTGTGGTCCGGCAAGTGCGATGCGTGCGGGGAGTGGAATACGCTTCAGGCCGAACAGGTTGAAAGCGGCCCGCCCAAGGGGCTTCATAGCGGCTCTGGCTCCCTCAAAAAAGGCAAAAGCCTTGATCTGGTGGGGTTGCAGATTGAGGACCAAAAGCAAATCGCCCGCATGGTCACGGGCATTCATGAATTTGACCGCGTGACGGGCGGGGGATTGGTGCCGGGGGGCGCCATTTTGCTCGGCGGTGATCCGGGGATCGGGAAATCGACTTTGTTGCTTCAGGCCGTGTGTTCATTGGCGTTGCAGGGGCTCAAATGCGTCTATGTTTCGGGTGAAGAAGCGGTGGATCAGGTGCGCATGCGTGCGCTGCGGCTCAAGATGGATCATGCGCCCGTGGCCTTGGCTTCGGCCACGAATGTGCGCGATATTGCCTCTACCATCGACCAAAATGAGATTGATGTTTTGGTGATCGATTCCATTCAAACCATGTATGTCGATAGTGTGGAAAGCGCGCCGGGCACGGTGACTCAGGTGCGCACTGCGGCCCAAGAGCTCATCCGCATCACCAAGCGCACCAAAACCGCCACGTTTTTTGTCGGGCACGTGACCAAGGAAGGCCAGATTGCGGGCCCGCGCGTGCTGGAACATATGGTTGACACGGTGCTGTATTTTGAAGGCGACAGGGGCCACCAATTCCGCATCCTGCGCACGGTTAAAAATCGCTTTGGCCCCACGGATGAAATTGGCGTGTTTGAGATGGGGGAAAAGGGGTTGAGCGAGGTGCCGAACCCGTCTGCGCTCTTTCTCTCGCAACGTCAACCCGATGTCACGGGGAGCGCGGTTTTTGCAGGCATGGAGGGAACACGGCCGTTATTGGTAGAGGTGCAGGCACTTGTTGCTCCCGCACCCTATGGTGCGCCGCGCCGATCTGTCGTTGGGTGGGATCAAAATCGGCTCTCTATGATTTTGGCGGTGCTAGAGGCCAGATGCGGCATGGCGTTCTCTAATTCCGAAGTTTACCTCAATATGGCGGGCGGAATTCGCATTACCGAACCGGCAGTGGATTTGGCGGTGGCGGCCTCACTCATCAGTGCGCTGATGGGCCGTCCTGTCCCGGCGGAGTGCGTGTTTTTTGGCGAGATCGGACTCTCAGGCGAAGTGCGCGCCGTATCGCAGTGGGGGCAGCGATTAAAAGAATCGGCTAAGCTTGGTTTTACCAACGCCTGTATCGCCGAAACCGTGTCATCGCAAAAGAAAACGCCCGCATCTTATTCCGATATGAAAGTGCGAGAAATCAAACATTTAGATGATTTGATTCATATTTTACGTGAGGGAATCGTATAGGATAAGCCAATTCTTGAAACCATCGGCCCGCCAATTGCCAAATATGCCTTTAAACTCTGTGGTGAGGGACAGGATGAGAAGGAAAATGGGCGCATTGTGAATTAAACTCTTGCCGAGTATGGCTTTGTCATTTAATGTGCGCAATAGTTTCAGATACTGATGACTGGCTAATAAAATTATAAAATGGAAAAATAAAATGAGCGAAAAAAATCAAAATATTCAGGATGTCTTTCTCAACCGAATTCGTAAGGAAAAACATACGGTTACGGTGTTTTTGGTGAACGGGGTGAAGTTACAGGGGATTGTGACTTGGTTTGATAATTTTTGCCTTTTGCTCAAGCGCGATTCGCATATTCAACTGGTTTATAAACATGCGATTTCAACCATTATGCCATCCGGCCCGCTTTCACTATATGACGGTGGGGAGGAGCAGGGCGGCGCTGCGCCTGCGTCATCAAGCGAAGATCAAGCACAGGCATAGTCATTACATTTCAAGACATTCAGGTTAGGATAAATGGCGCGCTCCGGTTTTGATAAGAATGCAGGGGCCGGCGGGGGTGGGAATCGGCAAGCATCGCAAACTTGCTTGATCGTTCACCCGGTTTTATTAAACCCGCCAAAATCACACTCCCTCAAAATAGCCTCCGGTAATGACGCAAAATCGTCTACTGCCGCCTCCCATGATCGTGATGTGCACACGATGATGGAGGAAATTGCGGGGTTGGCGCAGGCGATCCGATTGAATGTTTTAGAAGTGATCAGGGCCAATATCCGCAAAATTTCCGCGGGACACTATATCGGCGAAGGAACCCGCGCGGCCATTAAGGAAAAAGTGGCGCAAACAAATCCGACGGTGGTGATTGTCAATGCGGCACTTTCCCCGGTTCAGCAGCGGAATCTTGAGGTTGAATGGAACGCCAAGGTGATTGACCGCACCGGGTTGATTTTGGAAATTTTTGGGGACCGGGCGCAAACCGCCGAAGGAAAAATGCAGGTGGAGCTGGCGGCGCTCAGCTATCAACGCTCGCGGCTAGTGCGGTCATGGACTCACCTGGAACGCCAGCGCGGCGGAGCGGGGTTTTTGGGTGGACCGGGGGAAACCCAGATTGAAATTGACCGCCGCATCATTGACGATAAAATGGCCGCACTAAAAATTCAGCTCGATCAAGTGCGCAAAAACCGTGATTTGCAGCGCAAAAGCCGGGAGCGGGTGCCATACCCCGTGATTGCATTGGTGGGATACACCAATGCTGGCAAATCGACCTTGTTTAACCGCCTGACGGGGGCAGAGGTTTTTGCGCAGGATTTATTGTTTGCGACGCTCGACCCGACCATGCGGCGGCTCAAACTCCCCCATGGGCGGGAAGTTATTTTATCCGATACTGTCGGGTTTATCTCTGACCTGCCAACGCACCTGATCGCGGCGTTTCGCGCGACGTTGGAACAGGTGAATTACGCCGATATCATCCTTCATGTGCGCGATATTTCATCAAGTGAGACAGAATCGCAGCGGAATGACGTGATCACAATTTTGAAAGAATTGGGGATCGAGTATGATCAAAACAGCAAGATCATTGAGGTTTTGAACAAGATTGATCGGCTTGATTTAAACACCGACTCATGGTTGCGTGACCCCACATTGCGCGGGCGGCAAATTCCGATTTCTGCTGTTACAGGGGCGGGAATTGCTGAGCTTTTGCAGGCAATTGAGTCGCAGTTATCCCACCATTATTTGGAAAAAATTATCACAGTCCCAAGCGCGGACGGCAAACAAATTGCCTGGCTCCATCGTCATGCCAGCGTCCTTCGTGAACATCAGGATGGTGAATTTCTTACCTTGGGCATTTCAATTGATGAGACAGAGTATCAAAAATACCTGGCCCAATTTGAGGGATAAAGGAGACAGCCATGAAAAAGAAGCCGGTCAATTCATCAATGCCCGAAAACAGCTTGAGCGCGCAACAGATCAAGCTGATCACAACCAAGCAAGCAGCGGCGCATAAATATGATCATGGTCATTGTGTGATATGGGGCGGGCGCGTGATGACCGGGGCGGCTGCACTCGCGGCGATGGCGGCTTTACGGATCGGCGCGGGGCTTGTGAGTATCATTGCCCATCCTGAAAATTTGTATATTTACAAATCCATCAGCCCGTCATTGTTGGTGGAGCCGATTCTTGAGGCTGCGCGGTTCCGTGATCATTTTGCCGATCCGCGGCGCAACGTGGTTGTGATTGGTCCCGGTGCGGGTACGGAAAACGGGGCGGCGTTGAAAAAGGCGGTGTTTGATGCCGTGTCGCTTGAGGCCCAAAAATTTTGTGTGCTGGATGCTGATGCACTCACGATTTTTGCCGATGATCCGCCCTTGCTGTATCGGGCCATTCATCAAGGATGGGGGGCGCAAAAACAGGGCGGCTCCAATTTTTCAACAGAGTGCCTACGATGTGTTTTAACCCCGCATGAGGGGGAATTCAAAAAGCTTTTCCCAACCATTGACTCTAGCCTGAGTAAAATGGAGCGAGCGGTTGAGGCAGCCAAACTCAGCGGAGCCATTGTGGTGTTAAAAGGGGCGGGCAGCGTAATCGCCGCGCCCGATGGCCGCGCGGTGGTCAATAACACGGGCACAGGGTGGCTCGCGACCGCAGGGAGCGGAGATGTGCTGGCGGGGATCATTGCCGGGCTTTTGGCGCGTGATATCTTGCCGATGTTTGAGGGTGTTTGCGCTGCGGTTTTCCTTCATGGTCGCCTTGCCGAACTTCATGGCCCCGGTCTGATTTCCGAAGATTTACCAAATCTTATCCCCGCACTTTTAGAAGATTTAAATTAAGCGGCAGATATCGCGCGGATCATAAAAATGATTATTTTATTCCGTTTGGGTTATAGTGTATAACTCCCGAAAAATCAGGAGTTCGAATGATGGTGTCCGCACAAGCACCGATAAAACAAATTGAAATCACAGAATTTCGGCAGTCATATGGCTCGCCCGTATATGGGTTGCCGGAGGGTGAAGATGCTCGGTTTTTGGCCCGCAAAGCCGTGGACGCTGCGCGAGAGCGAAAAATCGTCCTGCATATCGCGGTTGATGAGGCGCGGTGCGCCGTGCTATCTGAGTTGTTGGCGTTTTTTGCACCCGATGTTGAGTGTTTGGTGTTTCCGGCTTGGGATTGTCTGCCCTATGACCGCGTGTCGCCGCATGGGGATATTATGGCCGGGCGTGTTCATGCGCTGTGTCGTATGTTGGAATGGCAAAAGGATGAGCTTTATAAGCCGCGCATTGTGATAACCGCTATCAATGCCGCAACTCAACGCACCGTACCACCGGTGATTTTAGAAAACGCGCATCTCTCCATTCGTAAAAAGGCCCGAGTGCAGGAGAAAAAATTATTGGGCTTTCTGGCCGCGAACGGGTATGCGCGTTGCGATACGGTGCGAGAGTCCGGGGAATTCGCGGTACGCGGCGGCATCATTGATATTTTTCCACCCGGGTATGATCAGCCGATTCGCATTGATTTGTTCGGCGATGAGGTGGAAAGTATTCGCGCTTTTGATCCCCTGAGCCAGGTAAGCACCGGATTTTTGGATCATTTTTCATTGCTGCCCGTGAGTGAGCTATTCCTGAGTGATGAGAGTATCGCCCAGTTTCGCACGCGTTATCGTGCATTGTTCGGTGTCAGTACCGAGCAAAACCCCCTCTATGCAGCGGTGAGCGAGGGTCGCAAACAAAGCGGGATGGAGCATTGGTTGCCGTTATTTTATCCCGAATTGGTTAGTTTATTTGACTATGTGCCGCGTGCTTTAATTTCGATGGATTCGCAAGCGATCGCGGCTTTGGAGGAGCGCGACACTCAGATAGAAGATTTTTATCAGGCACGCAAAACATTGGATGAAGCGTTACAGTCAAAGAAAAAGAAGAAAGAAAGCGGCGGCGTGAGCCTCTCGGGCGTTGCCTATCACCCCCTTGAACCGGCAGCGTTATATTTGAGTCAGGCGGAGTTTTTGGGGCTAAAAGCGATAAAAGAGGGGATAAAAGAGAGCACAAATAAGGCACAAATTTTTTATGCATCGGCGCATGGAGTGGAACATGGGGCTGATCATGACTTGGATGCTGACTCTGAACTAAACACTCAATCCCAAGAAATGATTGCCAAGCGCGGTCGGGATTTCGGCGATATTCGGGCATCAATGCCCGGCGACTTATTTCGCGAGGTCGGGAAATATAGCACAGCCCATCGTCAGGCCGGGCGCAAGGTCCTGATTGCCTGTTATTCCCAAGGGTCGCGCGACCGCATGAAATTGATGATGGAGCAGGGAGGAGGGGGCTTACCTTATCCTATCGACAGCTGGCATCAGGCAGCAAAACTCAAACCCGATCAAACCGGCGCGGTGATTTTGCATCTGGAGCGCGGATTTATCGCGCCCGATCTGGTGATCGTGACTGAGCAGGATATTTTGGGCGATCGGCTCAGTCGTAAAAGCACTAAAAAGCGTAAGGGCGAGAATTTCCTGCGCGAAGTCTCCAGCCTCAATCCCGGCGATTTGGTGGTGCATATTGATCATGGCGTGGGACGGTTTGAAGGGTTGGAAACCCTGAAGGCCGGCGGGTTGCTGCATGATTGCCTCAAAATCACCTATACGGGCGGTGATCGGCTCTTTGTGCCTGTTGAAAATCTTGACTTGCTCTCGCGCTTTGGCGGGGAGGGCGGCGAGCTTGATAAGCTTGGCGGGGCGGCGTGGCAGGCGCGCAAAGCCAGAGTCAAAAAAGACCTGATGGCGATGGCCGAAGGATTGCTGAAAATCGCGGCGGCGCGGGTGACGTATCATGCCGATGTGCTTGAGATTGACTCAAGCCATTACAATGAATTTGTGGCACGATTCCCGTATCAGGAAACGGAGGACCAACTGAATGCGATTGAGGATACGCTCAGCGATATGAAATCCGGGCAACCGATGGATCGTTTGGTGTGCGGCGATGTTGGGTTTGGAAAAACCGAAGTGGCCCTGCGCGCGGCCTATGTCGCGGCGGGGGCGGGGGCGCAGGTGGCGATTATTGCCCCCACCACCTTGCTCGCGCGGCAACATTTCGCCAATTTTCGCGCGCGTTTTGCCGAAATGGGGTTGCGTGTGGAACAGCTCTCGCGCCTCGTGGCCCCGCATGAAGCCAAGAAAATCAAGGACGGGCTGCGCGATGGGTCGGTGCGTGTGGTGATCGGTACGCATGCTTTGCTCTCGAAAGATATCCACTTTGAGCATTTGGGATTGGTGATCATTGATGAGGAGCAAAAATTCGGCGTCAAGCAAAAGGAGCGATTGAAGGAACTCAAAAACTCCGTTCATATGCTCACACTCACGGCGACACCCATTCCGCGCACCTTACAAATGGCCCTGAGCGGCGTGCGGGACATGAGCTTGATCGCCACCCCGCCGGTGGATCGGCTAGCTATTCGCACCTTTGTGATGCCTGTGGATGATCTGGTGATCCGCGAAGCCATTTTGCGCGAACATTATCGCGGCGGCCAGTGTTTTTACGTTTGCCCGCGCATCGCCGATATGGAGGATTTGGAGCGTCATTTGAAAGAATTGGTCCCCGAAGTCAAAATTATCTCGGCCCACGGGCAGTTGAGTCCGGCGGAGCTGGAAGACCGCATGAATGCGTTTTATGATCGGCAATATGAAGTTTTGCTCGCGACAAATATTATCGAATCGGGGCTTGATATTGCCTCGGCCAATACCATGATTGTCCACCGCGCCGATATGTTCGGGCTCTCGCAACTTTATCAAATCCGCGGGCGCGTGGGGCGGGGAAAGGCGCGGGCCTATGCTTACCTGACTTATCCCGCCAATATGCGCCTGAATGAAGATGCGCAAAAACGGCTGGAGATTTTTGAAACGCTGGATAGTCTTGGCGCGGGCTTTCAACTCGCGAGCCATGATCTCGATATTCGCGGGGCGGGGAATTTGTTGGGGGACGCCCAATCGGGGCATATCCGCGAGGTAGGGGTAGAACTTTATCAACAAATGCTAGAGGACGCAGTGATGGCCGTGCGCCATACCCAAAATGGTGGAAAACACGGCGGGGAGTTGGCTATGGCGCAGGATTGGAGCCCAACCATCAATATCGGCCTCTCGGTTCTTATCCCTGAAAATTACGTGACGGATTTATCGGTGCGCATGGGGCTTTATCGGCGATTGGCGGATTTTACGGGGGATCATGACATTGACGCTCTGGCGGCAGAGATGATCGACCGTTTCGGACCCCTACCGCCGGAGGTGCATAATTTGCTCGAAATCATGCGCATTAAAATTTATTGCAAACGCGCGGGAATTATCCAAATGGATGTGGGGCCAAAGGGCGCATTGGTCAAGTTTTATAATGATCAACCGCCACATGCCGATCAACTCTTTGCCTGGTTGACCACGCGCCCCGGAACGGTGAAAATTCGCCCCGATCATAAATTGGCCTTGATCGCATCATGGGAAAGTATGGACTCCCGCATGACAGGTGCCCGCCACCTCGCCCGCGACCTAGCGCAGTGGGGGTAAAACTTTGGCGGCTGCTGAAGCAGTTGCCACAGCAGCTAGCCATTTTAAAATACAATACTCTACGCTGCTTCATCTCTCAGAATTGAGGGCATCTCAGTATTGGTGAAAATATGTTCCCCGAGCGCAGCCACGGCCGTAATGTTCACAATACCCCGCGCGGTGGCGGCGTTGGTGAGGATATGCGCGGTGTGGGCTGTACCGAGCAAAATCGGGCCGATCGGCACGCAATCCGCCAAAATTTTCACGGCGTTATAGGTGATATTGGCTGCGTCCACGTTCGGCATAATCAAAAGATTGGCCGAGCCCTTGAGCGTTGAATTCGGCATAATCTGATTACGAATTTCCTCTGATAACGCGCAATCCGCATGCATCTCACCGTCAATTTCCAGTTCCGGCGCACGCAGCTTGATATCAAAATACGCATCGCGCATTTTAAATGCGCTTTCATGACGGTGGGTGCCGAAATTGGAATGCGAGATCAACGCGACCTTGGGGATAATACCGAATTTCTGCATTTCCTCTACCGCTAGCATGGTCATTTCAGAAATCTGGGCAATGCTGGGGTCGGGGTTGATATGGGTATCACAAATGAAAATTGGCCCGCGTTTGGGGTGCAACAGGCATGCCATAGCGGCCGCCGTTTCAACCCCGGGGCGGAGTCCAATCACATCAACCACAGTTTTTAAATGCTCACGATACGGGGCCACGGTGCCACAGATCATGCCGTCGGCCTCTCCCTTGTTCACCAACAACGCGCCGATGACCGTGGTGTTGGTGCGCACAATCGTGCGGGCGTAGGAGGGCGGCACGCCGTTGCGTTCCATCAGGCGGTGAAAACTGGTCCAATAATCATGATAACGCGCATCATTTTCGGGGTCCACCAGATCAAAATCCTGATCCGGTTTCATCCGCAGGTGCAATTTTTCAATACGGCTTTCGATGACATTGCGACGCCCCACCAAAACGGGCCGCGCCAATTGTTCGTCAATCACGGTTTGCGTCGCCCTCAACACACGCTCTTCCTCACCTTCGCAATAGGCAATGCGTTTCATTTGCGCCTTGGCCTTCGCAAATACAGGGCGCATCACGGCATCTGATCTATACACATATTGCATCAATTTGGCGCGATAGGCCTCCCAGTCCTCAATCGGGCGGGTGGCCACACCGGTTTCCATCGCGGTTTTGGCTACGGCAATCGGCAGCTCCACCACCAAACGCGGATCAAAAGGTTTCGGAATCATATATTTTGGGCCAAATTCCAAAGTTTCTTCGGAATAAATGGCGGCCACTTCGGCGGTGACCTCTTTGCGTGCCAGACCCGCAATCGCACGCACGCACGCCATTTTCATTTCTTCATTAATTGCCGTCGCGCCCACGTCCAATGCCCCGCGGAAAATATAGGGAAAGCAAAGCACGTTATTCACCTGATTGGCGAAATCCGAACGCCCCGTGCAAATGATGGCATTGGGTTTGGCCTCAAGTGCTTCGTGCGGCATAATTTCGGGCGTAGGATTGGCGAGCGCCATAATCAACGGCGCATCGGCCATAGTGGCGACCATGTCTTTTTTGAGGGCACCGGCGGCGGAGAGACCTAAGAAAATATTGGCATCTTGAATGGCCTCAGCCAAAGTTCGCGCTGAAGTTTCAATGGCAAATTTTTCTTTTTCAGGGTCCATGCCTTCGTTGCGGCCTTTATATACCACGCCGGTGCGGTCACACACGATAATATTTTCCTTTGGCATACCCAAATTAACCAACAGATTGAGGCACGCAATCGCGGCCGCGCCGGCACCTGAAGCCACAAGTTTCACCGATTTAATATCGCGCCCGGTGATGTGTAACCAATTGAGAATGGCTGCGCCGGAGATAATCGCCGTCCCGTGTTGATCATCATGAAACACAGGGATTTTCATGCGTTCACGCAAGGTGCGCTCAATCTCAAAACATTCGGGGGATTTGATGTCCTCAAGGTTAATCCCGCCGAAGGATGGCTCTAGCGAGGCAATAATTTCAATCAATTTTTCCGGATCAGTTTCATCAATTTCAATATCAATCGAATCAATATTGGCAAATCTTTTGAATAAAACCGCTTTGCCTTCCATCACTGGTTTGGAGGCCAAGGCCCCGATCGCGCCCAGTCCCAAAACCGCCGTGCCATTGGTGATCACGGCCACCAAATTCCCGCGTGATGTGTAATCCAATGCTGTTAAGGGATCTTTTTCAATCTCTTCACATGCCGCGGCCACGCCGGGTGAATAAGCCAGCGATAAATCGCGCTGGGTCGCCATGGATTTGATCGGATTGATGGATATTTTCCCGGGGCTAGGGAATTGGTGATAATCAAGAGCGGCAACGCGAAGCGTATCTTCCACGGCAAAATTCCTTATAATGTAAAAAATGGATTTAATCTGGGCTTAACAGACCAGAATTTGCGGCATTTTTCAAGAGGGAGAGTGTGGTGTCACGCACAAAAAATGATTTAGTTACGGCTATAAAAAAAACTCCCCGAATTTGAATCGGGGAGTTCTTAAATTTTTTCCCATCATTTTGTGATGATTTAGTGCTTAAGCCGCTTTGTTCAAATCCTGTAAGTCCAGCTTAACGCCAGGACCCATCGTTGAGGAAAGAGAGACCTTTTTAATATAGACGCCCTTGGCACCTGAAGGTTTTGCCCGCACAATTGCGGCCACAAATGCACGAATATTATCAGCTAATTTTTCTTTGGTGAAGTTAGCTTTGCCAACGCGTGCATGGACAATACCGGCTTTTTCCGCACGGAATTCCACGGCCCCACCCTTAGAGGACTCAACCGCTTTTTTAACATCGAGCGTCACAGTTCCAAGTTTTGGGTTTGGCATCAAACCGCGTGGACCGAGCACTTTCCCGAGCTTTGCCATCAATGGCATCATATCGGGGGTTGCGATACAGCGGTCAAAATTGATATTGCCCTTCATGACTTCTTCGGCTAAATCATCCGCGCCGACAATGTCCGCCCCGGCAGCGCGAGCCTCTTCGGCTTTTGCATCCTTGGCAAACACGGCCACACGTACAACCGCACCTGTCCCATGGGGAAGTTCAGTCACACCGCGCACAACTTGATCATTCTGCCGCGGATCAACACCCAAATTCATTGCAACCTCAATGGTTTCAGAGAATTTGCGATCCTGAGCACTTTTGAGCAAAATTTCCACGGCGTCTTCAACGGTATAGAATTTTGTCCGATCAACCAGCGCATTATTCTTTTTCATTTTTTTCGAAATATGTGCCATGCTTTTAACCCCCCACCACTTCGATACCCATGGAACGAGCAGATCCTTCAACCATTTTCATGGCTCCGGCTACGTCGTTCGCGTTGAGATCTTGCATTTTTGCATTGGCAATTTCTTCAACTTGTTTTTTGGTGATTTTTGCCACATAGGCCCCTTTACCCGGAGTTTGTGATCCAGATGTAATTTTCGCGGCTTTCTTGATGAAATAAGTAACCGGCGGGGTTTTCATGATGAAGGTAAAAGAACGATCCTCATACACCGTGATGACCACGGGAATAGGCATTCCAGCTTCCATTTCCTGAGTTTTAGCATTGAATCCTTTACAGAATTCCATGATGTTAACGCCGTGTTGACCCAATGCAGGACCAATTGGCGGGGACGGGTTGGCCTTACCGGCTGCAACCTGTAGCTTGATATAGCCTTTGACTTTTTTGGCCATGATAACAAACCTCCGTTAAGGATTGAAGGGACGTGGTACGGTTCGGCATGGCCTAAAATGATTTAGATTTTGCCGACAACCTCCCACAAACTGCCGCGTTTATATAGTATGCGCTGGGATTTTTCAAGCTATTTCTCAAAATCCGTGTAGGATTTTATCGTGGATATGCGGGGAGTTACTAAACGCCAGTGATCGGGCCGTTGGCACGCCCATGAATAAATTGATCCACATAAGGATTGCCGGAGTGATCAAGTTCCTCCACTGCGCCGGTCCAGATAATCTTTCCCTGATGGATCATTGCAATATGATCCGCGATTTTGCGGGCGCTGGCCATATCATGGGTGATGGTGAGGGCCGTTGCACCTAGATTCTTAACGCATTTCACAATCAATTCATTGATAACATCAGCCATAATCGGGTCAAGCCCCGTGGTGGGTTCATCAAAAAATATAATCTCCGGGTTTGTGGCAATGGCGCGCGCCAGAGCCACACGTTTTTGCATTCCGCCAGAGAGTTCGGCAGGATATTGATCGGCGATGGACTCGCCCATTCCAACATCATTGAGTTTTTCAATGGCAATGGTTCGGGCTTCTTCCTTACTGATATTCTTGCCATAGATCAATCCAAAGGCTACGTTGTACCAGATCGGGAGGGAGTCAAATAAAGCTCCGCCCTGAAAGAGCATGCCGAATTTTTTCAGGAGTGATTCGCGGTCCTTGCCTTTGGCGTCGACCATTTCCTGACCGTCAATTTTAATGGATCCTTGGTCCGCTTTCACCAAACCCAAAATGGATTTCAGCATAACTGATTTTCCAGTGCCTGATCCGCCAATAATCACCATGGAATGCCCACGGTCCACGGTTAGATCGACACCCTGAAGCACTTTTTTGCTGCCAAAGGATTTGACAACCTGGCTCAGTTCAATCTTTGCCTGAGACGTTGGATTCGAGGGCTGGGGGGCGGTTTGGGTCGCGTCAGTCATCATGAAAAGAAAATCTGCGTGATCAAATAGTTGAAAATGAGGATAAGGATAGAAGCAGTCACCACGGCGTTGGTTGTGGCCGCACCCACGCCCTGCGCTCCGCGCCCCGAGTTATAACCGTGATAACATCCCATCAGGGCAACCAGAAAGCCAAATACGGCGGCCTTGACCAATCCTGAAACCACGTCATTTTGTTCCAGTACCGACCAAGTTTGATGAAGGTAATTATGCGGGCTGAATTCCAGCACATGAGTGGCCACGATATAGCCGCCATAAACACCGATAATATCGCCGATAAGCACCAGAATCGGCAGCATTAAGGCCCCCGCAATCACTCGCGGTACCACCAGGTATTTCATGGGATTGACAGACAGGGTGGTCAGAGCGTCAATTTGTTCAGTAACTCGCATGGTGCCAATTTCGGCGGCGATGGAGGCACCCACGCGGCCCGCCACCATAAGCCCGGCCAAAACCGGTGATAATTCGCGGGTGATTGAAAGAACGACAACGGAGGCAATCGCACTTTCGGCATTAAATCTTGAAAATCCGGTATAGCTTTGTAAGGCCAGAACCATGCCTGTAAAAAGAGCCGTCATACCAACCACCGGCAATGAATAATACCCGATATCGATCATTTGTCGTCCGATATGCCGGAGATAGAGCG
>JBDHTT010000028.1:0-15616 GCA_039808785.1 Alphaproteobacteria bacterium
GCATCGCCCATGGTGCGGCCTTCGGCACCGCCGCTCTCATCCGTATCATCAATCATCACGGGCAGAGTTTTGCCGATTTTGGCCTGGGTCTTGGCTTCGGAAATTTGGCGTTGAATCTCCATAAACCGTTCATAACGCTCTTGCTTCACCTCTTCATCCACATGCCCGTCCAGCGCGCGGGATGGGGCGCCCTCCACATTCTCATATTTAAAGCATCCGGCACGGTCGAGCTGTGCTTCCTGCATCCATTCCAGCAAATATTCAAAATCATCTTCGGTTTCGCCGGGAAAGCCCACGATAAAGGTGGACCGTAAGGTGATATCCGGGCAAATCTCGCGCCAAGCCCTGATCCGTTCGAGCGTTTTTTCCTGATTCCCCGGGCGTTTCATGGCCTTAAGCACCTTAGGGGAAGCATGTTGAAACGGAATATCGAGATACGGCAAGATTTTTCGCTCCGCCATCAGCGGAATAACTTCATCGACATGCGGATAGGGATAAACATAATGCAGCCGCACCCAAATGCCCTGATCCCGCCCCGAATCACGGCCCATTTGGCCGAGCGCATCGCACAGATCGTAAAACTTGGTCTTTCTGCGCCCGCCCTTCCACGGATATTCGGCATATTTGGTATCAACGCCATAGGCACTAGTGTCTTGTGAAATTACCAAAAGCTCCTTTACCCCCGCATGAATCAGCTTTTCGGCCTCAAACAACACATGATGGATGGGGCGGGACACCAAATCGCCGCGCAGATGCGGGATAATGCAAAAACTACAGCGATTGTTGCACCCTTCGGAAATTTTAAGATACGCATAATGGCGCGGGGTGAGTTTCAAACCGCCCTCAGGCACCAAATCAACAAAAGGATCATGCGCGGGCGGGACGGCGTCATGCACAGCCTCTACCACCTGTTCATATTGATGGGGACCGGTCACGGCCAGAATATTGGGGTATTTTGCCGTGATTTGCTCCGGCTCCGCCCCCATGCACCCGGTGACGATCACGCGGCCATTATCCTTCATCGCCTGCCCGATTGAGGCCAGCGACTCTTCCTTGGCTGAATCCAAAAACCCGCAGGTGTTCACAATCACGACATCGGCATTTTTGTGCGTGTCGGTGAATTGATAGCCTTCGGATCGCAACTGAGTCATAATGCGTTCAGAGTCCACCAACGCCTTAGGACAGCCGAGCGAGACAACCCCCACCTTCGGGGACGATAATTTTTTAAGCGGTTCATTCATGATGATGCTTATAAAGCATCTCATGCAAAAGTGCAAAATTTTGTTGAGCCAAAGAAAAAAGTTGATAACGCAAAGAGTGCCCTAATTTGTCTTGGCGATATCTTGATGCAATTGTTGCATTTCCTTGATATATTTATCCAGCATGTTTTTAAGAGCTTCGCGCAGGTAAGGCTCCATATCCTCATCACCATTGGGTGAGATAGAGATGATTTTATCATACAGCGTACGGGTTTCCGGCGATACGTTGAGGATGATATTACTCTCGCTCAAACGATCATCCAGCATATCGCGCACAAATCCGCTGACATTCACGTTCATCTGCTGCAATTGATCATATTGATCCTTGCGAATCATTAAACAGACACTTTTTAAATCTTTGGACATGATTGGGTGATCCCTTTTGATAATTCCGATTACAAATATATGCGCAGCGATAACAGATTGCTCGCAAAGCCTTATCCATATAGGCTACCCTAAATTTATATAAGAAAGATTAAAATGCAACATTCTTTGGATAAAAATATTTTGTTTTGAATGCGATTTTGCACTGGACAATTGCCAAGAATTTCATCATAAAGCAGGTATTCAATTATGGCGGCTGTAGCTCAGTTGGTAGAGCCCTCGGTTGTGGTCCGAGTGGTCGTGGGTTCGAGCCCCATCAGTCGCCCCACCCCCTTTGGGGGACCTCGTTCTTGACTGAGTGCCTCGTTTTTATCATCGCTTTTTAAGAGTATTCCTTCTAAATTTATTACATCGGAGAAAACGCAATGAATATTTCAATCAAGTCCACACTTCTGACTTTTGCTGCCATGGGAATCCTTATGACCGGACTACCTCTGGCAACTTCGGCTATGGCTGAAGGAACAGGCGACCTTAAATCTCGTTTCAAGTCCGAACGCCAAGAGCGAATTCAAGCAGCCAAAGAACATCGGCAGGAACAACGCGAGGAGTTCAAGCAAACACGACAGGAGCAAAGAGATACCGCGCGTGCCGCTCAACAACAACGGGCGGAAGAGGACAAAGATGCCCGCCAAGAGCGGATTGATGCCGCAAAAGATGCGCACGAACAACGCGTAGAAGATGCTAAGGACGCCCACCAAGAGCGCGTTGACGATGCCAAAGCCTATCATCAGCAACGTGTCGAGGATGCCAAGGACGCCCATCAGCAACGCGTGGAAGATATCAAAAGCCGTATTAATGACCGCAAAAAGCCGACAGCGCAGTAGAGATCATAAACAGGCTCTAAACCCGTGGGATGGTGACGCCGGTCTGCTTCATGTATTTGCCTGAACGATCGGCGTAGGAGGTTTCGCACGGGCTTGATCCCTTAAAAAACAGAAACTGCGCGATGCCTTCATGGGCATAAACTTTTGCGGGCAGCGGGGTGGTGTTGGACAGCTCCAGCGTCACATGGCCTTCCCATCCCGGCTCTAACGGTGTGACATTCACAATCAATCCACAGCGCGCATAGGTGCTTTTGCCCAAACAAACCACCAAAACATCCTTTGGAATCCGAAAATATTCAACGGTGCGAGTCAAAACAAAGGAATTGGGCGGGATAACACACACATCATTTTGACGTTCCACAAAACTTTGGTCGGAAAAATTTTTGGGGTCCACAATGGCATTATCCACATTGGTGAAAATCATAAATTCATCCGAACAGCGGGCATCATACCCATAGGACGACAAACCATAAGAAATAATCTTTTGCCCGTTTTTTTCACGGTTTTGCGCATCAACAAACGGGCTAATCATCTGGTTTTTTACTGATTGCTCACGAATCCAATGATCGGGCATAATCCCGGGCAGGTGATGATGATCATTTTCCGGATCACAAGCCAAAGATTGCGGATCAACAGGCACAGCAACATGATTCATTTTATCTATAAACCTTATTTCTCTAGAGTGTCCGAGCCATGAGGATTTTCGGAATGACTAACTTCGGAATGACTAACTTCGGAATGACCAAGTTCAGAGTGACCAAGTGCCGAACGCGAGCTGGATTGCTCCTTACGCTTGCGTAAGTTATTTTTGAGTGCCGCAGCCCTGCGTGCTAACAATTCCGGGTTTTCTTTACGTTGGGTCATGCCTCAGGATAAAGAATTTCTACCCAATTTTCCAGTGATATTTACGGATAAGTCTGCTCTTTAATCTGCAATCTCCAAATTCATCTGTTCCAAATTCTTGATTTGGTCACGTAGATTGGCTGCCGTTTCAAACTCAAGATCGCCTGCGGCCTTGAGCATTTGGGCGCGTAACTTTTCAATATGCCGCGCAAGGTGTTTGGGATTGTGAATCAATTCCTGTTCCTGATCGGATAATCCCACGACCTTGAGCGGTGGCACGTCTTCCTCGGTTTCCTTTTGTCCCCAGCCTTCGGAGATTGCCTTTTGCACGCTCGCCGGGGTGATACCGTGAAGACGGTTATAATCCTCTTGCTTTTCACGGCGGCGGTCGGTCTCCTCCAACGCCGCCTTCATGCTTTTGGTCACAGTATCAGCATATAAAATTGCCTTACCGCCCACATTGCGCGCGGCACGCCCAATGGTTTGGATCAGGGATGTGCGCGACCGCAAAAACCCTTCCTTATCCGCATCCAAAATCGCCACCAACCGACATTCGGGAATGTCCAACCCTTCGCGCAGCAGGTTAATGCCCACCAGAATATCAAATTCCCCCAACCGTAAATCACGAATAATTTCAATACGTTCGAGCGTATCAATGTCAGAGTGCAAATATCGCACCTTCAACCCGTGTTCGACCAAATATTCGGTCAAATCTTCGGCCATTTTTTTGGTGAGCGTCGTCACCAAAATGCGCCCGCCCCCCTCCACCACGCGCCGCGCTTCATGCATCAAATCATCAATTTGAAACTCGGTCGGGCGGATTTCCACCGGCGGATCGACCAATCCCGTGGGGCGCACCACTTGTTCAATAAATTTGCCGCCGGTTTGCTCTAACTCCCACTCCCCCGGTGTGGCGGAGACATAAACGGTTTGCGGCCGCATCTCATTCCATTCGGTGAATTTCAGCGGACGGTTATCGAGCGCAGACGGCAACCGAAACCCATAGTCCGCCAGCACCGTTTTGCGCGCGCGGTCACCATTATACATGCCACCGATCTGGCCGATCATCACGTGGCTTTCATCAATAAACAACAGGGCATCTTCGGGCAGATATTCAAACAAAGTCGGCGGCGCCTGCCCCGGTGCACGACCGGTCAGATAGCGCGAATAATTTTCAATCCCCTGACACATGCCGGTCGCCATGAGCATTTCAAGATCAAAGCGTGTGCGTTGATCAAGCCGCTGATATTCCAGCAATTTATTTTGTGACTGAAACTCTTCAAGCCGAATTTTAAGATCTTTTTTAATCGACTCAATCGCCTGCGCAATCGTCGGGCCGGGGGTGACATAGTGCGAATTGGCATAGATTCGCACGGCATCCATCCGCGTGAATTTTTGCCCCGTGAGCGGGTCAAATTCGCTGATTTCCTCTAACTCATCGCCAAAAAACGAAAACCGCCACGCGCGATCATCAAAATGCACGGGAAACAGTTCAAGCGTATCGCCGCGCACACGGAAACTCCCGCGTTCAAAGGCAATGTCATTGCGTTTATATTGCAATTCAATCAAATGCCCGATCAGGTCATCTCGCTCCAAACGCTGGCCTTTTTGCACCTCTAACGTCATCGCAAAATAATCTTCCTTTGACCCAATGCCGTAAATACACGACACGGATGCCACAATAATCACATCGCGCCGTTCAAACAATGCACGGGTCGCAGCATGGCGCATACGGTCAATTTGCTCATTAATCGTTGATTCTTTTTCGATATAGAGATCAGTTTTGGGAACATAGGCCTCAGGTTGATAATAATCATAATAGGATACAAAATATTCCACCGCATTATCGGGGAAAAAACTTTTCATTTCGGAATAAAGCTGCGCCGCCAGCGTTTTATTGGGCGCGAGGATAAGCGCGGGCCGCTGGGTTTTCTCAATCACATGCGCCATGGTAAATGTTTTCCCCGACCCCGTCACCCCCAGCAACACTTGGTCAGAAAGCCCCTCCACCACTCCTGCCACGAGCGATTCTATCGCCCCCGGTTGATCCCCCGCAGGCGTAAAATCAGAATGAATTTTAAATTTTTGGGACATGATCTCCATTATTTCTTTGGCTTCAACGCCGCGAAACCTATACCGGCCAAGAATCCCCCGATATGCACGATCCAGGCAATCGGTTGGCCGTTCGGCGTGCCGATCATTCCGCTGGCGATACTGATGATCACATAAATAAGGCAAATCATCATGAGGGGGCTTTGCATCAGGGAGCCCTGCCCGCCCCCTCCCCGTGTCTGCGCCCCGCGCGGTGCGGCATAAAGATTATAAAGCACGGCACCGAAAATTCCGCTAATAGCCCCCGAAGCCCCTAAAACCCCGACGGTTGCGAAGGGATAAAAGGCAAAATAGCTTAACAGCCCGACCACTCCGCTGCCGAAAAACAAAATCAAATATTTTTTAGCGCCGTAGATTTTCTCAGCCCCCGATCCAAAAGCCGCCAAACTCACCACATTAATGCCCAGATGGAACCACCCGCCATGCGCAAACATTGACCCGAAAGGCGAGAGAATTGCCGCATTTTTAAATGCATCGCCGCTTGACCAAAGTTCGGGAATAAAAATGAGGACTTGAGTAAGAATTGGCAAGGCTTGCGGATAAAAACTCTGGGCAATCTGCACCACAATTTCAATCGCCACCATCACCATTATCAAAATTTTGGTCACGGGCGGAATATTAAACATCGGGGGATGTTTGGCCCCAAAAGGCATGGTGTGCAATGTATAGGATGAAGGTGCAACACGATTAGAGTCGTCATTTTCCCGCCATAGACGATGTTCAGACGTTTGATTTTTTTCACTCTGGCCCCTCATCACCCGCGGGATAAATGTTACAACATTGTCACGATTGTCACGTGGGCTTTCCCGCGCTGTTTGGTTTTGATCATCATGTCCATTTTGGGGACCATTCTGGGAGTCAGTCATATTTTTGTTCATCCTACGCAGGTCAGAATCTTAGAGTAATTTTCATTAAAAGCAGCCAACAACAAATAAAATTACGGCACCAACATGCCCATGCCGCCCGCAAATGAACTCATCCAGAATAACATCATGGTGGATGTAACAATCGCAAGCGTCACCAACGCCAACCAAATCTGCACCGGCACCGCGATCATAAACACCTGCACCTGAGGCATCAGACGCGACATCACCGCCATACCGACATAGAGCAAAAACACCACAATCAAAAACGGTGCCGCCATTTGAACCCCCACGATACACGCGAACTCCAGCTCTTGAATCACCAACCGCGCCATACTGCCAAAATCCACGGCCTTGCCAATCGGGAACAACTCATAACTATTCAACATCGCCGAAATAATCAAATGATGCAAATCGGTCACAAAAATCAGCAACGTCCCGGCCAGCGTTAAAAACCCGCCAATCACCGAGCCTTGCGTGGCAAAGGCCGGATTAAACACCTGCGCATTCGCAAGCGATGATTGCGTTGAAATGATCAGCCCCGCAATATCAATCGCCGCCAGTAATATGCGCGCGATGGACCCAATAAACAACCCAATCACAAATTCGGATAGGATCAGCATCACCAGCCCCACCGCCGCCGGTGCCAAATTCGGAATTTTCGGTTCAATCATGGGAAACAGCACAAACGAAAATGCCAAGGCATAGTACAGCCGAATATTGGGCGACACATAGGAATTCCCAATCCCCGGCATGATCATGATCGTTGTCCCCATGCGGATAAAGGTCAACAGAAAGGCGAAAACCTGTGTCGTCAAGAAAGTCTGTAGATCAACCTGAGTCATGTTTGTATTATCCACAAGAGTCATTTATGCCATTTTGGTATATTTTATTTTCTCTTTCCCGGCACTTATACCATATTGGTATAAATGACATATGGCAATTATTTGATGGAGACAATGCGGGCGGCAATATGGGTCATAAATTCCACCAACGCCACACTCATCATCGGCAACCCAACAAAAATAGCGAAGAAAATCGCCAAAATTTTCGGCACAAACACTAATGTAACCTCTTGAATTTGGGTGAGTGCCTGAATGAGTGCCACAATCGTCCCCACCACCAACCCAACCATCATCACCGGCGCACTGATTTCAATGCTCAGCATGATCGATTCGCGGATTAAATCAATGACTTCGGCTTCTTCCATGCTGCAAGTGTAATCGTCTTTGCTTTGCCGCGCAAGGGCTATGGCGCCACAAAACACCAAAAAATAAACTCCTTCTTGAAAACCGTGTTTTCTGATAAAAGGGGGAATGACACATTTACCCGAACCGGCTTTCGCGCCCGAGGATTTAACCTCGCCCCCCTGTCCGTTTTTTGAGGACTGCGGAGGTTGTTTGTATCAACATCTCAAGCCTCAAACTTATAGTAATTTTAAAGAAAACTTAGTTAACAAATTGATTTTAAATAATAATATCAAAGTTGATGAGTTCAAAAAGCCTATTTTTGTCGGGTCAAATACACGGCGGCGCGCCCAGTTTATTTTAGAAAATATAGCGGGAAAAGTCCTCATTGGGTTTCATAAATATCACTCTCGTCTCATTGTTCCAATTGATAAATGTTTAATACTTAAATCATCACTTGAAGATTTGTTAACAAAACTCCCCCCTTATTTCACCCACCTGATCCCCCTCGGTCAATCAATTTCCATATGGATTCAGGAATGCGATGACAGTCAACTGGATTGCGTCATCACCGGATTACGAAAAAACAGCCCCAAACTCACTTCCTTCCTCGCAAAAATGGCGGAGGAATTACATATCAGCCGAATCAGCCTCCGTGAGCAGGATACGTCTCGACCCGACATCATATTGCAATTACGCCCTCTCTTAAAAACCAGTGGGGACTTAAATGTGGCATTGCCACCACTGGCTTTTCTGCAACCCTCCATTGAAGGTGAAGCGATCATTAGCACCGCCATTCTGGACTGGCTGGCGGGACTCAAACTTGGGAAAAAGGATAAAATCGCGGATTTATTTTCCGGCTGCGGCACCTTTGCCGGGATGATCATGCAAAAACGTGATGTGGATGCCTATGAGTTTGATCGAGCCATGTGCGATTCGCTCAAACTCGCCGCCAAATCGCACTCAAAAATTGAGGTTTTTAACCGTGATTTGTTTAAGGAACCCATCACCCGCCGTGAACTGCGAAACTATCAAGCCGTCATCCTCGACCCGCCGCGCGCGGGCGCCAAGGAACAGTGCCAAAGCCTGGCGCGATCAGATGTATCCGATATTCTCTATGTTTCCTGCGCCCCCACGACCTTCGCCAGGGACGCCAAAATCCTTCAAAATGCCGGGTATCGCCTCCGCTCCCTCCAACTCATTGATCAATTCACCTGGTCAAGACATAGCGAGCTGATCGGTATTTTCCATCGGGACCCGTAATATACCCAATCCTATATGCTGCTCCGCAATATAAAAATCTAAAAATATTTACATTTTTCAATTCATGGATGATTGCGCGAATCATCGTTTTGGACATATGCTACGTCTTTAAAATGATAAAAATTATAATTTTAGAACAGGAAATCATATGGATGAAGCCTTACTGCGTTGTACTGTACGGGACCTGACATGCTTTCGTGACGGTATAGAGAAGAGGTTAAGTTTGATCGAGAGCACCGGAAATATAGCTGATCATTTCCACTGCTATATCATGCTTAAAATATTAAACAATTCGATCCCAATGCTTGAGGACATTCAAAAAATGGACTCTCAACAGCGCACCCAGGCCCACGCAATTTTTTACGTATCAAAATTAAGAGAACGCATTCAAGATTATTCCAACAAGTACAGACCTTCATATGAGCAAAAAGCCTCTCCTTCCATGAAATTCTTCATAGCAAATCATTTTGAAAGATTATTCTCGGCGCTTGGTAATATAATTTGTGCGCTTGGAAAAATGGAACCTGCAGCGACCGTAAATCATCCCAAGCCAGCAGCGACCACAACGCCACCAGCGTTATCAACCACCCTAAATCCCCTCATCTGCCCCCCCTTTCTTATCTGGGCGGCACCCCTTATCTGGTTGCATGGCCTGTCACAATTATGCATGAGTTTCTTTTGTGCAGCAGCCCCCCGATCAGGAGCTGCGGATACAGCTCCGCGAAGTAATTTCCATAAACATGAACATCTTGAGTGGACTGATGGTGGTAGAAAACCTAACGGTCAAAGGACTCCACGCCCAGAGGGGGCCCGTCTTACCATTGTGTAGACGACCATAGGCCTTGGGACGAATCAAGCCGATTCGGCCGCCTGATCATCTGCTGCGCTGTCTTCTTTATCTTTGCCTTTTTTCTTCTTCTTTTTGGCATCGGAGAGCACATAGACCGGTTTTTCACCGTCCATCACGGTTTTCTCACTCACCACCACTTCCTCAACCTCATCCAGATCGGGGATTTCGTACATGGTATCGAGCAACATGCTCTCCATGATCGACCGTAAGCCACGCGCGCCGGTTTTGCGTTCAATCGCCTTTTTCGAAATGGCTTTGAGCGAGTCCTCAGTGAATGTCAATTTGGTCGATTCCATTTCAAACAAACGTTGGAATTGTTTCACCAGCGCGTTTTTGGGTTCGGTCAAAATCGAGATCAGCGCGGCTTCGTCCAGATCATCAAGCGTCGCCACCACCGGCAAACGGCCGATAAATTCCGGAATCAGCCCAAATTTGAGCAAATCCTCAGTTTCCAACATGCGCATCATCTCACCCGGGCGTTTTTCATCCGGTGCCGCAACGTCCGCACCAAAGCCGATAGAGGTTGAGCCCTTGGTCCGCATGCCGATAATTTTATCAATGCCGGCAAAGGCTCCGCCGCAGATAAAGAGAATGTTAGAAGTATCCACCTGTAAAAATTCCTGCTGCGGGTGTTTACGCCCGCCCTGGGGCGGCACACTGGCGATCGTGCCCTCCATGAGTTTGAGAAGAGCCTGTTGCACCCCTTCGCCCGACACGTCGCGGGTGATGGAGGGATTATCGGATTTGCGGCTGATTTTATCAATCTCGTCAATATACACGATTCCCTTTTGGGCGCGTTCAACATTATAATCGCAGTTTTGCAGGAGTTTCAGGACGATATTTTCCACGTCCTCACCGACATATCCGGCTTCGGTCAAGGTTGTGGCATCGGCCATAGTAAAGGGCACATCCAAAATCCGCGCCAATGTCTGCGCCAGCAAGGTTTTCCCAGAGCCGGTGGGCCCCACCAGCAAAATATTGGACTTATTAATCTCAATATCAGCACCTTTTTGCCCCACCTGCAACCGTTTATAATGGTTGTGAACCGCCACCGCCAACACGCGTTTGGCGCGGTCCTGGCCGATCACGTAATCATCCAGCACGCGGCGAATCTCGCTCGGGGTCGGTACACCGTCGCCGGATTTCACCAATTGGGTTTTATCCTCTTCCCGGATAATATCCATACACAATTCAACACATTCATTGCAAATAAAGACGTTGGGCCCCGCAATGAGTTTTTTGACCTCATGCTGGCTTTTGCCGCAAAACGAGCAATAAAGCGTGTTTTTTGATTCGGTTCCTGATGACTTCGACATACGGCGGGTCCTATATTACGGTCCTATATTGCGGGTTTTGCTTCGCATGGAATTGCGACTCATATCCCAAAAAAATCTACTTAAATACCACTTTGCCAATCTGCGCGGGATTGCGCAAGCCCCCTTTTGAATTTTTTTATGATGACACGGATCAGATTGATCCCAAAGGCAAAAATAATACATGAATATCGTGGAATGGTTTGCACCAACGGCCCAAAGATATTATAAGAGACAGGCAAAGTCTAGCCCTAAAAAAACCGCAACCAAAAAACATGACACAGTTAAAAACCATTGAGGAAATTGAGGAATTATTTGGCCTACTGGAGTCATGGGAGGACCGCTATGCTTTCCTGATTGACCTGGGCAAAACCACTCTGCCGCCGCTGGAAAGCCAATATTACCGTGATGAATTTCTGGTGAAGGGATGTACGTCCAAAGTCTGGTTAGTGCCGTGCGTTGAAGACGGGCGATTTTATTTTGATGCCGACAGTGATGCATTTATCGTCAAGGGACTCGTGGCATTACTGTATATTATCTATAACGGGGCTGAACTACCACAGCTTAAGTCCATTGACACCAGCGTAATTTTCACCCGCCTCGGCCTTGACCAAAACCTCTCCCCCAATCGCCGCAACGGATTCTTTGCCATAGTAGAGAAAATAAAAGAATACGCAAAAACACATACCCCGCCTCACCCGGAAAAATAACCATGGACTGATTTTATTCACCATAAATTCACCAAATGCTTCACGCAAAACATCTTGCCCACACAAAGCATCACGATTTAATATTATATAATTTCAGAAATCGTTTAAAAATCGCCCATTTATTATATATGTTTTAATATATATACATATATAATGGTATATATTGATAAAAAATAAGGCTCATATAGTACGGTGATTTCCGTTAAGAATAGAAAATTTTTATCGAGAATTACTGTCTAGCGCGAATCAAATGATCATTTTATTCCGTTCTGACTATAAAATGATGTAAACTGTACGTATTTTAGAAACATGTAAATGAGTGAGGCGTCATGCTAGGTCTTGGATTAGTGTTCTTGGGGTTGGCTTTAATCGTATTGGAAACTCATATTGTCTCCGGCGGATTATTTGGTATTTTGGCAATTGTTTTTATTCTTTCGGGCGGAAAGATGATCACCGATGCGGGCCAAGTTTTGGGGTTTGCCGTGGATTGGGGGCTGTTTTTGGGGATTTCCGCGGCACTGGCGATCTTTTTGATCATTGTGGGGCGGCTCACACATCGCGCTCTAAGATCCAAAGATATTGCTGGAAACGAGTCCATGATCGGACAAGCCGCATTGGTTAATGAATGGAGTGGACGCAGCGGTTTAGTTTCCATTCGCGGCGAATTGTGGCAGGCCACATCCGACAACACCCACAATTTTAAAACCAATGACTCGGTGGTCATCAAGGAGTGTGATGATTTAAAGCTGAAAGTGGACCCGATAAAGCGTCATGATGAGCATGTAAGAGACAATCGTAGAAATCCAACTTCCCATCCGGAGCAATGTTGAAAAATGATTTTTTTGAGCCGATGGATATGCAAAAGTCACGATTTGAGGTTTATGCCGCCAAGCCTACCGAATGGATTGACGATCTGGTGACTTACAGAATCAAGTTTGAGTTGATGGCGAACAAAGAAATGGGTGTTTTCCTTAAACTGACCTCAGCATTCTTAAATACCAACTTCTGGAGGCCAAACAAAAAGAACATCTGTGAAAGCACAGATTAATCAGAAAATTTGAGGAAATTGATCAACGCGTATCTTTGATAAAGATTCGGTTACAATACAAGCACCTGACCTGATCCCGCCCGTCAAAGCTGTAATAGACAACCGGATGTCCAAGTGCCGAATTCCCACCGTCGCATTTCACCGAATCGGCATCACGATCCACCATAATTATTTCAGGCTGAGTCGTGATATTTGAAGGAAGCGCAACTGAAAAATCACCTGACATGGCAATGTGTCCTAATCTTATTACATTAAACTTTACTACGTTACATTATAGTCCGTACTAGACCGAGACTACCCCAAAAGCCTTTCACTGAAAACTGTTTTTCAAATATTTTGCAAAAATTTGCAAAATACAGGCCTCACACACCAGAGAAAAATATTGGCCACCGCCTACCCCGCCTTATTTAATACAAAACGAATCTTATAATGGGGGCTGCACGGGGACTGGAAGATTATAATAAACTTCATCATTTTCCGATTTTTTCTCTTCAACTATTTTAATTATTTTATCTTGTATTTTAATCGTTTCAGCAGCCAATGAGTTCATGCGATCTATAATTATATTTGAGGGAGTATTATTATCTATGCCATCTTTGCGCATAAGTTTGATCATGAAATTTGAAGCTGCTGTTTTTAATTCCTCGAAATCCTCCTTATCAGTATAGTGCGGCAAATTATCCCCCTGAAGAGCTTGAGGGCCATTTTTACCAAACAAGGATAATGTTTTACCCCCGATATTATTTAATCCTACTCGTAACTTTAGTTGTTCAGCATCGCTTAGCTTCTCACCATTCAGCATTTTTTGAATAAGGGAATATGTTCCCCGCACAAAGTATGGATTGTTAAAAACGCCGTCTAAATTATCTATTTGAATTTTTGAATCATGTTGCGGATCATGATCATTTGGGTGTTTCAAATGGTAACCGTCAAGGTTATTGCGCGATAATTGCTCTAAAATTTTTATAGTGTCCCCCATATTCTGGGGGGATGGAATATATATATTTTTGGCCTGGGGGCCTTCTTTGCCCGTATAATCATATATAATATTGAGAACCGTGTCTTTTAAATCCTGTGCCGACATATTGGGGTTATCAAACATATGGGCATATTGATTGACGGCCTCCGGGGACAAAACCATCCCTTGCCTCAACCCTTCATATAATTGTATGCCCCCCACCGTGAGACCTTGAGAAACAGCAAAACCTTCCTTCGCCCCCAACTCAACAATCTTTCTGATTTTTTCGACATTTCCTTGGGCGTCAGCAATTTCTTTCAAAAGATTTTTTAACCCCACCCCCCCGACAATAGCCCCAGTCGCCAATTGTCCGGCAATATAAACACCGGCATATTTCATATAATCCTTGTACTCGGGGGTCATAACTTCATAACTTCCATCCTCATGATAAACAAAGACAGACCAAAATCCCCCAATTGTTTTTGCCGCTTGTTCTGCCGTTAATGGGACACCGTTATATCTTACCCCCTCTTGAAATTTCCAACCAGCTGCATTGACAATGTCAAACTCCCCCATACCTGCACCGTGCATGGCTTGCTGACCCCATTCGTGAAATGCGGCCTCCGCCCGAAACGCTAATTCTTGATCTTTCCCCTTTTTATCACCCAAACATGTTAAAAGCCACATCAGACTATAAGCCATAGAGGCCGCAAAGTCTGTTGCCGCACGCCCCGCCTGCCCCCATACTAATTCTCTGGTTTTAGGGGACGGATCGGGCCCTAAGAGCGTCTCTCTGTTGTTATGCAATATATCACGTATCTCGGAATTCTCACCGGTTGGCATAACACCCTCCTGAATTATACATAATTTATTTTATATAAATTTTGCATTTTTGTCTATTATTTGATAGGATAATGATAGGATAATAGAAATTAATAACATTATAACAAATAATATAATTAAGGGTGATATAATGGAAGTGCGAAAACCAAAAATTACTATTGGCTTGGACGGTGCGGCCAATGCATTAAGAGACATTAATAAGGCACACTCGGAAATATTAGGCTTGATTAGACTGGGTAGTTCAGAGACAGCGCAAGCAATCCGGCTCACTCCGGCGGAAGTATTAAGGCAGTTAAGTGAACCTAAGAACGCAGAAGCACTCCGTGCCTTATTTAAGGATTTTAATGAGAAAGTTGTACCAGGCATTGAAATTCCTGCAAATGCTGATCGCGAAGCCATAATTGCCCAACACTTTAGGGACCTATGCTTTCACGGGATTTTTGGAGGTGATGATGCCACGGCATTTGAGGCACTCCTTACAAAACCGGGAGGCAACCTAGATATTGAGGCCCTCACTAACAGAGTGGCAGCTGGGCTTGATGGCGATCCCGCAACTCCAGCTAATCCACCAGCCGCTGTTGCTGAGGACCACCAACTAACGCCCGTTACCCCGCCTGAAAGCGGGCCCCCGGCTCCACAACAGACCCCTCCAGCCGGCAAAGGGCGCGAAGCGCCGGAAGCTGTAAGAATTTCATTTCCCGAGCTAACAGCGGCTCAAATCACAGGTGGCTTTGACAATCTTCCTGCGGAGATACAGAAACAAATATTAGATGAGTTTGAGCGTATTACTACGCACCCTTTGCAAAAGTTTCAAGAATCTTTGGGTGCCATTCAAAGAAGTTTGTTTGACGCATTGTCCGCAGAAGGAATTAACGGTAAAACCGCTGAAGATGCGGTCAGGAAATTTGCATTAGATATTAATGAAAAACTAAACCCACAGGTTGCTGCTATCCGAGTTGCCCCTAACGCGGAAGCCCGCAAGGCTGAAGAAGCAAAAAGACAACAAGCCGTTGTTGACAAAGCTCATGAAGAAGCACTGGCTGAAGAAGCAAAAAGACAACAAGCCGTTGTTGACAAAGCTCATGAAGAAGCACTGGCTGAAGAAGCAAAAAGACAACAAGCCGTTGTTGACAAAGCTCATGAAGAAGCACTGGCTGAA
>JBDHTT010000029.1:0-15128 GCA_039808785.1 Alphaproteobacteria bacterium
AAATCCTCTCTCCTTTCATTCTTAATCGATTTAAAATTGACACAAAAAATAGTGAACTTAAAAAAGTGACGCAGGACGCGCGATCGATGCACGCGCATAGACATTTAGAACCCATACTCACAAAATGTGATAGTTTAGTCACATAGAATTTATTTTTTTGAAGTCAAATCTTCATATTTTTTATAGGCCATTTTCAGGATGGTAAAGGCCATATTGACTTGCTTTAAAATCTCCTCACCCTCAGAATTTCCGCGGTTATGATCGGGGTGATATTTTTTGACCAACGACCGGTAACGGGCATTGAGTTTATCGAGCGTGAGCGGTGAGCTAAGATCCATAATTCTCATGGCGTCTACTTCGGGTGATGGCTGGGGCGAAGTGCTGCGGGAATGGTTTGATGAATAGGCACGCGACTGCGCCTGCTCCCCTTCCTCCTCATCAGCGAAATTTTGAAACCGTTCGCCGCGTTTGCGCAAGTCTTCGGCACTTCGGAAATCGGCGCCATGAAACCCGGGACCATAGAAACCGGCCCCGCCCGCCAACCCGTCATATCGGCGCGTGGGGCGTTCCCATACGGTACGGGTATTGATATGATGTTCAATATCTTCGGGCGACATGCCGGAAAAAAAATCCCAAGCTTTGTTATATTCCTGCACATGAGTCAGGCAAAACCAATAATAATCCTTCAACCCGCGGTCTTTGGGGGCGCGATAATCGCCCGATTCCCCACAATTCGGCATATCGCATTTGTGGCGACCGGGGGGGATGGGCTTTGTGCCATCCTCGAATTCAGGAGAGTTAGGCTTTAAAATAATTTTGGGCATGACAGATTAAGTTTATTCATTTAACAATTATGCAGAATAGGAAAACCCATTAGGAAACCCCATGCTGCGCGACCATATCATTGAAAAACTGACGCAAAAATTCAAGCCTTATTATTTGGAGGTTGATGATTTCAGCGAACGCCACAAAGACCACGCCGGATATGGCGCGTCGGGCAACAGCCATTTTTCCGTGATCATTGTTTCAGATTGTTTTGAAAACCTCCCCCGCCCCGCGCGGCACCGATTGGTTTATGAGTCCTTATCAACAGAATTCACCCAGACACTCCATGCGCTGCAGCTTAAGACAATGACGAGGGGAGAATATGAGGTTCCCGCGTGAGTGGCTTTTGAAATTCAAACAACATTATTCTGCATTATTTTTTTGCGGTTCTACAATACAGGAATAAATACCCTTTTAGCTTGCTCATAGAATTATCTAGCTCGCTGTTAATCTCACCTGACTGAACTTTTCTTAAATAGATGCCAATGTCTTCTTTTGCAGCATACCAAAAAACTCGATAATAAAGTGTTATGTTTTCATAAACTTAAAATATTTCTTTTGAATTCAATAACTTATATGTCAAAATAAGCACTATACTGACCGTTGCCACTCCGCCCAGTTGGTGCGCCACCGCCAGCGGTAGGGCAACTTGGCTTAAAAGCGTGGCAATTCCTAAACCCAATTGCATCATCACCACTACGCATAGCACCACCGCCAGAAATGGAATCTTTGAACCGTCATTCCCGTTTCCCCGTGCCCATCTGATGCAACGATAAGCCAACCCCAGAGCAAGAACGGCGGTGATAAAGGCCAAAACACGATGGATAAATTGCACATTGGCGGGGTCGGTGAGCAGCGGTGCGCGGCCCCATTCAGGCGGATAGATATGATCCTCCATCAGTGGAAATTGATTATAAATCATTCCACCATCCAGCCCGGCCACCATCGCACCCCAGATCATCGTCACAAAAACCGTTGTAAGCGTCAAAAGCGCATGAATTTTCAAAGTTTTGGGGGGCGGGTTACACACGATCGAACAGCCGGCCAGAGGGGGGATTTGCCCCAGAGACTCACAAGACTCGCGGGGCTTGCACTGCCTTACATGCAAAATCATCACCAAAATATATCCATATATGATCACCGCCAAACCAAAATGCGCCGCCAGCCGAAAATGCGACACATCGGGCCGATCAACCAGTCCGCTCTTAACCATAAACCATCCCAATGCCCCTTGGGACGCCCCCAAAATCAACAGCACTGCGAAGCGCGCCCGGTCCTGCCGCGCGATATCCCCACGCACCCAAAACCAAATCATCGGCCCCGCAAACACCAACCCGATCAGCCGCCCCCACAGACGATGCAGCCATTCCCAAAAATAAATTTTCTTAAAATCATCCAGCTCCATCCACGCATGTTTGGCGGCGAATTCGGGTGTTTTTTGGTATTTTGCAAACTCGGAAACCCATGCCTCCTGCCCCATCGGCGGCAAAGCCCCGGAGATCACATTCCATTCCGTAATGGATAATCCGCTCTCGGTCAGGCGGGTAATGGCCCCAATCGACATCATCGCCACAATCATCGCGGCACACAGCATCAACCAATAGCTGAGGTTATTTTTAAAACCAAGTGAGCTATGCAACATGATGAGTCCTTTTTTTTCATCAAAAATTAGATTATATAGTAGGCGATATTTTTCGGGGTGTCACCACCCGCACCCCATATATTGCAGATATCGCCGGAGCCGATCATATGACTGAATCAACCGATATGCAGACAGACACGCAAAAATTTTCAACCGATGCCGTGATTATCGGTGCGGGCCCGGTCGGGTTGTTTGCGGTGTTTGAATTGGGTTTGCTGGATATCAAGGCGCATTTGATTGATATTTTGGACCGTCCGGGCGGGCAATGCACTGAACTCTACCCCGAAAAGCCGATCTATGATATTCCTGCCTATCCCATGATCACAGGCCAGGACTTAACGGATCGTTTGATGGGTCAAATCGCGCCGTTTAATCCGGTGTTTCATCTGGGGCAGATGGCGGTGTCACTTGAGAAAACAATGGATGAAAAATGGTTGGTGAAAACCGATTTGGGGACGGAAATCACGGCCAAGGTTATCATCATTGCCGCCGGCGGGGGGTCCTTTATGCCCAAAAAACCGGCTTTGGCAAATATTGAGACCTATGAAGGCCAATCAGTTTTTTACGCCGTGCGCAAAATGGATCATTTCCGCGATAAAAACATCGTGATTGCGGGTGGCGGAGACTCTGCGCTCGACTGGACCATTAATTTATTGGATGTGGCCAAAAGCGTAACATTGGTCCATCGCCGCGATGATTTCCGCGCAGCCCCCGATAGCGTAAATAAAATGCGCGAAGCCGTCGCCGCGGGTCGCATGACACTGAAAATCTGCGATTTGGTCAGCCTGTCGGGCGATGCCCCTACCCTTAACGGTCTTCATATTAAATCGAAGGAATCGGGCGAAGAATTTTTGCCCTGTGATACGTTGCTGGCCTTTTACGGACTCACGATGAAATTGGGGCCAATTGCCGATTTCGGGCTCAATCTCCATGAAAATTTGATCCCAGTGGATACGGAAAAATTTGAAACCTCAACGCCGCAGATTTTTGCGATTGGCGATATTAATCATTACCCCGGCAAATTAAAATTGATCCTCTCCGGTTTCCACGAAGCCGCCCTGATGTCGCAACAAGCCTTCCGCTATATCTTCCCCGATAAAAAATTGCGCTTTCAATACACAACCTCCTCCAGCGATCTTCAGGGAAAATTAGGGGTTGGTGGCTCCTAATCTAGGATTTTGACCTCCATCAGAGCATCTCGTAGAAAGTTTTTTTCACGTAGGCCTGCCGTCAATCAATGATTTGACAACTGACGGATCAGAGAGCGTGGAAATATCGCCCAAATTATCAGTCTCGTTCGATGATATTTTGCGCAAAATGCGCCGCATGATTTTTCCCGAGCGTGTTTTGGGCAGATGCTGCGCCCACTGAATCACATCGGGCGTGGCTATGGGGCCAATGATTTTACGCACCGTTTGGATGATTTCCCTTCGCGTTTCATCGGTCATCACCAATCCGTCCTGAAGCGTGACATAGGCATAGATCCCCTGCCCCTTAATATCATGCGGGAAACCAACCACGGCACTCTCTGACACTCCCTTATGTTCATTGATCGCGCTTTCGATTTCCGCAGTGCCGAGCCGATGGCCAGAGACATTGATCACGTCATCCACCCGGCCCGTGATCCAATAATATCCGTCTTCGTCACGCCGCGCGCCATCACCCGTAAAATACATGCCTCTAAAGATTGCGAAATAGGTGCGGTAAAAACGATCATGATCCTTATAGACTGTGCGCATTTGCCCGGGCCAACTGCCGAGCATGACGAGATTGCCCTCTGTCGCGCCATCCAAGATTTGCCCGTCATTATCCACCAACGCCGGCACGACACCGAAGAATGGCAAGGTCGCCGATCCGGGCTTTGTAGTTGTGGCCCCGGAGAGCGGCGTAATCATATGCCCGCCCGTTTCCGTTTGCCACCACGTATCCACAATCGGGCAACGTCCCTCCCCCACTATGTGGTAATACCACAGCCATGCTTCGTGGTTAATCGGTTCGCCCACCGTTGCCAAGATTCGCAAAGATTTGCGCGAAGCCTTATGCACCCATTCATTTCCCTGCCGCAAAAGCGATCTGATGGCCGTGGGCGCGGTATAGAAAATATTGACCTGGTGTTTGTCCACTACCTGCCAAAATCTTGACCAATCGGGATATTGCGGCACGCCTTCGAACACTAGGCTAATCGCCCCATTCGCAAGCGGCCCGTACACAATGTAGGAATGCCCCGTAACCCAGCCCACATCAGCGGTACACCAATAGACTTCACCATCACGGTAATCAAAGCTCCATTGATGGGTGAGCGACGCATAAACCAGATACCCGCCCGTTGTGTGCAACACTCCCTTGGGCTTACCGGTAGAACCGGAGGTATAGAGAATAAACAGCGGATCTTCGGCATTCATCACCTCACACGGGCATTCGGTGCTTTGGGCATCCACCAACTCACCCCAATTCACATCGCGCCCCGCCACCATCGGCACATCCACCCCGGTGCGTTGAAATACCAAAACTTTGGTTACGTTGGGGCAGGAGGTAAGGGCCGTATCGACATTGGCCTTGAGCGGAACTTTCTTGCCCCCGCGCAGCCCCTCATCGGCCGTGATCACGAAATTCGATTCGCAATCCAAAATTCGGTCGCGCAATGATTCCGGCGAAAACCCGCCAAACACCACCGAATGCACCGCGCCGATACGCGCACAGGCGAGCATGGCATAGGTTGCCTCTAAAATCATCGGCATATAAATGGTAACTCGGTCGCCCTTCTTAACGCCTAGGGATTTCATGGCATTGGCGAGCTTTGAGACATGATCCTTAAGCTCAGAATAAGTGACCTTATACGACTCATTCGGGTCATCGCCTTCAAAAATCAGGGCGGTTTGATCGGCCCGATGCGGCAAATGACGATCGACACAGTTGAAACAGGCATTAATCTCCCCATCCTCATACCATTTGATGGAAACCGGATGATGAAAACTCGTATTTTGAATGATTGTGGGGAATTTTTGCCATGTGAGACGGCGGGCCATATCCGCCCAGAATTTATTAGGATCCTTAATCGAATCGGCATAAAGACGCGCATATTTTTCGGCGTTAATATGCGCGTGCTGTGCTAAATCTGTGGGCGGGTCAAAGCTTTCGATCACTGACATTAAATTCTCCCAAATGTGAAAGATGATGGCTACTTAAATTGTAGCATAGACCTAAGGTCACATTCACTACGCGGCGCAGCAATTTAGTTCGGATTTTATGATGTTTTTAACAATGCAGCCGAACTTCTATCGAAGACCTTTTTGAGATTACGTCATGACAGAAAGTCAGCGCAGCATTTCACGTGCGCTTAAACAGGCCGGATGTAAGAATGGAACCACCCGCAGGGCGGGCTTGTGTGCCAGACGGATTCAAAGGCTTTGCAGCCGGAGACGCAGGCGCTGCGGATACCCCCAAATTGCTGCGTGTTGAGGACAGCGCAGAAGACTGCGATGCCGCAGGGGATAATCCACCCGCGGCCAATTGGGCCGCACCAGCCTTCACATACAAGCCGCGTTTTTCTGCATTCGGGATAAATTTATTGGTGATTCCCAAAACAGTTTCCGCACCGCCAAGGAATAAAAATCCATCCGGTTCCATCTGCAATGCAATTCTTTCTAAAATATCCGACTTAGTTTTCTCATCAAAATAGATCAATACATTGCGGCAAAACACGATATCAAATTGCCCAAGACGTGTAATACTCTCCAGCAAATTAATATTCATGAATTTGACCATGGTGCGAATCTCGTCTTTAAGCTGCCAATTATCACCGATCTGAGTGAAATATTTCATCAGATTTTGGATCGGCAAACCGCGCTGGACTTCAAACTGGCTATAGGATGCTTTTCTGGCTTGTCCAAGAATACTATCCGCAATATCGGTAGCAACAATTTCAAATTTCCAACCTTTATATTGTTCCTCCCGATCCTTTAAGATCATGGCCAAAGAATAAGGTTCCTGACCGCTGGAACAAGCTGCGCACCAAATCCGAATGGTTTTTTTGGATTTGCGTTTTTCGCTCAAAACCGGAAGCAAATTATCCTGAAAAATTTGAAACGGCTTCATGTCACGGAAAAAGGATGTTTCGTTGGTGGTCATTGCCTCCACAATATCCTTGATCAGCTTTTCATCGGGCAGCGCGCGAATTTGCAGCGTGAGGGCCTCTAGCGTCGGAATACCCCATTTTTTGGCAATGGGTGTAAGGCGAGAATCAAGCAAATATGATTTATCAGGAGTGATCACCAACCCTGAACGTTCACACAACAACGCCTTATATAATTCAAAATCTGCAATTTTCATTTTAACTTGCGCCTACTCATTTGAACTTTGACAAACTGAAATCACAAAAGACCGATCGTGACTTCTTGCCCATAGTTTCCTTATACTACAAACGAAGTGAAGATTTTCTTAACCACGGACCAATTTCTTTGAGCGGTAGGACAGCACTGCAGGTTCCGTCAACAGCCGCAGCTCCCGGCATCCCCCACACAACGCTGGTTTCCTCATCCTGAGCGATCACGCGCCCACCTGCCTCCACGACATCGCGCGCTCCCAGCATGCCGTCTTGTCCCATACCCGTTAGAATGACCGTCATAATTTTCGATCCAAAAATTTTAACAGCAGAGCGCAACATGGGATCAACCGCCGGACGACAGAAATTTTCTATCGGCCCCTCGCTTAAAGTAATCACAGCGGATGGCCCATTTTTTCGAAATAGCATATGATACCCGCCCGGTGCCACGTGAATACGGCCGGGGAGTAATGGCATCCCCTCGGCTCCCTCTACCGCAGGAACCTTAGTTTGCTGGGCAATATGTTCGGCCAGAATCTTGGTAAAGGTCGGCGGCATATGCTGCGTAATAATCACGGGAATTTGTATGCCTTGTAAATGCGGAATAACTTCGAACAGCGCATTGGGCCCACCCGTTGAGCTACCAATCGCCAAAAGTTCTGGCTTGCCTGAATATCCCTCATTGGCGGGGCGCAGTTTAATCGGCTTACCGACACGGTTGAGCGTGGGGCCGGCCTGAACTTCGGATGATTTAGCCTGCGCCGCTGCCGCACGCGCCTGCACCCCTGAGGATTGTTTGGAATTCGTGAGTGCGGAGCCCGCCCCCGATGAACCCAGCGAAGACGGGGATTTCGCCGTTGACCCGGACAGGAATGACGGGCGGCGGCTTCCCCCAATTTCCTTTAATGTATGGGTTAAAATATTGCGGAACGTATCCTTGGCATAAATATCCTGAGTCGCGCGCGGTTTAGCGATACAATCCACCGCCCCCAATGCCAGAGCCTTCAGAGTCGTTTCGGCATTCTCCGTCGTTAAGGTCGAACACATGATGATCTTAATGCCGGGCTGTGCCTCCATCAATAACGGGATCGCTGCCAGCCCATCCATCACCGGCATTTCTACATCCAGTAAGATAATGTCGTGATATTCTTTCTTTAAATTATTAACCGCGATCAACCCGTTTGCGGCAATGCTGGTGACGACAAAATCCGGCGCACCGCTTAATAATTTGCTTAAAAATCCGCGAATGACAGCAGAGTCATCAACAATCATCACTTTCAAAGGGGAGGATGCTGCATTCACAATCATTTAATCCTTATAACAAGAGCCAAAATATGAATGAAAAGTTAAAAAATCGGCCTATGAACGCCTAATTTTCATCTTCCAACAGCCCGATTTGAATGAACTTGGATTTGATAATATCTGTATCAAAAGGTTTCATGATATATTCATTGGCACCCGCCATCATCGCGCGTTGAATATGCGCCATATCATTTTCGGTGGTACAGAACACCACGCGCGGATCATTGCCCGCCGGCAACGCACGGAGTTTTTCCAAAAATTCAATGCCGCTCATCACCGGCATATTCCAATCGAGCAAGATAACTTCGGGCATTGTGTGCGCACAATAATTATAGGCCTGCATACCATCTTCGGCTTCATCGCATGTGAAATGCAAATCTTCTAAGATACGGCGGGCCACCTTACGGACGACCCGGCTGTCATCCACCACTAAACAAGTTCTCAGCATAATTTCTTACTCCCCTGATCATACACCCCAACATACGCGCATTTCATTTCAAAATTATTAATTTAGCTGATGTAGCGAGAGTAATAATTTCGGCACATCCAAAACCACCATAATGCGGCCATGTAACCGGTAAACCCCCAGGGAGACAGCCTTCCACGTCACATCCAGCGTGGCCGGATTGGTTTCAAAATCCTTATCAGGCAGAGTGAGCACATCCCCCACCGAGTCAATAATCAAGCTATAAAGTTCTTCATCATAATTCACCACCACACTCATGCGGCGTTCATTGGCCTTGAGTTCCAGAGGTTTAAGCCCCAGACATTTGCGCACATCAATCGCGGTGACAATGCGCCCGCGCAAATTGAGTGACCCTGAAACCTGTGGCGGAGCCAGCGGAATCCGCGTGACTTTCAATTCCCCCAAAACATCCTGCACCTGAAGAATAGGAATGCCAAACATCTGTCCACCGATTTCAACTGTCAGAAAATCCTTGGATTTTTGTTCGGCCACTTGGTGACGGAACAATGTGGTGTCACCAACGACTTTGTCAGTATTTGCCGCGCTCATGCTTCATTTCCTCTCGCAAGGGTTTTGGAGATCGTGCTCAAAAGTGTATCGCGGTCAAATTTCGCGATATATTCATCAAATCCTGATTCATAACCGTGATCGATATCCTCAGGCGTGGCGTGTGATGTAAGCGCAACCATCGGCATTTTCTGCCATTTTTCAATGGACCGCACCCGTGTTGCAAAATCATATCCATTCATATCCGGCATTTCGATATCAGAGATAATCATGTCAAAATTTTCTTCACGCTCTGTAAGCTCCAAGGCTTTAGAGGGGCCATCCACCGCGATCACTTCATACCCCGCGGCACTCAATAACGGCGTGAGCATATTGCGGAAGAACGGGCTGTCATCCACCAACAAAATGCGTTTGGATGATCCGCCGCCCTTTTTCTTTTTGTCGTGAACCAGGAAGGATTCATCACCATGATCTTTAAACCAATCGCCATGCACACTATTGAGGAAGTGCATCACATCAACAATTTCCGTGGCTTTACCGCTGACAATCGTGCTACCGAACACGCCTTTGCGTTTACCATCAATTTGAATGTCGATAGCCTCCTCACGAATATCGACAATTTCATCAACGATAATCCCGACACTTTTCCCGCGATCAGCAAACACCAAAAGCGGTTTGAACACATCGGGGGAGAGGTCCATATCCGGCGCAAACGGAATAATCGGCATCAGCGACCCGCGATATTGCAACAACATGCGATCATCGCTGACCTCTGCCATCTTCATATCAACATTCTCAAGCCGCGCGATGAGTGAGAGCGGCACAGCCTTTTGCGATCCGTTTCCGGCGGTGAACAACAGCAGCGATGTTTTGCTGTCACTACTGAGTTTTTGCGCGGTTTCGACATTATCCTGTGCGTTATCTGAGAGATTATTTTCACCCGCTACCTTGGCAATTCCGCCCGGATCCAGGATCATAATCACACTACCGTCACCCAAAATCGTATTACCTGAAAACAAGTCAATATCCTTCAGAATTTTGGCAACTGGCTTGACCACAATCTCCTCAGTATCAAAAACCTGATCCACGATCAAACCAAAGGAATAATTCCCGACCTGAGTCACGATGATATATTTATGCTCAAATCTTTCTTCAAATGATTCGCTATGCTCCCCAGTCAGTTTTAACAAATCTTCCAGAGAGACCAGCGGCAATAGTTTTTCCCGCAACCTGAATACGGGCGTATGTTTGATCATTTCAATCCGATTTTCGGATTTTTGCGACACCAACACCAACTCCCGCACCGCCAATTGCGGAATGGCGAATTTTTCACCCGCAGATTCCACGATGAGTGATGAGACAATCGCCAGCGTCAACGGAATTTTGATATAGAATGTTGACCCTTTGCCTTCGGTCGATTTCATTTCAATCGATCCGCCGATTTTTTCAATATTGGTGCGGACAACATCCATGCCCACACCGCGCCCGGAAACCGAGGTCACTTTCTCAGCCGTAGAAAATCCGGCGGCAAAAATATATTGATGAATTTGTTGTGGGGAAAGCTTAGCCGCTTCCTCCTCACTCGCCAGGCCGTTTTTAATGATTTTCTGGCGAATTTTTTCGGTGGGCAGCCCCTTCCCGTCATCGGTAATTTCAATGATAATGTGCCCGCCTTCGTGATAGGCGCGCAGGATAATTTTTCCCGTCTCCGGCTTTCCTGCTCTCAGCCGTTCGGCGGGCGTTTCAATCCCATGATCACCGGAATTGCGAATCATATGGGTCAGCGGATCCTTAATCATATCCAAGACCTGACGATCCAATTCCGTATCCTGACCCGTCATAATCAGGTCGATTTTTTTGCCCAACTCAATGCTCAAATCCCGAATGATTCGCGGCAATTTGGCCCACGCATTGCCAATTGGCTGCATCCGAGTTTTCATCACCCCTTCCTGAAGGTCGGAGACAACGTGATTGAGCCGCTGGAGCGGAGCAACAAAATTATTATCCTTATCATTACGCGCGATCTGGAGCAGTTGATTACGCGTCAACACCAACTCTGACACCATCGTCATCAGATTTTCGAGCACACCCATATTCACGCGCAGCGATTGATTGGCAACCGAACTTTCGCCCGCATCTCCTCCTCCGCCACCCACTGCCGCAGCACTCGCCGCAGCCACAGGTAGCGCAGCCGAGGCCGTCACAACCACCTCTTCTTGCGGTTTAAGCTCAGGTTCCACAGGACCTGGAGCCGCAGCAGTCGCAACCGCAGGGGCGGCAGGAGCAGAAGCATCAGAAACCTGGGACTTAGCAGGCATATCGCTCCCTTCATATACCGCATCCAATTGCGCAATTAAATCTTGATCACTTCCTTCGGGCTCGGTCCCGTTTTCCTCAATATGGCGCAGCAAATACCGCACGCGGTCGAGCGAGGTTAAAATCAAACTCACATATTCGGGCGTAACCTCCAAATTTCCGTCACGGAACCGCCCCATCACGTTTTCTGCGCGGTGCGCCACTGTTTCCAACCGCGGCAATCCCAAAAATCCGCAAGTCCCCTTAATGGTGTGCATCAAACGGAAAATCTTGGAAATCAAATCCTTATCATTTGGATTTTGCTCCAACTTGATCAGGTCAGTGTCCAGCTCCATTAAGCTTTCATTGGTCTCCGTCAAAAATTCTACAATGAGATCATCCATAGACTCTACCCTTTCAGACACCTGCCCACTTAGGGGATAAAATGCAATTTGTAATTGTGATCGTCAAGATACTCTACCCAGAGAAAATTAAAGAATTTAAAATTTTTGTACCTATCTCACAAAAATTCATAAGGGTCACGAGACCCCATTATTAAGATGCCCTATAGTGGTTAACAGATCGTTATTTTTGACCAAAAGATATCAGGATTATACTTTAAGTTGAGGCGGTGCTATTTTTGGATATATCAGCCCCTGCGAAAGGTCAGCGTGCCGGGGGGACACGAGAAGCAAAAACGACCCTCTCTTCTTCGAAACACCCCAAAAAGAGAGTACACGAATTATAACCAAGACGGAAAAAACGGCCATTCTTTCCTATATTCATGCACCACACACGCTTTTGCAACGACCGTTGCGGGACGGCTTGGCCGTCCTTGAGTGCGCGGAATTTATTATCACTTTATTCAGCCTGGGCTATCGGCGAAGCCTTTAAACTTTCTCAACTTGCGAGAACTCAAGCTCCACAGGTGTCGCACGACCAAAAATGGAAACTGACACTTTCAAACGGCCTTTAACATCGTCTACTTCCTCGACCAACCCTTCAAAGCTTGCGAATGGACCTTCCATGACTTTAACTTTTTCGCCGATTTCATACATAACGGACGATTTTGGTTTTTCAATGCCTTCCTGAATTTGGGCGATCAGGCGAGAGGCCTCACGCTCACTGATCGGTGAAGGACGATTTCCCGATCCCAAAAACCCTGTAACTTTGGGAATATTTTTGACCATATGCCATAATTCATCCGAAAGATCCATTTTGGTCAGCACATAGCCGGGGTAAATTTTTTCCTGTGAGCTAACTTTTTGCCCACGTTTAATATCCACGACCTCTTGAGTCGGAATCAAAATATCCTCAACCTTTGACTCGATCCCCTGTTGTTCGGCTTTTTCGCGAATAGCCTCCGCAACCTTGGCTTCAAAACCTGAATAGACGTGCAAAACATACCAACGTGCAGCCATTTTTTCTTCCTTTAGACTTAGTGGTTCAGTTTAAAAATGAGTTTGAAATAAAAATTTGTGACCCGATTCATGGGAACTCAACTTCCCAACCCAAACAAAAATTTTACGATCAACGATAATAGCTGATCCGCCAAAAATAAAAAGATTGACGCAATTAAAACCATAAAAAACACGGCAATTGCGCTCGATATCGTCTCTTTTCGCGTGGGCCATGTTACTTTTTTGGCTTCGGATTTGACTTGTTTAAAAAATTCTAACGGAGCGAGCTTGGCCATTTTATATCCTTCATATGATCCATCATTCGGACAGTGCCTCGTAACCGCTCGGAGCGTTTGAGATAAACCGTCATGTTGGGGAATAAATCCTGTATACAACATTACCCCAAAATTGCAAGCGGAAAAACACGATATTTTTTAGGCTTAGTTGGTATGTTCTACGATATCACCGCCACCAAATCCGGCCCGCAATGCGGTGGATGAGAGCGGCGAGCGCAACTCATGAAACAGCCAATAGACATGGTTAGGGGCCAATACGACCCGCGCCCCATGCGTTAAAACATGGTTGCGACTCAGTTTATGGCGGTGAAATATGGTGGGCTTTATCACACCGCTATGATCGGCCCCATAGATGCTTTTTTGATGCCCCCCCTTATGACCCACCTTGCCATTCGCACTCACTGTAGAGGTCGGGCGGGCAATAAAGGCAAAGGGGAGTTCATGCATCAAATCGAGCGCACGATACCAACGCGGAAATTCGCGTGCGATTTCGCTCCCGCCCAGCCAGATAAATTGCGTGTGCGGGAAATGGGCTTTGAGGCGTTTGATCGTGTCATAACTGCGGAATGTCCCCAATTTTTCTTCAATATCCACCGCCATCATTTTGGGATGATTGATGAGTTTTTGAGAAAGGCTCAGCCGGTCCCGAACACTCGGTAATCGCGCGTTGTTTTTCAACGGATTCCCAGGCGTAACCATCCACCATACCGCATCAAGATCCAGATATTTTAAGGCCACTTCGGAAATATGGACATGACCCGCATGGGGTGGATTAAATGACCCGCCCAACAGCCCAATTCTTAAGCCGCGCCACCGCCGCCCGCCCAAAATATTCGGCATTATTTTTTTGGGGATGATTGTTGAAAGCCTTGAGGGATGATCATGGTTGGTCATGGTGTTACAGTCATAATGACGACAAATTCATGCGCCATCAATATCATGGTGAGGGGATTATGCGCGCCCCACTTTTGAGATTGACTGATCCACCAGAGCTTTGCCCTGATCGGGCGAGAGGTGATTGGCCAAAACTTCGGTTGCCGCACGCACGCCCAAATCAATGGCGTAGTTTGCCAGTTCATCCTGAGCACTGCGTTCCATTTGCGCCAAACGTTGCGCCAATAACGACTCCCGTCGCGCCATCGTTGCCTCAAATTCCTGCGCTGCCTTTTCCCGCAGTTCCGCCGCCTGATGCTGTGCACGGTCAATAATATCACGCGCCTCTTGCTCTGCGCCCGCAATCCCCGCACGATATTGATCCAACAAAGACTGTGCTTCGCGCCGCATCGCTTCTGCCGAATCGATTTGATGGCGAATTTGGTCAATGCGCCCATCAATCATACCCAGCACTTTTTTGCGGCCCAAGGCAAAAGCCAAAGCCACAAAAGCCACAAAGGAAAACAACACCCAAATTGTGGGATCATTCAGCAAAATTTCGGTCATCTTATCCTCTTTTTTGTGCCTGAAATTAGGTAACTTCTAGAGCATTTTGCGATTAAGCGGAAGCCGGCTAATCGCAACAAAATGCGACGAAACAAATGCTTAGACCATTCTAGTTCCTAAGCCGCCTTATTATTTTCACGGTCCAACCCGTTCACCACATGATAGATTTGATCACGCTGTGCCGGAAGTCCGGTGATTTTTTCAACGATGGCCACGGCGATATCCGCCATAGCCAGATCAATCTCACCCTTGGCTTTGAGCGTGAGATTTCGCAACCTCACCCCCGTTGCTTCAACTTCGGTTTCGGTCCGCGCGCGAAAGGAATTGAGTGCCGCTTGCAATTTTTGCTGGGCTTCAGTCTGTGCATCCTTGAGCGAATCAGCGGCAATTTGCGCCGAATTTTTCTGCGCAGTTTGCAAATCATACTCTAATTTCTGCGCCTCAAAATTTGCCGTTTCGGCCTCTGACAATAACTGATCAATATAGGCGCGGCGCGTATCCAGAGTTTGCGAAATTTCCGGCAAAATCACCGATGAAAACACACGGTATAGCACGATAAAAAATATGGTGAGCCAGAAAATCTGGCTCGGCCACAGGGCAGGATTAAATTGCGGTAAACCGCCGCCATGGGACG
>JBDHTT010000030.1:0-15094 GCA_039808785.1 Alphaproteobacteria bacterium
CGGTGCGCATGCGGCGTTTGACAAAGCTCCACCCCATTGGCGGCGCATTGGATTGTAGATTTTGGAGTGCCTGAGCATATTCACTTGGCAAAGCTTCGGGAATGGTCGCCAGAATTTGGCCAATTTTCATCAATGGACCTTTGAGCCCACCCAGAGCCTGCATAATCTGCGCAGCATGGGCTTCACGTTCGATTCTAAGGCCCAGAAATTTCTCCCCCACGAGCTTAGCCGCCATGCCGGCCATCGTCGCCGATACCTGACCATATCGCTTAACACGGTGCGTAATTTTGCCTTTGGGGTGGTGCGTGTCTGACATTGGGAGCATAACGCCATAAATTAAGGAAAAGATCAAGCCTGTAGATTGAATAGCCCCGGAATATTACGAGTCTTATAATTTCTAGCTCACCAGCCCTCAAAATTTTCTCCTCCCTCTGAAAGGGGAAGGCAGGGTGCGGGTGAAAAATAATTGTGGGGGTGCAAGAACCTGTTCATAATCTTTCTCTACCACTCACATGGATGAATTTTCGCGCTGTTGGGTCGCCTAGTTTTTCAACACGAAGTCCACGAAGAGAGCACGAAAATATATTCATATGACTGGCATATGACTGGCAAAAAAGATCAGGAGCAGCTTCTTATAATTTCTTTTTTTATCCGCATCCTTTCCACTTCCTTTGAGCGCGCGAGTATGTCATATAAAGGGAATGAAGTGGATTTGTAAGTTTTTTGGGCGGTTTTTGTTGCTGGTGATCTCGCTCGGCTTTATCGGGGCTGTGGCGGGGATTATTTTGTTCGCAGCCGTGATTTATAAATATGGCCAGAGCCTGCCCGATTACACGCAACTCAAGGATTACTCACCCCCCGTGGTCACCCGCGTTCATGCGGGCGATGGGCGGTTTTTGGCCGAATTTGCCGAAGAAAAACGCATCTTTGTCCCCAGCAACGAAATCCCCGATATGGTCAAGCAAGCCTTTATTTCCGCCGAAGACCAGGATTTTTACAAGCATAACGGCGTGGACCCAAAGGCCGTGTTGCGCGCGGTCATCACCAATTTTAAAAATCATGGTTCCGGCCGCCGTCCTGAGGGTGCATCGACCATCACGCAACAGGTGGCGAAAAACTTCCTCCTGACCAACGAATTATCCTATGCCCGCAAAATCAAAGAAGCGATTTTATCCTATAAAATTGAGCATAGTTTGAGCAAAGACCGGATTTTGGAATTATACCTCAATCAAATATATCTCGGCGCGCGGTCCTATGGCGTGGCGGCGGCGGCATTGCATTATTTTAATAAGCCGCTCAGTGAATTGAATTTGGCTGAGGCTGCCTATCTTGCCGCACTGCCAAAGGCCCCCAATAATTACAACCCCATGACCAAGCATGATGCTGCACTCGCGCGGCGCAACTGGGTGATTGACCGCATGGCGATTGAAGGCTATGTCACGGCGGAGGCCGCAGAAGCCGCCAAACAAATCCCGCTCGCGGTGGCGCCCACGCGCGAAGATGATGTGGTCAACGCGCCTTATTTTGCCGAAGAGGTGCGCCGGGAACTGGCGGCGCGATATGGCCAGCAAGCCCTCTATGGCGGCGGGTTATCGGTGCGCACTTCGCTTGATCCGCGGTTGCAAAAAATTGCCGAAAAATCTTTGCGTGACGGGTTGATGGACTATGATCGCCGCCACGGATGGCGCGGACCGGTTACCACAGGCGGCACCATCACACAATGGCAGGAAAATCTAAAAAATACTGAAGCGCCGGTGGGCATGTTGGCGCAATGGCAATTGGCCGTGGTACTTGACACAAGCGGCGGCCGGGTTGAGTTTGGTGTGGCCAACGGATCAAAACATCACTTGAGGGATGAGGATTTGAAGTGGGTAAAGTCCAAGCCGCTCAAGGTCGGCGATGTGATCATGGTGGAGCGCACAGCCACGGATGAGCCGGATGAGAAAGATGGGGATAAGAGTGCAAATGAGTCTAAAAATGCTGCAGACAAAAGCGCAGCAAAAGTCGCAGCAAAAAATGACTATGCTTTGCGCCAAATCCCGCTGATTCAAGGGGCGATTGTGGCACTCGACCCCAATACTGGCCGTATTCTGGCCATTCAGGGCGGATGGAAATTTGACGGCAGTGAGTTTAACCGCGCCACCCAGGCCATGCGCCAACCTGGATCGGCGTTCAAGCCCTTTATCTATCTGGCGGCATTGGATAAGGGCTATACGCCATCGACCATCATTCTGGATGCGCCGATTGTTTTTACCGATACCGCCGGCAATGTCTGGCGGCCCGAGAACTATTCCGGTGAATTTTACGGACCGACACCGTTGCGGGTGGGTGTAGAAAAATCGCGCAATTTGATGACCATTCGATTGGCGCAGCAAATCGGGATTGAAAGCGTGGTGGAATATGCCAAGCGATTCGGAATTAATGATAACATGAAACCTTATCTTTCAGGGGCTTTGGGGGCCGATGAGACCACATTGATGAAGCTCACCACCGCTTACGGCATGATTGTGAATGGCGGCAAAAAAATTGCCCCCAGCTTTATTGACCGCGTGCAGGACCGTTTGGGCAAGACCATTGAACGCACCGATACGCGCCCTTGTCATGCCTGTGGCCCATTAATGAAATGGGAAAGCCAAACCACGCCCGATGTCCCCGATATTCGTGAAGCCATCGCCGACCCCCGCACCACCTATCAAATGGTTTCAATTCTGGAAGGTGTGGTCCAACGCGGTACGGCGATGAAACTCAAAAGCCTCGATCGGCCACTGGCGGGAAAAACCGGCACCACAAATGATTCCTATGATGCGTGGTTTATCGGCTTCACCCCCGATTTGGTGGTGGGGGTATTTACCGGGTTTGATCAACCCAAAAGCCTGGGAAAAAAGGAAACCGGGGCTTCGGTCGCGCTCCCTGTCTTTAAGGAATTTATGGAGGTCGCGTTAAAAGATGAACCTCCCATCCCATTCCGCGTGCCACCCGGGGTGAGGATGGTCCAGGTCAACGCCAAAAGCGGCGCGCGCACCTTGGCAGGAGATGCAGATGCAATTTGGGAACCATTCCTGGCGGGGACAGAACCCGAAACCCTGCCGCCCGTGGAAAGCGGCTATAAATCCTATGATAATTCTGAGTCTCAACACGAAGCGCAATTTGAGGTTATTGATGAGCCTCTCCCGCCTGCCGAGATGCTGGAACCACGGCCCGACTCTTCACCGATGCCTGCACCTAACGGCTCCACCCTTCAAGGGACGGGTGGGTTGTATTGATCACGGCTAAAACCCTTTCTTGCCGCGCATATGAATGTATTTTCGCGCTCTTGAGCTGCTCAGTTTTTCAACACGAAGTCCACGAAGAGATCACGAAGTTTTTATTTCACGCCAAGAGACGAAGAATTGAGACACAAGATGCACACGGATAGTCCAATGAGGCCTTAAAAATTTATTCAAAAATTATTAATCATTATGTCATAGTGTGGGGTCAGATATTCGGGATTCCGCCCCCATGGAATTTTAACCCCCAAGAAATTTTAATAAAGGGGACTTAACCAAAAGGATTGTCACGTGCCGCATGAATTTTTTGTCTCCAGCGTCTTAACCAAGGCGCTCTCACAGCAAAATAAAGACGCAGGCAAAGAGTCGGCATCGCCTGCTGCCGCGCATGAATCATACAGAAATGAGCCGCTGCGCCCACATATTGTGGAATTCAGCAAAAAAACCCGCAAAGATTTCCTGGCAATGATCACGGTGTTAGATCACGCCATTGACTGGCTGGAAGCGAATTTAGAGCGGGTAAAGCTGGTCATCGCCGGCATGGAAGAAGCCGGAGGCTATACAGTTCGCGCCAAAAATTACCTGACTGATGTCACGGACATCACACCCTTTCTAGGAAAATTAAAAGAGATCGAAAATTTTTATAACGCGGCCATCGCCAAAAATGATGCCCTGATCAATACGCCCTTTGCGCCAAACGGTCTGTCGGATGACGGGGGGGCCACGTCATCCTCTCTCGGTAATTTGTTAAAGGGTGAGTCAATAAATGTGACACTTTACCCCCAGGATAGCGCACAATATGTTATACAGGGGATTGACCTGCGCAGCGCGACCTTGGGCGTGCGGCAACCGGATTTCACCCACCTGGCGGCGGCGCAAAATTCACGCATTGATGTCGCCAATATGATTGATATCGCGGTGACGTTGAAAAATATTATTGCGGCGGATATCATGACTCTCTCAACCCGGCGCGAATTTTGTGAGAGTGCCATGGCATCGCTCACAGCGATTCAGGATTTACTGAAATCCGGGCAAGGGATCTCTGAACTCTCTGCCATCAAGGATTTGGCAACCACAGAATTGCGCGATGATCTCCTGCCGCTGGCGTTTGAGCCGCAAAGCCTTATATTCGACCAATTCACCCAATTGCAGTCCCCTTTTGAAAGCGGGGAGGGCTAGAGACATTGCCTTTAATCTAAAAATGTTTCACGTGAAACATCTGATGAGAGTTCGGAAACAAACTCTTTTCCGAAACTTGACAAAAACTCGTAATTAGGGTAAATTGCAAGTTCGAAGCGGGATTTGAGGGGTAGCTTGCACCGCTTTATAATAAATTGCTAAAGCACTATGGCTCATTTCCATACACCCCACAAACATCTTTTGTTACGAGGTTATGATGAGCCAAGACGCGCCCGATCTGCGCCCTGCGCAGCCTATTTTCCATGATTTGCAAAACTCGATTAGGGTCCCCGTTAATATCCCAAGGGCGGCTAATCTCTCCGTATCGCCGGTGAACCCGTTTTTATATGGCAATGGCGGCGGGGCCGGGGAAACTCCCAAAATCGCCCTCATTAACATTATGGACAACGCTGAGGGCACCGAAAAACATTTCCTACGGATTCTAAAAAAGGTTGCGCCAGATGCCGCCATCACGCTCTGTCGCCTGGATTGCACCGAGTTAGGCGAAAAATATTTTACAGAATATGAATATCTACTCAGCGCACGTTACCAATCCTGGCGCGAAGCGTTGGAGGATGATTTTGATCTGGTGATCGTCACCGGCATTAATCGCGGTCGTTTATCATATCCTGAACTCATCGCCGAATATCCTGATTTTTGGAATGAAATGACCGAAATCTTTGCCCACCTTCATCAGGCCACCAAAACCGGCCAAGTGGGGCATGCGCATTTTGTGTGCTGGTCGGCCTTTGCAGCGATGAGAGCGCTCTATGGAATTGAGAAATATGTGGGAAAATCCAAGCATTACGGGCTGTTCGCGCATGAGGTTGCGGACAAAGACCACCCATTACTGAAGAATATTTTACAGGGCGGGCTTCTGGTGCCGCACTCGCGTTATTCCCATATTGATGAGCAAAAATTGCGTACAGCTATCGCGCGTCACGGTGGCTTGGTTTTGATGGATTGCGTGAATGGGGGCGGGGGCCCGGCGATTTGGACTCTGGAAGAGGGGCGATTGAGTTGTTCCATCAATCATTTGGAATATGGCATCGATACGCTCCACCGAGAATATCTGCGGGATAGCGCGCGCGATGTGCATTTCCCTTGGCCGCATTGTTATCCGTATCACCCCCGTTCGGCAAGGCCCGTGGGTGTGAATGTGGGTGTGAATGTGGGTGAAAGTGCAGGTGAGAATGAATTTTTACAGGCAATTTTTGACCGTTTGAGTGAGGTTTGTGCCAGTTTCTATGAAAATTTGGTGACGTATAGTTGCACGCTGCGTGCCAATCAGGTGGAAACCGCGCCGCAGGGCCAAGGCTTCCTCCTCACCGCCACGCAATAGCCATAACACATCACTTGTTCTGCAAATGTTTCACGTGAAACATTTTCGCGGCGAGCTCTTATTATGACATATAAATTTTCTGGTTGCTTTATTTAAATAATCATTTTTATTGACAAATAGTCAGGCTTACTTTAAAGAATAGTTTTACGTATTAAAACTAAAAGTTTCTATAATTTAAAGGGAAAATATGAATCTAGCTATAACCCCAGAACAACCTCCTGTTAATTCCGACTTTATTGCGGCCCTTAAGTCTTTTGCAGCCAATGGCTACCAATTTGGTGAAACGTATAGCCTTTATAAAGCAAGTCAACAAGAAGCTTTTCAAGGATTCTTAGAAGGACTCAGGGAAGGTTACAAGCATGGTTATATTGAACTTCCTACAGGCGTAGGTAAAACAGCTTTATTCATAGCGTTAGTCAAAAACTATTTATCTACAGGAAATATTGTCGCAGGGAGTTCTCGCGTCTTAATTTTAGTCCCTACGGAAAAATTAGTTGTTCAAACAGCAGAAGCCTTTGCTAAATTTTTGCCTGAAATAGCAAGAACAATTGAAACAGATGGTGATAATGGTCAAGAAATTGATTGGGAACACAGTAAGCTGGGCGTTCAATATCGTAGAATGAAGCACGCTGATAGAACCCCAGAAGTTCTTATTACCACATACCAATCTTTAGCACGAGACCGCTCTGGTAAGGTATACCCATCCTCAGATTATGGTTTTATCATTTACGATGAAGGGCACGTAACTACAGCGCCAATATATGGTTTGGCAATAAAAAAATTCTCCTGTGCGATACAACTGGCAATCACAGCAACACCTGAATACAGCGAGACGAAAAGAGTTTCCAAGCAACTGCCCTATTTATATTTTCGATTGCCGCTCTCGGAGGCAATAAATCGTGGTGATTTGTGCAGTGTAAGGCCAGCAATTATAAAAACGGGCTATACGATTGACCGCGCTTTGTTTGAATCGATGATGAAAACTCGAAACGGTACCCCTTTAAGTGAAAGACAATTACAACAACTTCTTAATCAGGAAGCACGCAATAAAGCTGTTATAGAAACTTACCTTCGTGGTGGGGACCCAGATAGTGGGGAGCGATATTTTGGGCAAAACGGCATGATTTTTTGTACGGGTACAAAACACGCTGATGATATATCTGAACAATTTAGGAAAGCACTGTATGGTGAGAAGAATATTAAGCTTGCAAATTGGCTGGATCAACAAGAAATTGAATTAATTGCTCCTGTGCATGGGAAAAGTGAAGGGTGCTGGTTAAGGGCTGGGATGTTGCCCAATAAACCCGAACAAAATAGGCGGATTTCTGGTCCTCTCGAATGGTATACTGAAGAGGAGATTTTTGCCTTACACGAACAAGGTAAAATTTTACTACTTGCTTCTGTGGCTAAATTAAAATGGGGGTATGACTGTCCGCCAGATACGTTGCTCTTTGATTTGGCAGATCGTTTTTCACTGCTTGATGCTACTCAGATCTATGGAAGAGCTTTTCGTTTAAATCCAGAAGACCCATCTAAAATCGCAACTGTGTTCAATCTAATGGATAAAAATACAGAAGAGATTTATGCAGAATATCCACATTGGACCCCCATATATTGTCATGAAGTTATTAAAGGGGCCGAGTTTAGACCTCCGACGAGACGGCCCCACGCAATGGGGCGTTTTACAGAGCCACCACCAGATATGGAGAGAAGTCTGGCAGAGTGCGGCTTCGAGTTAATAACCGACATTAAACAGGTTGAAGAGATAAGCATCAGAAATAGAGAAAGACGTGAGAGCGCCAGTCCCAGATATCCAGAAAAAACGGCCGAATGGCTTGGTGTGGTCGATATGGCTCGGGCTTCCCAAAGAGCCCCAGCTGCTATTTCACCAACTTACAAATCCCTAAGGATTGCTTGGGAGAGAGCTAGAAGAGCGGGACAGGATCAGATTTCAGGAGGAGGGCTGACTTTACCTATAACCCTAGCTGGAATTTTTCAAGGTAAGGTTTTTTGTTTACATAGAAGCCTTGCTCCCCGTTTTTCTTCTCCCCTTAAAACTTCTGAATGGCTAGGCATCTCAGACATGGCCAGAGAAGCAAAGAGGTCGGATAGACATATATCTTCAATATATGTTGAGTTAAAGGCTGCTTGGCTAAATGCTATACAAGAAGGACAAAATACTTTTTGCGCAGATGGAATGAGTATTCCAGTGGAAGGAGCGGGCATGTTTAGGGCAGGTAACAATGTGGATTTTTGTGTGCATAGACAAAGTGTGCATTTATTTTGTCAGCCGGAAAAAACGCCAGAGTGGTTGGGAATCAATCAAATGGCTAGAATTTTGAAAAAGTCACCGTCCGCTGTTTCGAAAGTTTTTGAAGAGCTTAAAACAGCTTGGAGCATTGCAAATAACAACGCGAAGGATTCTTTCACTGTAGGAGACATAGAAATATTAACAAGTCAGGCTGGCTATTTTAGAGCGAGATCAAGAGAATTTTTCTGCTTACATAGAAGTGAGCTTGATACATTAAGAAAATTAATCGCTTAAATCTTGAGCGTTAATGCTGTATTTTTATCCGTCATGATCAAATTTGATCTATGAATTTCATGAGCATAGGGTATTATTTGCCCCATCATGACGATTTTCTTTGATCCGGATTTTATCACTGCCGATGACCAGCATTATTTTAATGAGGGGCGGTTTTATCAATTATCGCGTAAGCTCGGCGCGCACCCGCACCCGCAGGGAATTCATTTCGCCGTTTGGGCCCCCAATGCGCGGTTTGTATCGGTGATGGGCGATTTTAACGGCTGGGACTCTCATTCTTGTCCGCTCAGAGCCGTAGGAAATTCCGGAATTTGGGCCGGTGTCCACCCCTATGCCCGGCTCCATCAGGCCTATAAGTTTCACATCGAATCACATCATTTGGGATATCATGTTGATAAGGCCGACCCGGTGGCGTTTTATGCTGAACAGCCGCCCAAGACCGCCTCTGTCATCTGGCAATCCGCCCATCATTGGGAGGATGGCGAGTGGATGCACACTCGCAAAGATCGCCAAACTTTATCCCGCCCGATGTCGATTTACGAAGTTCATTTGGGATCATGGAAGCGCAAAGTCGAAGAGGGCGGGCGGCCACTCACCTATCGTGAATTGGCGGTGGAGTTAGGACATTATGTGCGCGATCAGGGATTCAGCCATATTGAATTAATGCCCGTCATGGAATATCCGTTTGGCGGGTCATGGGGATATCAAAGCACAGGGTATTACGCCCCGACTTCGCGTTACGGCACCCCGGATGATTTTAAATATTTTGTTGATTACCTCCATCAATTGGGGATTGGGATTATTCTGGATTGGGTGCCATCGCATTTCCCCAATGATCAACACGGATTGGATTATTTTGACGGCACGCATTTATATGAACATTCCGACCCGCGCCAGGGATTCCACCCCGATTGGAATAGTTGCATCTTTAATTATGGCCGCAACGAAGTGCGCAGTTTTTTAATCTCGAGCGCACTGCATTGGTTGGGGGAATACCACATTGACGGGCTGCGGGTCGATGCTGTGGCCTCGATGCTCTATCTCGATTATTCCCGCAAGAGCGGCGAATGGATTCCCAATATTCATGGCGGGCGGGATAACTTAGAGGCAGTGGCGTTCCTACGCGAACTCAACGAAGCATGCTATCTGGCGCACCCGGGCATTCATATGATTGCCGAAGAATCAACTTCATGGCCCATGGTCTCCCGCCCCGCATCCATGGGTGGCCTGGGGTTTGGCATGAAATGGGATATGGGGTGGATGCATGATACGCTCGAATATTTCGCGCATGATCCGATCCACCGTAAATTTCATCATCATGAAATTACCTTTCGCGCGATTTATGCGTTTACTGAAAATTTCGTGCTCTCAATTTCACATGATGAATGCACGCACGGCAAGAAATCTTTGTTGCATAAAATGCCGGGTGATGATTGGCAACGCACCGCCAATCTGCGCTGTTTGCTGGCTTATATGTTCGCGAGTCCAGGGAAAAAACTCCTCTTTATGGGGTGTGAGTTTGCCCAACATGATGAATGGAGCCATGACAAAAGTTTGGATTGGCATTTGCTCAATTTTGCCCCACATCAACAGGTGCAATTACTGGTCCGCGATCTGAATTTCCTTTATCGCAATCATGCGGCATTACAGGTGGATTTTGACCCGAGCGGTTTTGCATGGGTGGACATGAATGATAGGGAGCAAAGCATTATCAGCTTTTTGCGGTTTTCATCCGATCGACGCTCAGTTGTTTTATGCCTGTTTAATTTCACCCCGTGCCCGCGCAATGATTACCGAATCGGCGTCCCGTTTGCCGGGGAATGGCGCGAAATTTTGAACAGTGATGCCGCCCATTACGGCGGGGCCAATATCGGCAATGGCGGCGGTATCCACAGCGACCATATCCCCAATCACGGCCATGCACATAGCCTCAATTTAACCATCCCGCCATTGGGGGGAATTTTCCTGGAATGGAAAGCTTAAGGACGCAGGAATTATTTATGATTGATCAGAACTCTTCCTGTCCCCTATTCAAATGCGGCACTGTGGCAGTGATTGGCGCGGCCAATGCCGGGAAATCAACCTTGGTCAATGGGCTGGTAGGCGAAAAAGTGTCCATCGTATCGCCCAAGGTGCAAACCACGCGTAACCGTGTGATGGGCATTGCGATCAGAAAAAGTGCCGATTATGCGGCACAAATTATCTTGGTCGATACGCCTGGAATTTTCGCGCCCAAATCACGGCTTGATACCGCCATGGTTGGGGCCGCATGGGCGGGGGCGGAGGAAAGCGACATGATCGCCTATCTCTTCGATGCCAAGAAAAAAGGCCCGAATAACGAGGATTTGAAGGCCATTGAACGGCTGGCGGCGATTGTCAAAAACCGCCCCGTCTTCCTGATCCTCAATAAAATCGATCAGATTCAAAAACCGAAATTATTGGCACTTACGGTGCGTCTTAATGAACTCTGCCCGTTCACCGCCACCTATATGATTTCGGCGTTGAATGGCGATGGGGTTGAGGATGTCGCCAAAGGATTGATCAAACATATCCCCTTCGGTGATTGGATTTATGACGAAGATCAAACCACCGATATGCCGATGAGATTACTGGCCGCCGAGATCACGCGGGAGCAAATTTTTCGCCAGCTTCATGACGAGGTCCCCTATGAAATCACCGTCGAAACCGAAAAATGGGAAGATTTCGGCAATGGCGATATCCGTATCAGCCAGATTATCCATGTCACCCGCGACCATTTAAAATCCATTATTTTGGGAAAGGGAGGCACCCGGTTGCAACAAATTGGCGCCCGCGCGCGCAGCGAGTTAGAGGAAATGACCGGCACCAAGGTTCACTTGAAACTCTTTGTTCGGGTGAGTGAAAAATGGAAAGACGACCCCGATTATTACGCGCAATGGGGATTGGAATAAGTTACCCAAAGAGCATATAGTAATTCTTCAGGATGTAATTTTTTACAGGGCGTATTGCCCCGCGCCTCGGCCTGTGGCAATTTGGTGGAATGAAACGAATCTTATCTTCGGTCAAAAATTTATGCTATGCCGCGTTGCTCTCGGGGTTGATACAATTGCAGGGCAGTGGTTTGGCATGGGCGGGCACACCGAATTCTGTGCGTTCCAGCGAGCATGACACCTATTCCAGATTGGTGTTTGACGGACCGGGCACCAAAGATCACCGCATTGAAACCAAGGGCAACCAGATCCTGATTCATTTTGCCGGGCGGCAAAATTTCTCAACAGATCAGATGAACACGATGACGGCTTCACGCATCGCATCCTTTAAACTCATTGACGATAAAACCGTTGAAATCAACATGATTCCCGGACAAACTGTGCGGCAATTGCAGGTGGATGATCGGTTTATCCTCGACCTTAAAGGCAAGTCTCCTTCCAAGTCTCCTTCAAGTAAAAATCCTGTAAACCCAACTCCCGCTGTACCCGCTCAAGCCCAGCAACCCCAAGTCAAGAAATTAACACAGCAATTGGCCGATCAAACCGAAACAGCGGCCGGCAAGGAGAGCGAGACGCAGCCTGAGGCACCAAAGGACTCTCCTACCCCTCCCGCAGATACGGCACAAGCTGCTCCACAAACACAAGTCCCAGAGGCGGCACAGGCGGCGGAGACTGCACCCACCGCTGCACCCATCACGATTACCATCGCCGGGACTGCATCCTTTGCGGCGGCGGCCTTTGAAAAATCTGGGCAATTATGGGTGGTGATAGATCAAGAAAATGTTACCATCCCGCCGCAGATTGAGCCGGAAAATTCATCATCTCCCGCCTTATCCTCTGGCCGGCATTTTATCCGCGTACCGGCAGAGTCAGTGCAAAGTAAGGGGGTAAGTGTTTTTAAAATCCCCCTCAATGAGTTAGGAATCACAAAGGGTGCCAAAGCAGAGAATGCCGACGGAAAGCAAGGCGCACGCGCCGAAGGGGGCGGTTTGGTGTGGAAAATTCATTATCATGAGCCGACCCCACCCGCAAAATCTGCTCCCCCCGCAACCGAGTTTGAGCGGATGAGTGAGGATGGCGGCGCGAAAAAATTTCTACTCTGGCCAGGAAAAAACCTTCACCGCATCGCGCCCATGGTTGATCCCAATAGCGGTGAGAAAATTTTTGTCGTTCTGGTCAACTCAGCAGAAGATTACAGTATAGAGCCGCGAAAATTTACAGAATTTACCAGTCTGCCATCCCCAATCGGTGTTGCAATTCTCTCGCGCGCGGATGATCTGAAGGTTACAAAAGTCGCGGAAGGCGCAAAAATTGCTCGTGAAGACGGGCTCGCGCTCTCCGATGAAAAAGACATTGCCGCCTATGGCAAAAAACGCGCGAATCAAGATCTTGCAGGTTCCCTGAAGGATGGTCGTATCTTTGATTTTAAATCATGGCAGGGCGGCGGGTTAGAGTCATTGCCCGAAACGCAGCGTTTGATGCTCTCGTCATTATCCGAGCAAACCAACCCGAAAAAAACTGAAAACTTGATCAATTTGGGACGGTTGTTAATCTCGCACGGTTTTGCGCCTGAATCGCGCGGATATTTTGATTTGGCGCAGCAATTTACGCCGCAAATTGTTGAAAATCCAGAATTTTTAGCCCTTCAAGGCGCATCAGAGTCCTTAAGCGGCAATTACGCCACCGCATTTGCCGATTTGTCGCTGCCTGCGCTTCAAAACATCCCGGAAATTGCGGCGTGGCGGTCCTTTGCCCTCGCGGGGTTGGATGATTGGCAACAGGCGGGAAAATCGCTCAATGATCCGTTGCCGTTGCTGCAATCTTATCCTGACTCTCTGGCTTGGCCATTGGGGTTAAAATTTACGGAAACGGCTCTGCGCGCGGGGAACACGCCGCTTGCCCAAAAGATTTTAAAAAACCTGGATGCACGCCGCACCGGCCATACTCCAAATACTTATAATTCTGCCTTTTTATATTTAAAGGGAGAAATGATGCGGCAATTGGGTGAGACAGATTTGGCCAAAGACCTCTGGCGCACTCTTGAAAGCGGTAAAGATGATTTGTATCGCGTGAAGGCCAAATTGGCCAACGCCATGCTGCGCTATGGGCAAAAGGAAATCACGGTGGATAAGGCGATTGATACGCTCGAAGGGCTGCGCTATGCCTGGCGTGGGGATGAGTTGGAGGGAACGGTCAATTACCAGTTGGGCAAATTATATCTGGATAAAAAGGAACCGGTGAAGGCACTCAGCATTATGCGCCAAGCCAGCGAGCTTTTTCCCAATTCTGAACAGGGCAAAATGATCAATGCCAATATGCGCAAGATTTTTGCCGATTTATATAACAGCAATCAAATCAGTCAACTCTCACCCGTGGATGCACTCACTTTATACAGTGAGTTTCCTGAACTGGTGCCCGCGGGGGCAGAGGGCGACGCCTTGGCACGGCATTTGGCGGAACATCTGGCTGATGCTGATTTGCTTGCCCGTGCCATTGACCTGATGCAAAAACAGGTGGATCGCCTGTCGGGGTTGGAAGGGGCGGGCGTTGCGCTGCGGCTTGCAGGGTTGCAAATTCAGGATAACAAACCCAAAGCCGCGCTTGATAGCCTCGCCAAGGCCGATCATTATTTAGAAGCAGTCACGCCGGAGGATGGAGATGTAAAACGCCGCCAATCCGCCCTGCTGCGCGCCAAGGCCAATTCGATGTTGGGCAAAACCGAGGATGCGTTTCGCGCGCTCTCGCTATTGCCGCAAGATGCGGATGTTTTAAAATTGCGGGCCGATATTGCCTGGAAAGCCAAAAAATGGCAGGACGCAGCCGATAGTTTGGAAAAAATTATCAGCGGCGAAAATATCTCCCTCACACGGCCAATTACCGAAGACCAAGCCAATGAAATCCTGAATTGGGCGGTGGCGCTCTACCTGGCCGATAATCGCTATGTGCTGGCCAATTTGCGCGAACGGTACAGCGATGCCATGAAACAAACCGCCAAAGCCAAAGAATTCGAAGTGGTCACGCGGCCCCGCCAGAATATCCTCCTGAGCGATCGCGACACGATTAATACGATTATTGAGGAGACCGATATTTTTTCCGGCTTTATGAACAACATGTCGGCGGGTGCGGCGCAGGATTTAAAGGCCACGCTGAAGGGGGATGCAACCAAAGAAAGCGGGGCCGGGGACACGGCCAAGGGCCCGACTGGGGATGCGGCCATCCCCTCTGCACAATCGTCTTCCCCATCTGGGGCAACACCCTCCCCACAAACTCCGAAAAACGAACCAATTCCCGACACGCTTAAAAATAATAAGCAACTCAAAACCGATGAAGTGTTGGCGGATTAAGATTCAAGACGACTTCAGAACCAGATCATAAACGGAGATGGTAATGGAAACGGGGCGGGGTTCCCCCAAATAATCAGCTACAACCAACATCATAATTACTGGTAACATTCAATAATCTCATCGATGGATTTTGTGTGGTTGAACTGTCTAATTTTTTTGAGGGCGGAGAAGTCATGTTCGATAGGATTGAAGTCTGGAGAATAGGGCGGCAGATAGAGCAATTTGGCACCTGCTTGCTCAATGATTTCGCGGGTTTTGGATGATTTGTGAAAGGCGGCATTATCCATGATCACCACATGCAGCCTCACGCTGCGATACGCCACTTTTGACGCCCGCGACTATAAAATTCTCTGCAGTGTGGTTCAAAATATTGTTATGAAATGGCCCGCAAATCGGGGCTAAAAACGCCATTTTATCGTTTATTATCAATGGCTTAGACTTAATGGCGG
>JBDHTT010000031.1:0-14030 GCA_039808785.1 Alphaproteobacteria bacterium
GAGGTGTCGTTCGGAGATCAGGATATCAAATTGCAAGATCTTGCTAAGTTTGATTTTTCTCAAACAGATATCGTGTTATCTTCTGCAGGGGGGTCGGTTTCTGCGGAATTCGCGCCGCGCGCCGCGGCGGCAGGGGCAGTTGTGATCGATAATACATCGCATTTTCGTATGGATCCCGATGTGCCGTTGGTCGTGCCGGAGGTCAACCCGCAGGCAATTGCGGGATATACCAAGAAAAACATCATCGCCAACCCGAATTGTTCCACCATCCAAATGGTGGTGGCATTGAAACCGCTTCATGACGCGGCCAAGATCAAGCGTGTGGTGGTGTCCACATATCAGTCGGTATCGGGGGCGGGAAAAGATGCGATGGATGAATTATTCAACCAAACCCGCGCTATTTTTATGAATGCCACGCCCAATCCGCAAAAATTCAAGAAACAAATTGCCTTTAATACCATTCCGCAAATTGACGTGTTTATGGATGATCGCCGCACAAAAGAAGAATGGAAAATGGATGTTGAGACGAAAAAAATTCTCGACCCTCATATTAAGGTTTGTGCCAATTGCGTGCGGGTTCCGGCCTTTATCGGCCATGCGGAAATGGTGAATGTTGAGTTTGAACGGGAAATTAGTGCGCAAGAGGCGTTGGCCATTCTTGCCAAAGCCCCGGGTGTGAGTGTGATTGATTTGGAATCCGAAATGGAATTTATCACCCAAGTAGAAATTCAGGGCGAGGATGATGTGTTTATCTCTCGCCTGCGCGAAGATCTAACCGTTGAAAACGGGCTGAATTTCTGGTGTGTAGCGGATAATTTGCGCAAAGGCGCTGCGCTCAACGCTGTACAGATCGCCGAAATTTTGGTGCGTGATTATTTGAAAAAATAAGCTGGCCAGAGATCAAGGGCGATAAACCTACAAAGCAGGCTTTCAGGAAGTATCCGACTGGCTACTTTCATATTGATATTGCCGAGATGCAAACGGAAGAAGGGAAGCTCTATCTGTTTGTTGCCATTGACTGTACATCAAAGTTTGTCAAACACGAAGGAATAGAAGATTACAGAGACATTCCATTTGATAGGGTTTGTCTTGCGCACAAATCGACCACCGCCTCACTAAAATAAAACACCCTTGGACAAATGGACAGGTCGAGCGCATGAACCGTACCTTAAAGGATGCAACTGTCAAAAAATACTACTATCAAACCCATGCCCAGCTCAAAGAACATATGCAGACATTCCTGATGGCTTATAATTTTGCCAGAAAGTTGAAAACCCTCAAAGGACTTACCCCACATGAATACATCTGCAAAATATGGGCAAACGAGACTGAATGCTTTATCATTAACCCGTTCCAGCATACCGTGGGACCAACAACTAGGTGTTAATTAAACATGAAACAAAGCATGCTCAGTTACATCAAGTCATTCAGACTGCAAGTGTTGATTGTCATCATGGGGTTTCTCAACCACTTTCTCAACAGTACGCAAATAAATAGGCCGAAAATGGTCGTCTTGGCGCAGCTCAAGCGTCCCTTGTTTGGCAAGCTCCAACGCAGAGGTCAGAAGCGAAGCTAGAGCCGATCGCGTATATAGCTCCCGCCCCTCCTGATCTGCAGCCGGGGTGGGAACGAAGCTTGAGAGCGTGGTCCACATTGAGGCACTCCCGCTTTTGGGTAATCGCCCCAGCATTTTGGTGAGCCGCGCCATGGCATCCTCCATCGACATTACCGGAAAACTCACGGGCTTATAGTGGCTAGATGTTTGACGTTGAGTAATATTCCCATAAGCTTTTAGAAGTTGATAAAGGTCAACCTTGTAATGGTCAGGAGTGGCATCCACGAATTTTTCTCGCCATCCTCGCCCATGAACGGACAAATTTCGGTACATGGCATTGCGCAAATTGTCTGCCGATTTCTGAATAGTTTCAAGGCGGCGGAGCTGGAATGCCAAGGCTTCGGCCATCATCTCTGCACTTGGTTCATCATTCGCAGTCTGTTCAGCGGGCAACAATAATTTTGATTTGAGGTAAGCCAGCCATGCTGCCATCACTAGATATTCGGCGGCGATATCCAGCGAGAGTCTCTGCGCCTGATCAATAAATCCCAGATATTGCCGCGCAAGTTGAAGGATGGATACTTGCGAAAGATCCAATTTTTGATCCCGCGCCAGCTGCAAGAGCACATCAATCGGTCCTTCAAACGCATCAAGACGTAAGAGCAAATAGTTAGAGTTGGTTTCGGACTGTTCGGTCATTCGATCAAAATTCAATCATCGATTATCAGGGGGCAATAGGCTTTTTTGCCATCGTGTCCACGCTTTGGCTGACAACGGGGGAAGAGTGGCAGCCATCACTTCCATCACTTTTATGTCGGCCCAACAATATAAAGCTACATCGCAGCCGGCTTGCAAGCATAAATTCGCTCGATCGGCAATTGATCCATAGCTTTCTAAAGCTTTCATGTCCAGATCGTCAGAGAGTAATAACCCGTCAAAACCGATCTCCCTGCGAATCACATCATGAATGATGGTGGAAGATAGTGTGGCTGGGGTTGTCCTGTCATATGCCTCATAAATGATATGTGCGACCATGCCCCAGCATTTTTGGGAAATCGGAGATTGGGCAATGGATTTAAAAGGCGTAAAATCATGGGTAATTAAATCTTCACGCCCTGTCACCACATGTGGGAGGTGGTGATGCGAGTCCGCTCCCGCCCGCCCATGTCCGGGTAAGTGCTTGATCACCGGTGTCACACCATTTTTGATAAAGCTTTCGGCCGTAAGAGATGCACAGCGTGATACAATCTCAGGATTAAGTGCATAAGTGCGTGACCCAAGAATTTTTTCCGTTTCAAATGTCGTCACATCGCACACGGGTGCGCAATTGACGTTAATGCCCTGATCCGTCAACATCTGCGCCAATAAGCTCATATCATCAGTTAAACTTTGCTCACCGCCCGATGAATTCAAACCATCACCATAAACACGCGCAGGCTGAAACTCCTGCCACTGTGGCGGTTTTAGGCGAGCAACACTGCCACCCTCCTGATCAATTAAAATGGGGCAACGCCACCCCATAGTTTCGCGCAATGCTGATGTAAGTCTTTTCAATTGTTCAGGATTTTGGCAATTCCGCCCGAATAAAATAAACCCCAACGGCTGCGCCGCAGAAAACAAAGATTTTTCTGCCAAACTTAGTTCGTCCCCCTGAACGGAAAATATTGCCGCCAGCGGGAGGGGTTGGGCAGATAAGCTCATTTTATTTAGCTTTGTTCCTGAAGCAAAGTATCAAACCTAAGCATGGGAACTTATATTCTTCCCAATTTTAACGGCATAGGCACTCACACCAATCATGACTAGCCCCAAAATAATCAAGGCAATCGGCCAGCTAACGATATTTTTAAAATACTCATTGGTAAAGTAAACTAGATACCCCCAAAGGGATAAAACAAAAACCGTAAGAATTATCCGACTGGCGGCAACAATGGCAACGTAGACCAAGATAAGCGATACACCCACCAACAAAATATCAAATTTTGTTTCCTGCAAAAGATCAAATGACGCAATCGCGACAATCCCTGACATACAGAAATAATAAAACGGCGTTATGGACCTGTGGCTTGTTTGATCAATGCCCCAAGCAACCATCAACCCTGATATGCCGATGACAACCGGGACTATCAAATCTCTTATCTCCCACAGGTTTAAAATCATGCATATGAAACTATAAAAAAAGAACACGCTAAAGAATAAAAATCCGGTCACTCTCGTGGCCATAAAAGCTATAAATTGCTGCACAAGCATAAATCCCATAACATAGCATGCGGCCAATGTGACATTGCCGGTATGGGGCAAATATTCATCCATAAAAACGAACAGCCCCACCGGTTGAAGGATGCCGGCTATGATAATAAATGGCGTGAGTGCTTTGGTAAAACGGGCATCGCTGGTGCATAAAAGGCTTAGGATAAAAGCCACAAGGCCGCTGCCCAATGTTATAATGACGCGGGACAAAGAATTGATGTCATCCCATATCATATTGATATAAACACCCAAGCCTGCGAATATAAAAATACCACCAAGACACATCATCGCCAGTTGGAGGAGATTCGCAGGTTTAAAATCTTGAATGGACGATTTTTTATATAGGTTCAATATATCTAATTCATTCAGATGATGAATCTCTATCAAGCTTTTAATCTGAGTGAGTGCAGCGTCTCGGGTTTCAGTCATTTTACGGCGCCCTCATTCACCCACCCCAAAAATACAGCACTATTGTAGTCATTCACGCCCACTATTTCTATGACATAGTTATTTTTCTTTAGGACTGGTCCTCCATAATATCGATATCCACCAAAGAAACCAATGAGGGTAGAGCCCCTGTTTGAGTAGTAAGGGGATCTAAACTCATACCCATCAGGAGAGATAAAGCTCGGTAATATTTCAAGATCTTGAAATTTCTGCAAAGGCGTTACTTGTTCGTTTTGATCAAGTGTAACCTCTGTACTTTCTAAACTGCCTGATTTCCCATCGTAAAGATATAGAACCACATTAGGAGTTCCCACGGCATTATATGCGATGGTTGTATCTTCGCTGTCTTTGGGCTGAAATGCTGCGCTAATTTTTCCATCATTATTTTTTGTTACTTTGATAGCACCTTTCGCATTGGGTTTGCTGACATAAAATAACGCCTTATATTGCGGCGGCTCAAAGGTCATCAGCCGTGCCAACATTAAGGCAGCGATGAGAAGGAACGGCAAAATGATTCCCGCAACCAAAACCTTATTTTTTTTGATAAAACTTGACGCGGACATACCCCCCCTCTTCTCGGGATGAGAGTACTCGACCTTCTCAAAAAAGTCAACAAGTCAGTAAAAGAGAATCGCCTGTAACCAGGGGGTGATTCGATAAAATGTCCAAAATGTGGAGAGGAACATTCGGTCAAGAACGGGTTTGTCAGGGGTTTGCAACGTCACAAATGCAAGAAGTGCGGGTGCAGCCATTGTGGAGATTGACGAGATGCACCATTTCCTTTTAAAAAAGAACAAAAACTCTGGTTGTGGAAAATGTTGGATCATCACACCCGACAGCTCTTGGGCTGGGTCTGCGGCGATCGCGATGTGGCCGAGGCTATTCTGCTGACCCAGACTAAGCGAAAAACCTATCAGATTGAACAAAATAATAGCGCGCAACGGCATTGGCTCGCCAGTTTTCACAGACGTGGAAAAACCGTGACGCGCTCCCTGGATATGTTTGAAGCCCGCATGAAGCTCTTTGCCAGATATCGCATCAATGGCGATATTACAGACCTCACAACCCATCTCAGGCACCCAAATCCTCACCCAAATCAATTATCTATCTTAAAGTGATTATTTCGCAAAATTACCCATTTTTATAATTCGGCTGTGATTATGAATCGAGCTAAGAATTGACCCGGTGCGAGAAACGTAATATGTAGGTGTCGGATGTTGAGGTGTCGGGGCTTGTGGATAGGCTCAAAGATATCGCACAAAGTAAGCCTTTTAAGAGTTATTTTTTATATGACCCGTTGAGACGAGGGAAACATGTCATTAAGTCCATTGCATATTATTGTTGTTTTATTGCTGGTTTTGTTATTGTTCGGGACGGGCAAGCTGCCGCGCTTGATGGGCGATTTGGCCGAAGGGATTAAGGCCTTTAAAAAAGGTATGAAGGATGAGAAAGGCGAGGAGGGGACCAAGGAGAGCGGGCGGCAAATTTCTCCGCCCGATATTGATCACGAGCCTGTTGAAACTTTGCGCAGTTCTAAGGATCGCAACGATACGCAACGTCATGATAATTCCCGGTGATTGACATAAATTATGCTGGATTTTAGCTGGTCCGAATTATTGGTTGTTATCATCGTGGCGATCCTTGCCATAGGGCCGCAACAAATTCCGGATGTTTTGTACCGTATCGGGCGGATTGTGCGGCGATTGCAATATATGCGCTTTGCGCTCAGTAAACAATTCGAAGATTTTATGGAGAAATCGGATCTGGAGGAAATGCGCAAAATATCCGATCATGTGCGTGATGAGGTGCGTGATGAGTTGCACGGGCAGGTGAGTGATCAGGCGTATGAAAGCACGCAGGTACACGAAGCAAATTCCGATGTGTCCCATCATGATGAATTGCAGACTCTTCATGCGCGGAGGGAAGGGGATCCGGTACCCCCGACCCCCATCAAGGGCGTGCCGCCGATTGCCCCCTTTGTGGGCAAGAACTTGCCGACATCCGAACCCATCATAAAGCCGCCAGAGCAATGACCAATCAAACTTCCGATTCTCAACAACATATTTTTGCGCATTTAACTGAGCTGCGCACGCGGTTGCTATGGTCGTTGGTGGTGATGGCCGCGGCGTCAATTCTTTCTTATTTGTTTGTTAAGGATATTTATGGATTTTTGGTGAAGCCGTTGGCGCAGGCAATGGGGCCGCAAGACAGCCAGCGATTGATTTACACCGACCTGACCGAGGCTTTTTTTACCTATATTAAGGTCGCGATTTTCACGGGTTGTTTTATCACTTTTCCCTTTATTTTGATGCAAATCTGGCGATTCGTGTCGCCGGGGCTGTTTTCACATGAAAAAAATACATTACTGCCGTTTTTAATCGGTGCGCCGGTGCTGTTTTTTCTGGGTGGTAGTTTGGTGTATTTCTTTATTTTGCCGGTGGCGTTTAAGTTTTTCCTGAGTTTCCAAAGCACCGGCGATCAAACGGTTTTGCCGATTATGTTAGAGGCCAAAGTTGGGGAATATCTCGACCTGATCATGGTTTTGATATTTGCCTTTGGTCTCTGTTTTCAATTGCCGGTTATTATGGGGATTTTGGCCAAAGGCGGGCTCGTGACCCCTAAATTTCTGGCGGAAAAGCGGCGTTATGCGATTGTTATTATTTTTACGATTGCGGCTTTTATCACCCCGCCCGATGTTATATCGCAAATATCGCTGGCTATACCGCTGATGGGGCTTTACGAATTATCAATCCTTCTGGTGAAATATATGAACCGCCATGAACCGCCCGCACCCCCCAATGGCGGCCAATCGCCGGAGTCTAAGCTGAAGTCTGGGCTAGAGTCTCTATAATCTTAACCTTCTAATCATCATTTCATAGGACAATATATAGGCAACGATTTAGTACCTCATGAACCCATTGTCGAATTACAGCATGTATGTGGCCAATCGCAAGATTGACCCCGACCCTCAACAGGCTAGAGCTGTTGAGTCGCTTAATCGTTTGCATAGGGACGTGGTGGAATATGAATCGCAACGCCAGGAAAAAGGATGGCGCAAGCATCTTAAGTTTTTACAACCTCGGCATTTGCCGCCGCGCGGGATTTATATGTTCGGGCCGGTGGGGCGGGGGAAATCCATGTTGATGGATTTATTCTATGATACTCTCCCCCTCACCATCAAAAAACGCCGCGTCCATTTTCACCAATTTATGATCGAGGTGCAGGATTACCTTCATTTATGCCGCGTGTCCGGAGTGGGGATGGAGGAATCCAATATTGCCTTACTCTCTCTCGCGATTGTGGTGGCTAATCGTTCGCGGGTTTTGTGTTTTGATGAATTTCATGTGACGGATGTGGCGGATGCGATGATTCTCTCACGGCTATTCACCGCGCTGTTGGATCAGGGAATCTGCATTGTCGCGACCAGCAACTGGGCTCCCAAGGACTTGTATAAAGGCGGGTTACAGCGTGACCGTTTTGTGCCGTTCATCAACCTCATCGAACAACGCATGGAGATGGTGGAAATCGACAGCCCGCATGATTACCGCGCGCGCGATGTGAAGAATATGTCGGTTTATTTCTCGCCATTGGGGGCTGACGCCAGCCAGAATGCTGATAATCTATTTAAAAGCCTTACCCATGACGCCCCTGTCCATACCGATCTTTTGACCGTGAAGGGGCGCAGTATTCAGGTGCCGGTGGTGGCGCAGGATGTCGCGCGTTTTGGGTTTTCGCAATTATGTGAGCGGCCGCTCGGTGCCGAAGATTATATGGCGATTGCCCGCCGTTATCATACCGTGTTTTTAGAAAATATTCCGCATTTGGGGTATGATCGCCGCAACGAAGCTTACCGTCTCATGACGTTGGTGGATGTGATGTATGATCATCATCGGTCACTCGTGATTACCGCGCAATCGCCGCCGCAAAACCTTTATAGCGGCCACGACCATGCCTTTGAATTTCAGCGTACGGTCTCTCGGCTTTTGGAAATGCAAACCCATGAATATATGCGGCGGGTTCAGGCGCATTTCGCACCGCCTTCGGCTTCGTAAGCGGCTATGGGGAAAAGAGGGCAGGGGCGCAATGATGGGGTTTTTTTTAGATTTTTTTAAGGGGCGCAAGCCCCCCGCAAGTTTTGAAGATGAAAAGCGCATTGCCCTAGCGGGCGATGAAGAGGACCGAAAAAACCTGGTGCGGCACGCCAAAACCAGTTGCGAAATCCTGTGCTATATGGCCGCCAAAGACAAAAGCGATGACGTGCGCGTGTTGTTGGCGGAACGACTCACAAAATTATTGCCTGAGCTTTCCCATGATACGCACTCAAGCCTGTATAAATATGTCGTGGAGGCACTCGGTGTGCTGGCGTTGGATGAGGTGATCAAGGTTCGGCTTGCGCTTTCCACGGTTTTAAAAGATTACGCCGATGCGCCGCCTAAATTGGCGGGGCAATTGGCGCGCGATGTGGAGCGCGCAGTGTCAGAGCCGATCTTGCTCTATTGCATGGCCCTCCCGGATGAGGATTTGCTTGATATTATCCGCACCCATGCGCATGCCTGGGCGGTGCAGGCAATTGCCCGCCGCCCGCATGTCTCGGCCGCAGTGTCGGGCGCGGTGATTGACCGACAGGACGCTCAGGCCACAATCTTCCTGGCGGAAAATGCTCATGCCGACCTGACGCTTAAGGGCTTAAACGCTATGATGGAGCAATCACGACAAAATCCGCGATTGCAAAAATCTATGGCCGCACGTAAAAATCTACCGCCTGAAATTATGACTGAAATGATCAAATTTGTGGATCAATCCGTGCGCGAAATTTTATTGGATCATTCGAATTTTTCAGTCGAAGACGCAACCCATATCGCCAAAAATGTTGAACGGCGGGTAAAATTTGCATCCGAACAACAGATGGGCGTGGGTGAGCGTGTGCGAGATTATCTGAAACAGGGGCGATTGAATGACGAATCTATCAATGATGCCATTTCAGTCAGGGATTATGAGTTTGTGGAGGCCGCGATCGCTGCGCTCCTCCCCACCACCATCGCTAACATGCATAAAATTTTTGAAATGCGTGCAGCCAAGGCCGTGGTGGCGGTGTGTTGGAAGGCCGGATTATCTATGCGCACCGCCCTCAAAATTCAACAGGAAATCGTGCGTATCCCGCACCGCGAATTGATTTATCCGCGCGGTGGAACGGATTATCCGTTGACTGAAGTTGAGATCAAATGGCAATTGGATTTTTTGGGGTTGGGCAAGGCTGGCTAACAAGGTTTTTCCTACCATCTTGGCGCATAGAATGATCAGATGCCCATATTATCAATTAATCTGGTTTTTCCGAGCCATGCAGCCGCCAGAATTCTTAAGTTTTCAAAGCGGTTTTGGGTAATTGGACAGATGGGCGGGCATAAATTATTGATATCGCGAATGGTGCAATAATCAATTTTATCAAACCCGATTTTTATCAATTGATCTTGCGCGCGGGATTCAATCGTGGCAATCGAATCGGAATTTTCTGTTGCGGGGGATGCGGTATGGCTTCGCAGTTCAAGTGCCATATTTGCCAAAATTTTATTCAGTTGAATGGCGATTTGTTTTTCCTGCGCACTCAAATACGCGTTGCGCGAGGATAAAGCCAGCCCATCAGCGTCGCGAACAATGTCCACCCCGCAAATTTCAGTGGGAATGGCCAGATCATTCACCATATGCCTGATCACCTGTAATTGTTGGAAATCTTTTTCACCAAAATAAGCGCGATCAGCCATCACCAACAACAGCAACCGCGCCACCACGGTGGCCACACCGTTGAAAAAATGCGGGCGGAATTCGCCCTCCAACGGTTTTGAAATCTCGGACACGCTCACGGTTGTTTGAAAATTGGGCGGATACATTATTTCAACCGAGGGCGCAAAAACGGCCCCAACGCCAATTTGATTGAGTGCCGCCGCATCTTGTTCCACCATGCGCGGGTAACGGTCAAAATCTTCATGTGGGGCGAATTGCTTGGGGTTTACAAAGATGCTGGTGATGCATGCGTCATTTTCTTTTAATGCCGTACGCGCCAGGGTAAAATGCCCCTCATGGAGTGCGCCCATCGTCGGCACAAAGCCAATGGTTTTGCCCCGCGCGCGCATGGGTTTTATATAATTTCTTAATTGATTGATGGTGGTTAAAATTTCAAGTGTCATAAGTTTTTCCTATGCATAAAAGCCTCAAGTAAAAAAATGATGAAATTATTCACCCCTTGACAGGGATGCGTTAAGAGGGGGGATGCGTTGATCCGGCCCCCCTCAAGCTGTTTTCCGCCCTTTGCCAGTCATGAAGATAAGCGGGAAGTTGCGGTGATTCCCCCGTCCATCCTGCGTTGGATAATACATGATAGGTGGGAACAGTTGATTGGTTTTGATTGTTCCAAAAACATGCCTTGAGAAGGGCAATTGCGGCGATTTTATGGTCACGTATAAAACGCTGTTCAATAAAAAGCCATTTATTATCCCAACCCAATATTTGAGTTTCAAGCGTATATTTTTCAAAGGGGTTGAGCGGAAAACGATAACGTATCTGGTTGGCAGCCAAAATGGGCACAGATTTAAATTCATGCACCGCTTTGGCAAAACCTGACCGCAGGAGAAAATCAAGTCGCCCTAAATCCATAATAGTGAAATAACGCCCGTTATTCATGTGCATATTGAAATCAAGATCCGTCGGCAACACAATCATCGAAAGACGCGACGGAGCAAGAATGTTTGCAATTTTGGGTTTAAACCAAGCTGCAATAAAAATAAATAGAACACGAAAAATCAGATTCATGATATTAAGCAATCTTTACAGGTTTTGAGAGGCTGCGGCAAAATGCGCATAACCTATTTGTGATGCACTATAGCACTTGTACAAAAAATTTAACGATATTATTTTATAATAAAGATATGGAGAGCGAGATGAATCAGATTGCGGGCTTAAAAATTCTCCACGCTGCCGCGAGTACCAATCCGATCCAACGCATGGGGTTGGTGTTGGATCATTTGGTGAGTGCGTTGGGGGAGGATCCGTCCGCGCCGCTTCGTCGTGCGCAGATTTTGGTCGATATTGATGCGCATCCGGGGACGACCCAGTCCGAGATTATGGACCGACTTGCAATCTCCAAATCCACCATGAATCGCGAGATTGAATGGCTTTATGATCATGGCTGCATCGTGCGGCAAATGAGCTTTTCAAGAGGGGTGGACGGGCGGGCTGTACCACTTGAAACTTTGGGATATGCCAAGAGAAACTTGGAATTAGCATTGGATTATGCCGATCACTCATATAATAACTTGCAAAATTTTTTGGAATGTATTATAAGGATGTTTACCGATCCCAAACCGACATTGCGTGATGCCAAGATTTTAGTGGCCGCCGCCGATTTGGGGGAAGCATCGCGGCAGGAATTATTCGCGCGATCATATGACGGACCGCCAACCACGAATGCCAGAGCTTTGGACAGTTTGATGGAGCAAGGGTTGTTGGTCAGTAAGAGTGAGGAATAAAATTATGACTACAACCTTCAAACTTACTCCGCGTGCAGCAGAAGGGTTGTGTGGTGTAGCCGGGGCCTTACTTGGTGCACGTGACTCTTCATCATCTCCTGCCCACCCGACTGCTTCACCTAAGCCTCCGGTCTAGGTTGGTTATTATTTGAATATTCCCCATTGAACCCAAAGCTGGCAGAGAGTATGCTGGCTTTTTTTATTGCTAAACCCATACACAACACCAATATCAAAAGAGCAACTTCATGACATCGAAATTAAAGGCCGGTGTGGTCACCGGAAAGGATTATCTGACGCTTGTTGCTGCCTGTAAAGCGGGGCATTATGCGTTGCCGGCGGTCAATGTGACGGGGACCAATACAGTTAATGCGGTGCTAGAGGCCGCGGCGCAAAACCGCGCCGATGTGATTATCCAACTCTCAAACGGTGGGGCGGAGTTTTATGCCGGTAAGGGATTCCCCGATTCGGCCAATGCTAAAATTTTGGGGGCCGTTGCGGCCGCGCATCACGTGCATTTATTGGCGCAATATTATGGTGTGTGCGTGGTTTTGCACACGGACCACGCCAATAAAAAATTAATCCCGTGGGTTGAGGGGATGTTAACGCATGGCGAAGCATATCACAAACAATATGGACGGCCGTTATTTTCATCCCATATGATTGATTTGTCCGAAGAACCTTTGGATGAGAATATCGCCGAATCGGCGCGGCTCCTCAAACGCATGAATGCCATTGACATGAGCATTGAAATTGAGCTTGGGTGTACAGGCGGTGAGGAAGACGGAGTTGGCTCCGATGATATCGACAATGCGCGGCTTTATACTCAGCCCGAAGATGTGCTGAAGGCCTATGATGTCCTGTCAAAATTAGGGCATTTTTCAATTGCGGCGTCGTTTGGCAATGTTCACGGGGTCTATGCGCCGGGCAATGTGAAATTGCGCCCCGATATTTTGAAAAATTCCCAAGAATTGGTGAAAAAAGTCAAGGGATTGGGTGAAAATCCGCTTGATCTCGTGTTCCACGGCGGATCGGGTTCGGAGAAAGCCAAAATCGAAGAAAGCCTGCAATACGGCGTTTTCAAAATGAATATTGATACCGATACCCAATTTGCGTTTGCGCATGGTGTGGGCAAGTATGTGAAGGAAAATGAAACGGCGTTTTTCCATCAAATCGACCCGCAAACCGAAAAACCGTACAAAAAGCAATATGACCCCCGTACATGGCTGCGTGTGGGGGAAAAAGAGATGATTGCGCGGTTGTCTGAGGCCTTCGCCGACCTTAAATCATCGGACAAGACGATTGCGGGATAATTTGCGGGTTATTTTGAATCCGTGCCTTTGGCTAGTGCGGTTAACACCCCGTGCAGGGTGTTGATTTCCTGTGATGTTGGTTGGGCGCGTTGTAAAAATGCGCGAAGATTTCGGGTGGTGGTTTCTTTCAGCTCGGGTGTGCGGTAAAATTGAGCTGTGATCAAGCTCGCATCCAGTCGGTTGAAAAAATGATCAAACTCACCGGCCGGCGCTGGGTGGCTTTTGCCGGTGGGGAGGGCGTAGCCGCTCTCTCCCTCCGCGAATTTTAATTGCGCCCATTCATAGGATAAAATCAACACGGCTTGTGCTAAATTCAGTGATGAAAACGCAGGGTTAAGCGGAATTGTAATCAGATGATGCGCGTAATCTATATCATCGTTACTTAATCCGGCGCGTTCCGGGCCGAATAAAATTGCGGTTTGAATGCCTGCGGCGGCATGGGATTTCATATCAAGCGAAGCGTATCGCGCACTCATCACCGGCTTAACCAAATCGCGGGCGCGGGCCGTGGTGGCGTAAACCACCTGACAATCCGCTACGGCTTCGGCAGTTGAGTCAAATATTTTTACCTCAGGCATCAGCTCCAGAGCCCCCGAAGATGTCGCAATAGCGCGATCATTCGGCCAGCCGTCACGCGGGCTCACGACTCGCAAGTGACACAGCCCGCAATTGAGCATGGCGCGTGTTGCCGTCCCGATATTTTCACCCATTTGCGGGGCGATGAGTATAATAATCGGTTGGGGGTGCATGCTTAAATGCGTACAAAATTCTTTTTTTTCAAGGTCGTTCATCATGGCTCTTCGGGTTTGACTTAGCTAGAATGGATTGCTGGGATTAGAGGGATTAGAAGGATTACCAGGGGAATGATTAAAGGAGAATGCGAAAAAGATCAAAAGCATTTTTATTTTCATAATAATTTGACAAGTGCAAAAATTAAGATTATATTAAGAT
>JBDHTT010000032.1:0-13788 GCA_039808785.1 Alphaproteobacteria bacterium
ATACCAACAGAATTAATGGGAAACAGCTCATTCAGCGCAAAGCCTTTTTGGTACTCAGATAACGTATTAAAATCCTTTGGCACAAAGAAAAAATGCGGCTCCTGATGATCCAGCACCTGCCATTTTATGGACTGGATTGTGTTATCCGTCAGGATTTCATACTTCTTCGCTCTTTTACCATACAAATCAGCATGATGAACGGTTGCCAGTTTTTTTCGGCCTTTGGATTTTTTCTTTACGGCGATTATGATGGATACGCCCTGCTGAATATCAAAAACATTTACATCCGCCGATCCGTCCGGTGCGGTTTCTTTTTTTAGTGAATTGCCGTGCAAATCCAGAATATAAATATCATCAAACGTATTCAGCAAATGCCAGCGCATCCCGCGAAAGGTCGGGTTGTCCAGATAGGAATGGTTTGTAATATAGGCCATAACGCCTTCGCCGTTTTTCTCAATGTAATGTTCACCAAGCCGGATAAACTTCACGTAGTCGTCGTTAAGCCACTTTGAATTTTTTTCTTGCAACTTGATCTTGCCGCCTGGCTCTTTCTTATAGGACCCCATCAGCCCCATAATATAATCGCCTTTATTCGTGCTTTCACCGCTATAGGGCGGATTGCCGAAGGCCACCATGACGGCATATCGCGCTTTATGCGGCTGGCCTCGTTCGCCTCGCGGGATAGCCATGACGCAAAGAGCGTATCGGCATCGGGGTGGTGTTCTTCCAGTGAATTGGTCAGGTAACCATGGGCAAGGTCCCTCAGCCAAAGGACAGATTTATGTGGTTATTTGTCTTTTTTGATTTGCCCGTAAAGACGAAGACGGAGCGGAAAACGGCAACAAAATTCCGTAATTTCTTGTTGAAAGACGGGTATATGATGATACAATTCTCGGTATATGCCCGCATATGTAACGGGGCAGACAGGGTAGATAAACACTTGTTACGGTTAAATACGCAAATCCCCGAAAAAGGAAGCGTCAGGGTCATACAGATTACCGATAAACAATATGAACGGATGAAAATTCTTGTTGGAACACGCAAAAACAACGAAAAAACAAAGACCGAGCAACTCGTTTTATTTTGAGTTTACTCGGTCTTTATCTATTGCTTTCAAGCCCTTAGCTGGGTGTCTATCATAGCATAACCGTGTCGGATGGGAAGCTTATGACTTAAACAAAAAACAGACTTTCTAGAGAATGATCATAGCATAGCCAAGGAGACTGGATTTTCTCTCTCCATTTGGTTCAAACTTTGGGGCAAGACCACTCGCTTGAGAAAAAATCGTGGTAGGAAAATGTTTTAAATAACGGCTAAAAACTCGCCAGCCTAAGGATGGCGTCGGCGACAAGGGTTTCAGGGGTGGTGCCTGATTTTTTGGTGTCGGCTTCGAGTTCGTTGAGGCGCATTAGCAAACGCCGGAGAAACGGGGCGTTATACCGCCCGATTTGGGCACGAAAACTCTCCTTAACCTTAAAAAAGATCGGCGGGTGAAGCGAGTCGATGATTGAGTCAAGCGTGCCGTGATGATTTTCATCTAATTTTGTGCGAACATCGAGCAATCGTTTCACGTGATTTTGCAGTGATCGTAGAATGGCAATGATTTCCGTGTCTTCGTCAATCAGGCGGCCATAGCTGATCATGGCCTTATGCGGGTTACGGCCAAAGACGGCATAGATCAAATCATCCATGCTTTCTGCGCGGCCTTCGCCGCAGGCGGCCATGGCGTCGCCCAATGTGATTGGCCCGGATTCCGTTCCCTTGTAAAGGTCGAGTTTTTCGACCTCTGATCGTGCGCGACCGCGATCTCCCTTAAGGTTATAGGCCAAAAATTCAATTGCATCGGGGGCAATGGCGCGGTTGTAATCGGCAAAAATGCTTTTTAAAAACGTGGCCATGTCGCGTTCATCTTGGATATAGCATGCGATGGCCGCGGCGTGCGGGTCGTCTTCGCATATTTTACGCAGGGCATCACGCGGGCGCAGGTCGCCGCCTTCGATTACCACTATAGCGGGCGAGGGGGCGGACGAAGCAGCGGAGGATTTGAGCCAATCTTTTAATATGGCCCCGAATTTATTATCAACATTGGTAATCCGCACCAGCCGTTGACCACCCATAAGGGATTGGGCTTCGACTTCGTCAAAAAATCGCGCCGGATCCTGGGATAAAATATCGCCGTTCAAATGGGCGGCATTAAACGGGTCGTTGATGTCATTGACGATTTTAAGCGCGTAGGTCGTGGCCCGCTCGCGCACCAACCCTTGGTCGGGGCCATAGATCAAGATAGCCCTATAGGTGCCGTCATGCGGGGATTTGAGAAGGGAGTCAACCTGGCGCGGGGCAATCTTCATCGCAAGAACTATCGCAAAAATCAAGGTTTCTGATTGAAATAAAGGGTGAGGTTAAGTTCAGCTTGCCGTGCCAGGTCGCCAAGGGCTGACTCGCGCGCGGATTTTTCGGTCACTCGTGTGGCGAACTCACTCTCTAACGTATTATAGCTTGCGGTTGAGCGCAGATCGCGGGTTAATAAAACCTCACCTGAATTATTTTTCAGCGTCATGGTGGTGGTAAGCCAAAGCTGGGCCCGCGTGGCTTCGGATGATTTGGTGATAGCCAAATCTCTGCTGCTTTCCTTGATCGGCGCAATCGTGAGTGTGTAAAGCGGCGCAGTGGGTTCACCATAAACATAGAGCCGATCCATCAAATCATTGCGCAAAATCTGGCCCGAACGGTCGGGGATAATGTCGATTTTCATGGATTGGTAGACAGGAGAGTTTTTTACGACATCTTGACCAAACTGACCGTGCATCGGGTGAAAGCCGCAGCCCGAGAGGTTCAAGCTAAGCATCAAAGTCAAGATCATAAAAACACAAGAGCCAAATCGGCCAAAAAAACAAGTTTTTGATGCCATGCGTGCCATTCCTGAGGAGGGGGAATATAAAAAAATCATGATAAGATGCACTTTATTCCCTTGGCTCAGCGAATTCAAGTGTATGATCGGAAAAAGTCAATGTCGGAGCTAAGATCATGGACAGCTTATGAGAAAATGGAGGGCCGTAAATGCCGTATAACTGCTAAATTATGTGGATAAAAGTAGAACAGGCTTTGATTTTTGCGTGGGTATGATTAGACTCTGTCCATGATCTTTAAGAGCTAATGGCAACTCAGATCATTAAACATGTTTTTGCCTGGTTTTGTAATTGAATGGCATTTTTTTACTTTTCAAAGATATTTTGGGGGATTGTACAGCCCTTGACAGCCTTAGCATTACTGATGCTGCTGGGGTTGCTGATCGGTGCTGTGCGTGGATATCAATGGGGGTATTTGAGGGGCGGGTGGATTTTAAAGACGGCCGTGGCGATTTTTTTAATTTTGGGATTTTTCCCGATTGGTCCCAATCTGTTATTTTATCTTGAAAACACCTATCAATTGCCGCGACTTTTGCCCCATAAAATTGACGGCATTATTGTGCTGGGTGGGGTCGTGGAGTCAGCGCAATCCGTTAGATTCTCTCAACCCCAGATCAACGAGCGGGCTGAGCGGATTTTTGAGATGATTAAACTTGGGAATATTTATCCGCAGGCTAAAATTGTTTTTAGCGGTGGAGATGGCCAGTCCAAACAATCGGGCGTGGGTGAGGGAAAAATCGTTCGTGCGTTGCTCAAAGATATCGGATTTCCTGCTGATCACGTGATTTTTGAAAATCAATCCAAAAACACCTATGAGAATTATTTATTTTCACAAAAACTGGTGAGCCTGCGTGAGGGGGAACAATGGATTTTGGTGACGTCTGCGTTTCATTTGCCGCGCGCGGTGGCCGTTTTCGAATCACACGGGTGGAGCGTGATCCCCTATCCGGCGGGATATTTGAGTGATGGGGAGTATCATTTTTGGCCGAATCTCGATGTTTTGGACAATTTTTACCAATTACATGTTGCCACAAAGGAAATCGTGGGTATCATAGGATATAGTTTAAGCGGCAAAATTAAGTCATGATTGAAATCCGATGATTTGGATTTTATAAAGGTTTTTTAAATGTACCTAAATCATATATCCCGCATTCTTTTGGCCGTTATTATGGTCGGTTTAATCGTTAGTTTATGCGCGTTGGTTGGCGGCATGCAGTCCGCTGCGGCTGCCGAGATGTCCTATCAACCAAGCGAGGCCAATCGCAGCTTTTCGATTTGGCTGAGTGAATTTCAAAATAAGGCACTGCGCAACGGGATTCGGGCCGCGACATTACAGGCGGCCTTTGATCAAATCCAGCCGATTGCCCGCATCATCGAATTGGACCAAAAGCAGCCCGAACGCACGCCGATTGGCTTTGATGCTTATTTACGCAAAATTATCACCCAAAATCGCATTGATGGCGGGCGGGAGAATTATGCGGCGTATCATCAGATGCTCAGCCGCACCGCACGCGCCTACGGCGTGCCGGCGGAGGTGATTGTGGCGCTTTGGGGCCTTGAGACGAGCTATGGCGCCAATACCGGCGGGTTTGACGTGATTGCGGCATTGGCGACATTGGCATGGGAGGGGCGGCGGCGCAGCTATTTTGAAAATGAGTTGATGGAGGCGTTGATGATCCTGCAAAACGGTCACATACAACGGGCGGAATTTCGCGGGTCATGGGCCGGGGCCATGGGGCAAAATCAATTTATGCCATCGAGTTGGAAACGATTCGCGGTGGATGAAAATGGAGACGGGCATAAGGATATTTGGGAGAGTGAAGGGGACGTGTTTGCCTCCAGCGCAAATTATCTCTCGCAAAATGGTTGGAATCCCGCGTTCAAATGGGGGTGGCAAGTGGTGGGGTTTGAGAAAATTCCGCGTAGTTATATTGACCAAAAATTGAAATTCACCCTGGCGCAATGGCAAAAAATGGGGGTAAGGATACGGAGCAGCGATGATGCGCGCGCAGTTGCCAACCTTGGTAATCTCGCGTTACGGTTGGTGGTGCCACAGGGCGGAAACGGCCGTGGATATTTGGTCACGAGTAATTTCGATGTGATTAGGACGTGGAACAAATCCGATTATTTTGCCCTGACGGTGGGGGGGTTGAGTGATTTGCTGGTGAAAAGGTCCGCGCCGCAAGATTTCAAAGAGAGTATCATCGAGAGTACCACCACATCTTCCTATAATCCTTAGAAACTTGGACCATGAATTTTTAGAAGAGATTTTTAATGTGTAAGAATTTTAAACAGTTTGTTTTGAATCGTGTGTTTTTGTTGCTTTTAAGCTTGCCGCTGTTGCTCGGACTGTCGGCTTGTTCCGAAATTGAATTCGGCTCTCATGTTTATAAAAGTCTTGAAGGGCCGGACAACACCGCTAATGCAGGCAATTTTAAGGTCGGGAAACCCTATACGGTGATGGGGCGTACTTATTACCCCAAGGAGACCTATAGTTACAGTGAAACTGGCATTGCATCTTGGTATGGACCGGGATTTCACGGGAAATATACAGCAAGCGGCGAAACTTACAGCCAGAATGAGCTGACTGCCGCGCACCGCACCCTGCAGATGCCCTCTCTCGTGCGCGTGACTAATCTTGCCAACGGGCGTTCCGTAGTGGTGCGGGTGAATGATCGTGGGCCATTTTCCAAGGGACGCATTATGGATGTTTCCGAAAAAGCCGCGCGATTGTTGGACATGACCGGGACAGGTACGGCACGGGTGCGGTTAGATTTGTTGGCGGATGAAAGCCGTGCTTTGGCAGCTCTGGCGCGGAGTGGTACAACCACTAAGGGCATGGAAATTGCTTATAATGAAAAAGGATATTTGCCGATCAGTGCGCGAGGAGGGAGCAATGCCGCGCCTGTCACGACTATGAGCGATGCCGATTATAATAATGCAATTCCACCCATTGGTAATGTGGGTGAGGCGATGATGGCCCAAGAAGCCCAAAACCAAGCGGTTTCGGGCCATGTGAATAACGGGCATTTCTACCCCAACCCGGTGGTGACTCAGGAACCTGTGGTGGCAACAAAACTTTATGTTCAGGTTGGTGCCTTTGGCCAGTCAGCAAATGCAGAACGACTCTCGCAAAATCTCAACCATATCGGGGCGGTACATGTGGACCTCATCCCCTATAACGGGCGCACATTGTACAAAGTTCGTATCGGCCCCCTTGACACAGTGCAAGAAGCCGATAGTGTATTGTCTAAAGTTTTGGCGGCGGGGCAATCCGATGCCATCATCGTGGTCCAATAATCGGCTGCTTTCATTTGCAAATCCTATCTTCGGGGCGCTTTATCATGTTGAGACAATATCAAACCAATCTTCGCATTTTCCTGTCATCAATCCTCACGATAACAATTTTGATGGATGGAATGTCAGGTTCGCAAGCCGCTCATGCAGCTGAAGTAACTGCTCCTGAAACGGCGGCCAAACAGGCCTATATAGTCGATTTTGACACAGGCACAGTTTTGTATGACAAAAACGGCAATGAACGTATGCCGACCTCATCCATGTCAAAGGTACTCACCACCATTGTGGCCGATGATGCGATCCGGTCGGGCAAAATTCGCCGTGATCAAATGTTCCCGGTGAGTGAGAATGCTTGGAAAAGCGGCGGGTCCCGCATGTTTTTGGATTTAAATTCCAGCGTGAGCGTGGATAATTTATTGCGCGGTATCATCATTCAATCGGGCAATGATGCGTGCATTGTTATGGCCGAGGGCATCGCGGGGTCAGAGGCAAATTTTGTCGTGATGATGAATGATAAAGCCAAGGAAATTGGCATGAAGGACAGTCATTTCATGAATTCGAACGGATGGCCCGATCCCAACCATTATTCCACCGCGCATGATCTGGCAATGCTCGGAACCTACCTTATTCGCAACTACCCACAAGAATATAAGATGTATAGCGAAAAGGAATTTTTTTATAACAATATCAAACAGGGAAACCGCAATCCTTTGCTCTATAAAAACATCGGGGCTGACGGAATTAAAACCGGGCATACTGATGATGGCGGCTATGGGTTGATGGGGTCGGCTGTGGCGGGAAATCGCCGCGTGGTACTGGTTATCAATGGCACAAATTCGATGCAGGCGCGGGCCGATGAGTCTGTCAAATTAATGGATTGGGCGCTTAAATCCTTCAAAAACATCCATTTGATACAAAAAGGACAAATTGTAGCTGATGCTCCGGTGGTTTTGAGCGAAACACGCAAAGTGGGGTTGCGCGCTGATCGTTCTGTCTTACTGACTGTTCCGTCCTTTGCTGCTAATGGGGATGTTAAAGGTACAATCACCTATAACTCACCCGTCACAGCCCCCTTTAAGGCTGGCGACAAGTTAGGCGTACTGAGCTTTAAACTTCCTAACGGGCAATCAGAAAATATTGACTTGGTCGCTGTTGACGACGTACCGCAGTCGGGATTTTTCAAACGTGTGTTTGAACGATTTATGATCTTGTTAGTTGGCGCGCCGGAGTAATGTCGAGAGAGTCGTCAAGAGAGTCTTGGCCCCCATCGCTCAGCCGCGGGGTTGACGTTATCCTGAAAGAAATCGCCGAAGTGGGTGAACATGCGGGTGTTTACCGTATGTTGGGTGAAAGCGGTGAGGTACTCTATGTCGGCAAGGCCAAATATCTGCGCCGACGGGTGATGAGCTATACGCGGCCCACCTTGCTCCCGCAGCGCATCCAGCGGATGATCGCACTCACCTTTAAAATGGAGTTTATCACGACACGGACGGAGGCCGAGGCGTTATTGCTCGAAGCCAACCTCATCAAGTCGCTCAAGCCAAAATATAATGTGTTGCTTAAGGATGATAAATCCTATCCCTATATCTTGCTCACAAATGATCATGAGTTCCCGCAATTGCTGAAATTCCGCGGCAAAGCCATGGATGGGGGCAAATATTTTGGCCCCTTTGCCAGTGGTTATGCGGTCAGCAAAACTCTCTCTTTCCTGCAACGCATATTTCGTTTGCGCAATTGTTCGGATAGTTATTTTGCGGCGCGTAAAGCCCCGTGTTTGCAATATCATATCAAACGTTGTACGGCACCATGTGTGGGCAAAGTAAGCGTTGCCGAATACGCTCAGCAAGTCAAGGATACTGCCGATTTCCTCAAGGGCAAATCGCGCGATATTCAGGACCGTTTGGTTGCGCAGATGCAGGAAGCCTCTGTGGCTGAAAATTATGAACTCGCGGCGCAGTTGCGTGATCGTGTGAAAATGCTCACGCAGATTCAATCACTGCAAGGCTTGAATTCCATGGGATTGGGGGATGCCGATGTGATTGCCGCGGTGTTGCGAGAGGGGAGCGTGTGTATCCAGCTTTTTTCATTCCGCGCCTCACAAAATTACGGCAACAAACCGTTTTTCCTGACGGAAGATCAGGTGGCCCAAAGCTCGGGCAATTTGGCGGAGATCCTTGCGGGGTTTATGGCCCAGCTTTATCAATCGCGGCCCGCACCGCCCAAAATTTTTACCAATATTATTCCGCATGATGTAGCGATTTTGGAGGAAGCCTATCGTGTGCGAATCAAAACTCCACAACGTGGGGAACTGACCGAATTGATCGATTTTGCTCAGCGTAATGCGCAAGAAGCACTCACTCGGCACTTACTCGAACGTGGGAGTAGTAAAAAGCTTTTGCAAGAGGTCGCAGCACTTTTGGGGCTTGATGACATTCCACAACGCATTGAAATCTATGATAATTCCCACGTATCCGGCACCAATATGGTAGGAGCCATGGTGGTGGCGGGGCCGGAGGGGTTTGAGAAAAAATCATACCGCACCTTTAATATCCGCATGGCCGCGGCGTCCGATGATTACGGCATGATGCGCGAAGTCATGCAGCGGAGATTTGGCAAAATTGACCCGGTAGATTTTGGTCAGGCTGAAAAAAACTGGCCGCAATTGCTCTTGATTGATGGCGGGTTAGGGCAGCTTAATGCGGTTCACGAGATATTGGATTGCTTGGGCGTGTCTAATCACCTCACGATTGTGGGCATAGCCAAGGGTGAAGACCGTAACGCAGGGCGTGAGAAATTTTTCATCAAAGGGCAGGAGATGTTTCAACTGCCGATCAATGATCCTGTCCTACATTACTTACAGCGTTTACGTGATGAAGCTCACAGATTTGCGATCGGCGCTCACCGTGCTAGGCGCAAAAAATCAGCTTTAACCAGCAGGTTAGACGACGTGCCGGGGATCGGGGCTGCGCGGAAAAAGGCATTGCTCCATCATTTTGGCTCCTTTAAAGCGGTTGAAGACGCAAGTGTAGACCAGCTTTTAAAAGTTCCCGGCATTTCCAAATCCATAGCCCAGAAGATCCATAATTTTTTTGAGTCTGTTGCGCGATGAAAATTATAGAAAATATGTTTGTATAAGGTGGTTTTTTGGATTTGGGTTGAGCGAGTCCACCCCAGACCACACGGTTTTATAGCGCTTTTGCGCGCGCTGGGCACGCAGATACTCTTGAAATTTGCGCAGCAATCCCCACAACATCATATCAAAAATTATACCAATTGAAGGCGTAGAACGCCATGGGCATTCTAAGCGTCAATACATCAACAGGGTTTAAACTGACAACATACTATCTATTCCGAAAGGGCCAGTAATTGTCATACCTATCACCAGGGTTTAAACTGACAACATACTATCTATTCCGAAAGGGCCAGTAATTGTCATACCTATCACCTATTAAGTTGTTGCTACAAAGCTAAATGTGATAATGTATATTATGTATAATCACAAAGTGGATTTATAGGCGAGGGGGCGTTGCTTGCAGATAGAGGCTATGATGGCGAAGATTACAGAGACATTCCATTTGATAGGGTTTGCCTTGCGCACACAATCGACCACTGCGGACAAAATCATCAACCCGTTCCAGCACACCGTGAGACTAAACAACTAGTCATGGCGACAACGGCCCGGTGGGCAAGGATTGCGGAAGGGCGTTCATATTATCAAATTTCGCTGCCATCATGGCTTGGTCAATGGTTTTACGGACTTCGGCACCAAATTTTTCCGTATATTCTTCACCCTTAACATCTGCGGAACGTCCTTCACGTGATCCGAAAAAATCCACCATGGCTTGTAATTCATCTGCGGTGTAGATTTCAGCCGTATAGTCGATTGATTTTTGCTCCAACGCATCAAAATCAACCTTGAGCTCCATATATTTCTTAAAATCTTCCTGTTCAACACTCGGCAAAGATTTCGCTACGCCGGCAATGGTTTCGCGAATATGGTCCTTGACATGTTTAATGTCATGAAGTTCGCGGGCCAATTTACGACGTTGTTCCAGATCATCCGGAGTTTTTGCAACCGGTGCCTTAGGAGTTGCCTGCACGGGATTTACCTGTGCGGGAGGAGTCGTCGCCGCCGCGTTTTCCTCCGCATGCACAATATTAAATGACGCAAGAAGAATCAAACAGACAAAAGCCGACACCGCTACGCCAAGCGCCCATATGCCCCCTCGCCCGGTTCGTTCAAAATTCAGCCTTTTATTCATTGTACACCACTCCTTATTAAGCCGATTCTAATGAGGTTGCCCCATAAAAAACTGTTTGCTTAAAACGGAATATCATCCGCCAATTCATCAACCCGCGTAGATGGCGCGTGAGAAGAATTTGCAGCCATGCCACCGCTATAGGACTCACCGCCATAAGAGTCTTGACTGGATTTTGAATCGAGCATCGTCAATTCCCCGCGAAATGGGCGCAAAACCACCTCGGTAGTATATTGATCGCGGCCGTCTTTATCCTGCCATTTGCGGGTTTCAAGCTGCCCTTCCACAAAAATTTTTGATCCTTTGCGCAAATAATTGCGGGCAATCGTCACCAAAGCCGGGTTAAAAATGACGATTTTATGCCATTGCGTGCGTTCTTTTCGCTCGCCGCTCATTTTATCTTTCCAACTTTCAGAAGTCGCCACCGAAAAACTCGCCACCTCATCACCCGAAGTCATGCTGCGCACTTCGGGGTCATTGCCCAAATTTCCAATTAACATGACTTTATTCATACTTCCGGCCATAATGCTCAATCCTATTTTAAAATTTTAATGATGATGGGGAGACTATATCATAACTACCCAAACTGTCCAGAATGACTGCGTTTTTTCCCACATGATTTCTTGGGGGCTAAAATCACGCGCCGCCCGCACCGGTCTCCATGCCCTTGATTTCGCGGTGATGGATTTGAATTTTGACATCGAATCGCCCTAAAAACTGCGCGATTTGCTCGCTCACCGTCACGGAACGATGCCGCCCGCCGGTACATCCAAACGCAATCGTTAGGTAAGATTTCCCTTCATTCTGATAGCGGGGGAGCAAAAGATTGAGCAGAGTTTCAATGCCCTTGACAAACTCGGCATAGACTTCATCTTGGAACACAAATTGCTGGACATCGCGCTCAAGCCCCGTTTTGGCACGCAGGACCGGGTCCCAATTGGGATTGCGCAAAAACCGCACATCAAACACCAAATCAGCCTCTCGCGGCAAGCCGTAACGATAGGAAAACGACATCACCGTCACATTCATGCGCGAATTGATCAACGCGCCCGCCACGCCCGTCACCACGCGCCGCAAATCATGGATTGAGTAATCGGTGGTATCAATTACATATCCGGCCTCTCGTTTAAACGGGAACAGCAAGGATTTTTCCGCCGCAATTCCGTCAGCTACCGACCTGTCGCGCGCCAAGGGGTGCTTGCGCCGCGTCTCAGTATAGCGTTTTAACAGCACGGATTCATCAGCGGTGAGGAAGAGCGTCTTCACTGTAAAGCGCGGATTATCTTTGAGTTCCGTGATTTTTTCCTTCAGCATCACCGGATTGAAATTGCGTGCGCGTGTATCAATGGCAATCGCCGCGGGACGTCCTGCGAGCGAATCTTGCGCTAACAAAGCCGGCAAAAGTTCCAACGGGAAATTGTCAAACACGGCATAGCCCAAATCCTCTAAAATATTCATCGTGGTGGAAATCCCGGCGCCCGACAATCCGGTGACAAACACAAACGGCGTTGGTTTGGGGGATGTTGGCGGCGGCGGAGATGGAGGTAGATCGGAAACGGGGGCCATTATAAAATCGTCATTGTAAAATCGTGATTTTTTAGAATCATTTTAGAGTTATTTCAGCAAAGTAAAAAACAAAATCTATTCATTAAAATTATTCCTTAAATGCGTGGATTTCAAGCGAACAATAAAACGCGCGCCCTTGATCTGCCCGGATTCATCCTTGATATTTTCGGCATCAATTTTCCCGCCCATTGCCATGATGATCTGCTGAGCAATTGAGAGCCCCAACCCCGAATGCATGCCAAAGTTTTCCTGCTCAGGCCGCTCAGAATAAAATCGTTCAAAAATTTGATGAAGCTTATTTTCGGGAATCCCCGGCCCTTCATCATCAACCGTGATTTTGACGCGTTCAGCGTTGCGATCAATGGTGACTGTAATCGCCCCCCCAGGGGGTGAAAACGACACCGCATTATCAATCAAATTGCAAAAAACTTGATCCAATCGCGCATTCGAACCGCCAACCAACACGGCACCTTCCGGTGCTGAAAGAGTTATCATCGGGACTTTTTGGCTATGATATTTTTCAATGATATTTTTCAATAGTTCCTTGATATCAATCATTGACGGCACATCACGCGCCAATTCGGCGTCTAATTTTGAAGTCAGGGAAATATCGCTGATCAATCTGTCCATGCGCTGAATGTCATGCATCGCAATGCGCATCAACTGCGCCTGATCATCACTATTTTTTACCCGCGGCAAAGTCTCAATTGCCGAGCGTAAAGAGGTCAAAGGATTTTTCAATTCATGCGCCACGTCAGCCGCGAATTGTTCAATGGCATTCACGCGCTCTTCCAGGCTTTGCGCCATTTCGCGCATAGCGTGGGAGAGTTCGCCAATTTCATCATCCCGCGCACTCAAATCAGGAATGACCTGCGCCCGCCCTTGATTGAGCCGATATTTCTCTGCCGCCACCGCCAGAATACGCAATGGATGCCCGATGCTCCCCGCCAGATAGAGCGAATGCGCAATCGTCATCATCATCGCAAGGAAAATAAAACGAAAAATTTCCTCCCGCGTTTCGGCAAAATTATCCTCCACCGCACGGTCGCGCCTGATCACACGAAACCCGCCGACAATGCGATCTCCTTCATAAATCGGTGAAAACGCAGTCAATATCAACCCGCCATCCACCCCGGCCCAGGCAGCAATTTTTAAATCCCCATAATTGATTGGCTGCTCGCGCGCCAGAATTTGCGCGGCATCATGAACATCGGGCAAGGGTTGCAAGCGAAACGTCACCGACAACAACCCCTGTATGGTCGAAGAAAGTTTTTCCCCCCATTGACTATCCGCGCTTGATTTAACCTCATAAAAACGCCGCATCGGCAGGTCTCCGGTTTCAAGAAACACCCTACCACGCCCGTCATAGATCACAATTTTCTGCTCTTTAAGAGCATTGAGCCCGCTCACAGCACCATTAAAATAATGAAAAATTTCTTGTTGCTGAGGTCGGTCACTTTCTTCAAAAAGATTGGGGATTTTCTTACCCGCAATACTCGCCGCCGCATTGAGAATCGTGGCGTACAGGGCCGTTTCCGTCTCCAAATTCTCCAACTGCGCCTCAATAATATATTTCCGCGCAGTGCCGAGATACGACACGCCCATCGCCAGAATGATAATCACCAATAAATTGAAACTCAAAATGCGATAGGTCAGCTTACTCAGCGGCCGATCCCTGATCTCATTCACATCATCTGTATGTATGGATTGATCATTCATGTGGGTTTATAACGGTATCCCGCCCCGTATAAGGTTTC
>JBDHTT010000033.1:0-13572 GCA_039808785.1 Alphaproteobacteria bacterium
CTATTGTCGCAAAAATAAAATTATGATTCCCAAAAATGCACAAAAAACTCTTGAGATGACAGAGTTTAATTTTTGCCTAGATATTAATCTTGATAATATGACAGAATCAGGTGGCTCCTCCTTAAAGTTTGAAGATTAATGCACGGTTGCTAGAGCCTGCTCAGTATCTCACCTGCGGCGTTGGCCTCTTTAACCGGATTGTTGGAAGGGGTATAATGTGCTTGATGTGTCCGATTTTAAACACTACCGCATCAATCATTCAAAGCTGTTTGCAGATAGACAAAATCGCATCAATGGGTTAATCAATTTCTTAACTGATTATCTAGTACAGCCCCTAAAATATATCAGTAATTATGGGTTTAGCTATAATTTTTAAATCCTACTATAAAAACAGCTTCTATACTTTTATAGTCATTGCCACGGAAATGATCATTCCATCAAAAATCCACATTCGCGTAATGCTTAGCAGGATATTGGCCGGGCATGCGTTCATCCAAAAGTGATTTAAAGCTGCGTCGTGATTTGATGCGCGCGTACCATGCCTTGGCTCCCGGATGTTTATCCCACGGTACATCGCCAATATAATCTACGGCCGAAAGTTGGGCTGCGGCCGTCATATCAGCTTGGGAAAACTCTTCACCCGCCAACCAATTACGCGTTTCCAATAAAAACTCAATATAATCCAAATGGTAATGGATGTTGATTAACCCCGCCCGAATGGCCGGACCGCTTGGCTCTCCACTACGTTGCAAGCGCTTCACCATTTTTTCCCCGACCAGATTATCGCTCACCTCATGGGAAAACTTCATATCAAACCAAGTGACCAGCCGCCTAGTTTCTGCACGTTGGAAAACATCCTCCCCTAAAAAGTCAGGATGAGGATAGGTTTCTTCTAAATATTCCGAAATAGCATAGGCCCCTGAGAGAATTGCCCCATCGGTATCAATTAAAACTGGAACTTCACCTGCAGGATTGAGGCTTAAGAAATCCGTGCGCCGTTCCCAAGTTTTTTCAATTTGCAAATCAAAATCAAGCCCCTTTTCCAACAAAAGCAGGCGAATCTTGCGGGATTGAGGCTGGAGCCAAACGTGAAATAATGTGCGCATCTTGGCACTCACTCTAACTGATTTTTCCCTTCTCCGCTAGTGTTTCAGGAAATGTTTCAAAAATTTCTTTAGGGGTTTTTGTAAGTTTTTAATGGAGAAAATTTCCATTTCATGGATAGGGGGATAAAAGTGATTTGTTAGAGGAGAGGATTTACCCACAAGCATAAAACCGCAATGCAAGAAACAGCTTACATCGTTGTGTTCGTATCATTCATCAAGATTAGACTTACTGGTCTCGATACGCTTAATTCTTGAGCCTCCTTTAAGCATGGTGATCCTCATCTGTATAAATTTTTTGACGGAGCTGAGGGGTGAGGACATAGGTGCCAAGGCATATGGTGATGCTCACAACCCCACCGAAAATGATGGAGGGGATCAAACCCATCAGCCGCGCGGCAACACCCGATTCAAACGCCCCTAACTCATTCGAAGAAATCACAAACATTGAACTGATCGCCGACACGCGCCCGCGCATATAATCGGGCGTGAGGATTTGTTTTAAGGTTAAACGAATAATCACACTGATGGTATCAAGCAAACCGCTTAGACCCAAAAAAAACATCGCCCAGGGAAGAGTTTCGCTAAGACCAAAGCCGATCATACAGGCTCCGAAGCCGCCGGCCGCCCAGAGCATTCGTGAAAGCGGGAAAGTCCTCATGGGGAATAGCGCAAAATAAACAGCCGTCAAAATGGCTCCTAGGGCTGGGGCTGTGCGCAATAATCCGAGGCCCTCCGGCCCCACATGCAAAACCTGGTCCGCAAAGGCCGGCAACATCGCCACCGCCCCGCCAAATAGGACAGTTACCATATCCAGCCCCATCACCGTCAGCAACATGGGGCGTTTCAGAATAAAATGCCAACCATCGATGATATTTTTGAGCGCACTGCCCGAAAATGCTTGTTGTTCCATCGCGCGCAAATTGCGCACATGAAGAATGGATAAAAATCCCAAAATCATAAAAACGGTGGGGAGCGTCCATGCCGCGCGGACACCATAAAACCCATAAACCAAGCTCGCCGTTAATGGCCCCACAATCACGGCAATTTGAATACCGGCGTTGCTCCATCCATTGCTGGCGGCATAATGTTTTTTCTCAACCGCTTGAGCGAACAATGCAGAAAAGGCAGGGATCAGGAAGCTGCGTGCAATGCCGGACACAAATATTCCCGCAAATAATAGGGTAATGACCGCACTTTGAGAAAACGCAAGCCACTCACCCCCCACCGCCCATAAAAATGCCATATTGAGCACCAGAGTTCCAACACAGAGCCGATAAACGAAATAAGGCGAGGTTAAATCCACAATATAGCCCGAGAACAAGGCGGATAAAATCGCGGGGACGGCTTCGGTCAAACCAATCAGCCCAAGCAAAAATTCGGAATGGGTGAGTGTGTAAATCTGCCACCCCACAATGACCGCGCTTGCCTGCAACCCCATATGGCACAGGGTCCGCGTGAGGAAGAGCAAGCGAAAATTATGATTTTTAAGAATATCAAGTGAGAGTGCCATAAGAACCCGGAAAAGAACCCAGCATAAAAACGAATTATACTAGGAATGCTGAATTGCCGGCTAGGAGCAAGCAACGCAGCGTAGGGAGTTTTGCGTCAGGAGCGAAGTGACAACGTTCGGGAGTTCAGTATTCCTAGTAGAGAAAAGCCTCTATCTGAGACATTCTAAACAAGCTCTTAAACTCGTTCAAGCAATCTTTTACACCAGCTGCTCCAGGCTTTTAACGAAATCGCGAAAATCTTCGGCCCGGCTGAAATCACGGTAAACCGAGGCATAGCGAATATAGCCGATAATATCCAGCTCCATCAGCGATTGCATCACGAGTTCACCAATCAGCCGCGAAGGGATTTCATTTTCGCCGGTAATTTCCAACTGCCGCACAATGCCGTTAACGGCGCGTTCCATCTGATCCGCCGTGATCGGCCGTTTGCGCAGGGCAACCTCCATAGATCGTATAATTTTATCACGTTCAAAATTTTGGCGTTTATCGCCTGATTTAATCACAACCAAATCACGCAATTGGCTGCGTTCATACGTATTAAAGCGTGCCCCGCATTCAGGGCACGCCCGACGCCGCTTAATCGACGTCCCGTCCTCACTGGGACGAGAGTCTTTAACCTGCGTTTCCGCGAATCCGCAAAACGGGCAATGCATTTAAAATATGCCTTTTAAACCCAAAATATGCAGTCAATTAGTTCACAATTTCCCATGTACCATCCGGGCTTTGGCAGGCTGTGCCATGACCGCTTTGTTGGCGTCCGCCCACATAAATGGTTTGGGTATATTCACGGCAATAACGCCCTGCCGTGCTGTTGCCCTCGCGAATCGGGGTGATGGTGCCCGAATGCCCGGATTGCGGGTTATTCCAGCTGATCGTCTCGCCTATAGGAGCTTGATAAGCACGCTGAGTGGCTTGGTTGGCATAGGCCAAGTCAGCCCGATCAAGCGATTGCCCAATTTCACTTCCAACCAAACTACCAAGGAGAGCGCCAAGACCAACGCCCACCAACTGTCCCGTTCCTTTACCGAACTGAGCCCCCGCAACGCCGCCCAAAATAGCCCCCGTGGCGGTTCCCAAGGTTTGCTTACTACCCGCCTGTTCCATACACGCCGTCAGAGAAAGCGAAGCCATCAATAATACGGCCAAAAATTTCAATTTCATGTGATTAAATCCTTTCAAAAAATGCTTTACGCGTGTCATAGTTACAACGCATATATAAATGGTTTTTCCCCGCAAGAAAATATAGTATAAAAAATTATTTTTTAAACCATCTGGTGGTGTGGAAAATGGACATCTTAAGCGAGTATCCAAACTCTCCCTACGAATTATTTAAAAATTGGTTCCTTGAAGCCAAAAACTCAGAGCCCAGCGACCCCGATGCGGCGGCGCTTGCCACGGTCGATGGCCAAGGGCTGCCCGATGTGCGCGTTGTCCTCATACGCAGGATTGACCCGCGCGGATTTTGCTTTTTTACCAATTTTGAAAGCGCAAAGGGACAAGAATTGACCAAAAATCCCCGCGCGGCGATTAATTTTCATTGGAAAAGTTTAAAACGCCAAGTGCGCGTGCGCGGAACCATTGCCCCCGTGAGTGCGGAAGAAGCCGATGAATATTACCATTCTCGCCCATTGGGAAATCGTATTGGTGCATGGGCCTCGCGCCAATCGCGCCCTTTGGCGGATCGGGCGCAACTTTTGGATCAAACACGACAAATGGAAGAAAAATACGGCGATTCTCCCCCTCGTCCGCCTTATTGGTCGGGATTTCGCCTCAGCCCGGTTTCAATTGAGTTTTGGCGCGAAGGGGAGTATCGTTTACACCATCGCGTGCGTTATAAAGCTCCTGAGAATGGGCAAAATTCATGGGATAAGGAGCTTCTTTACCCTTAAGTTAGAATTTTACCATAAAATATAGATAAGATTATTGCACCGCAAAAGAAACGGTGGTGATTTTATTTTGTTAGAAAATACGATATAGTGCCAAAGGATGCATTAGGAAAAAGTAAATGACTGATTGGACCCCCGCTAGCTGGCGCACGAAACCCGCCAAGCAATTACCAAGTTATGGCGATGATGCACCACAATTAAAGGAAACCGAGGCTAAGCTGCGGGAATTGCCGCCGCTTGTGTTCGCGGGGGAGGCACGGGCTTTGAAGGCTCAATTGGCGCAAGCCTCCGAAGGGAATGCATTCGTTTTAATGGGTGGTGATTGCGCCGAAAGCTTTGCCGAATTTAATGCGCAAAAAATCCGCGATACGTTCCGCGTATTGCTGCAAATGGCTGTGGTCATGACCTTTTCCGGTTCCATGCCCGTGATCAAAATGGGGCGTATGGCGGGGCAATTTGCCAAACCGCGATCCGAAGATACGGAAACGCAAAATGGTCAAACTCTTCCTACCTATCGCGGCGATATCATTAACGGCATTGAATTTACCGAGGACGCACGCCGCCCCGATCCTGTGCGCATGCTGCGGGCCTATAACCAATCCGCAGCGACGCTGAATCTATTGCGTGCCTTTGCCTATGGCGGCTATGCCGATTTGCACATGGTCCATAAATGGAATCTTGATTTCGTGCGCGATACACCGCAGGAAGTTCGCTTTACCAAATTGTCTGAACGGATTGAACAGGCACTTGACTTCATGACTGCCTGCGGGATGACCGGCGAAACCATTCCGCATATCCTGCACCAAACCAATTTTTACACCTGTCACGAAGCCTTGTTGCTCCCGTACGAAGAATCACTCACGCGGATGGATAGCATCACCGGGGATTGGTATGATTGTTCGGCACATCTGGTGTGGATCGGCGCGCGCACGAACCAGGAAGACCACGCCCAGATTGAATTTGTGCGCGGCATTAAGAACCCTGTGGGCCTCAAATGCCCGCCATCTTGCTCGCCGGATGATCTCATACGTTTGATTGACCGTATTAGCCCAGACAATGAACCGGGGCGACTCACCTTAATTTCGCGCATGGGATCGGGGAAAGTCTTTGATCATTTGCCGCAATTGGTCAATCGCGTGAAGCGTGAAGGGCGCAACGTCACCTGGATTTGCGACCCCATGCATGGCAACACGGTGAAAAGCTCCAGCGGGTATAAAACTCGCCTCCTTGAATCAATCATGAGCGAAGTCAAGGATTTTTTTGCGGTTCATAAGGCCGAAGGGACTGTGGCGGGCGGGCTTCATATCGAAATGACCGGCCAAAATGTCACCGAATGTATTGGCGGGATTAACGAGATTCGTGAAGAAGACCTCTCTGCCCGTTACCATACACATTGTGATCCGCGCCTCAATGCCTCCCAATCATTGGAACTCGCTTTTATGATTGCCGATGAACTCAAAACCATTCGCCGCGACCGTAAATCGGGGACTCTTACATAACTTTTTGTGATGTCTATATCTGCCAATTCCTCGCCCCCGCCATCTGCGCCTCCCCCATCTGTGCTTCAATGCGCTAAGCCCTTGCGCCTGACCCTCGCTCAAATCAATAGTTCGGTGGGTGATTTGAATGGCAATTGCGCGAAAATAAAATCACTGTGGGATCGCTTGGATGGGCAAACGGATTTAGTGATTTTTCCTGAATTGGCATTGATTGGCTATCCTGCTCAGGATTTACTTTTAAATGCAGGCTTTTTAGACGAAGCCGAGCAGGCCTTGAATGATTTACTTTCCTTTAGTCGCACCCGCTCCTGCGCCATTTTGCTCGGCACTCCCCACCAAAAAGACGGACAGCTTTATAACAGTGCCGTTATTCTTGATCGCGGCAAAATCCTTCATCACTGCCACAAACAATATTTGCCCAATTATGGCGTGTTTGATGAAAAACGATATTTCACAGCGGCCGAAAAACAGCCGATCATTGCCTTTCGCGGTGTAAAACTGGGTGTGATGATTTGTGAAGATTTCTGGTATGCGGAGCCTGCTCAATATCTCAAATCTTGCGGTGCGGAGATTTTGATTGGCATTCACGCGAGCCCGTTTGAGAAAGATAAAATCACCCAGCGGCAAAATATTGCGCAGCAAAGATTCTTAGAAAATCACCTGCCGATCATTTATGTGAATCAGGTCGGTGGGCAGGATAGTTTGGTGTTTGACGGGCATTCTTTTGCGGTTAATGCTGCGGGTCAAATCTCGCATCGCTTGAAGGGATATGACGAAGATTTTTTAACCATCGGAAGTGATGAACTCTTACAAACTACCTCGCAAGAAGCACCACTGGAAGAACAGCCCGAGTCTCTGACCTATCGCGCTGCGTGTTTGGGCTTGCGCGACTATCTCAAAAAATCCGGACAATCCGGCGTCTTGATTGGGTTATCGGGCGGGGTTGATAGCGCACTGGCGGCCGCGATTGCTGTTGATGCCGTTGGGGCCTCTCATGTTCATGCCATCATGATGCCTTCACGTTTTACCGCGCAGCAAAGTTTGGATGACGCCGCACAATGCGCGCGAAATTTGAAGATAAGTTACGAAATAATTCCAATCGAAACTTTAATGCAAAGTTTTATGAGTCTCGAGCCAAACACACAGGGTTTAGCGCACGAAAATTTGCAATCACGCCTGCGTGGGCTTATCCTCATGACACAATCTAATATGACCGGCGCCATGGTGGTAACAACGGGAAATAAATCCGAAATGGCGATGGGATATGCGACACTTTACGGGGATATGTGCGGCGGTTATAACCCGCTCAAGGATATTTATAAAACCGAGATTTACCGCATCTGTGATTGGCTCAATCAAACACGGGTTACACAATCGGCGGAGCCCGGCGGCATCATCCCGCAATCCATTCTTGATCGCCCGCCATCGGCAGAATTGCGCGACAATCAAACGGATCAAGATAGCCTGCCCCCCTACGTCATTTTGGATGAAATTTTGCATCATCTGATCGAACAAAATCTCTCTATCGCTGCAACTACCGCCCACGGGTATGATGGCGACATGGTGAAAAAAATTGCAACACTCCTCAAACGCGCGGAATATAAACGCCAACAATCCGCTCCGGGGCCAAAAATTTCACGCCGCGATTTAAAATCTGATCGCCGCTATCCGATTTGCAATGGCTACGACTCCTGATCACCCCGCTACACATTCTGCCAATTCGCGGCCCAAGGAATTATTTTTATTTCCATGCTCTGCTGCCATTCTTCAGGTTGCACAAACCTATCACAATCATCACGGATTCCTATGGTTTGACAGCGCGCTGAATGGGCATCCACTCAATCGTTTTTCCTATGTGATGTGGGACCCTGAACAGGTCCAAATTTTTGAGGATGGTGAGGCTTTTGACCCCAGCTCTTTCCCCTCCTATCATTGTCGCTCCCCAGGTCAAAACACCATAAAAATTTTGAATAGTCGGGATGATTTTCATTTGAATCCCCCAATTTTTTGGGGCGGTTGGGCGGGTTATTGGGCCTATGATTTGGGTGCGAGCCTTGAGCCGAAATTGCACCAAATTATTTCACAACCGGGCAAAAATCGCGCGCCCTATCCATTGGCTCAATTCGGCTTTTATACGCAATTTTTTATCCATGATCATGGCGGGCAAAAATCTTGGTTGGGGGTTTATGCGGCGGATGAAAACACTGCCCACAGAATTTATCAAAACTTTAAATCCACCCTCCTTCAATCGCGCAAAACAGTTCAATTATCCGCCCTCCCGCGATTAAATTTTTATGCGAAAATCAATCGAGATGAATATCTTTCTTATGTAGAAAAAATCATTGACCTTATTTTTCAGGGCGAAATTTTTCAGGCAAATTTTGCGCAGCAATTTTGTGCCTCAACACCCAAAAACTACGACCCCTTTGCGGCCTATTTGAATTTGCGCGTGATCAACCCTGCCCCTTACGCCGCCTATATGAATTGGGGGGATTTAAAAATTCTTTCTGCGTCACCGGAATCATTTCTTGAAATCTCTTCAAACGGTCATGCGGTAACCCGCCCGATTAAGGGTACATCACATGATCTTAATCTCCTCAAACACAGTGAAAAAGACCACGCAGAAAATTTGATGATTGTGGATTTAATACGCAATGATTTTTCTAAAATTTGCGATTTTCAGTCGGTAACAGTTGAAAAAATTTTTGAAATTCAAAAATTCGCCGGGCTTTATCATCTGGTTTCTGAAGTGCATGGCAATATTGGGTATCCCCATATCTCCCTATCCCTCCTCAAATCTTGCTTTCCCGGCGGGTCGATTACCGGCGCACCCAAAATTCGCGCCATGGAAATTATTGCGCAGCATGAATGCTTCACGCGCGGTGTTTATTGCGGATCGCTCGGTTGGGTTGGACTTGATGGTGCCTTGCAAACCAACATAGCCATTCGCACACTCAACCATCATCAAAATACTATGACTTTCAGTGTCGGTGGGGGGATTACCGCTTGCTCAAATGCGTCAGCAGAATATGCGGAGACACTGCTTAAGGCACAAAAAATTTTCGAAGCTTTAGGGGGTTTATCCGCACCATGACCCAACCGCATTCTGACATTTTTGATGATATTTATTTTGCGGCCGAGGATGGGTTGGGCGAGAGTCGCTATGTGTTTTTTGACCAAAACAACCTCCCCGCCGCATGGGAACATCGGCAAAATTTTACCATTTGTGAAACCGGATTTGGCACAGGACTCAATTTCTTATGCGCCATGGATTTGTTTACAAAAACTGCCAAAAAATCCGCAAAACTCACCTATATTTCCTTTGAAAAATACCCGCTGTCATCAACAGAAATTCGCAAATATTTAATCCCTTGGCAGGACCAATTGGGGAAAAATCTCGACCTCCTATGCGCGTTCTATCCGCCGCGCATAGGTGGATGGCATCATATTGCGCTCACACCCCAAATTGATCTTTTGCTAATTCTTGATGATGTCAATCGCGCGATCCCGGAATTAGATGAGGCCGTCACAAAAGTCGATTGCTGGTTTTTGGATGGTCATGCCCCGGCCAAAAATCCCGATATGTGGTCCGATATTTTGTTTGAAAATATGGCCAGACTATCAAACCCCAATGCGAGCTTTGCCACTTTTACGGCGGCAGGATCGGTGAAAAGCGGCCTCCGACAACATGGATTTGAAGTCATCAAAGCCCGCGGTTTTGGCCGCAAACGCGATATGATCAAGGGACATTTTTGTGCGCAACATTGCGCTGTACCGCCTGTGCAAAACTTTTCAACGAATGCTTGCCGTCCAACATCTGTGCAATCCGTTGCAATTATTGGCGGGGGCCTTGCGGGGGCGAGTGCCGCTCATGAATTTCTCCAATACGGTATCAAGGTGGATTTGTATGAATGCGCAGGTCTTGGCTCTGGGGCATCTGGGAATGCTCTGGGGCTTTACAATCCGCGATTAACCGCGCGGCGCGGTTTTGAGTCCGATTTCTATTCCCCCGCCTTTGCGCATAGTTTAAAATTGTTTAAACAAGCGGCCAAAGATACATCTAAAAATCAAGATAACACGGGCCCTCTTCATCTACGATTTGGGAACTTTCATCTCTCAAATGCTGCTGATCATATCAGTGAAGCAGGGCAGGAAAAACGCGAGCATCGACTTCATGTATTTCCCCACGAATGGGCGTGGCACCATGATCATGCAGTGACGGTGAGTGCCGAGGAAGCAAGTGAGTTGGCACATATCCCCCTCACCAGTGGCGGCGTATTTTTGCCCGATGCCGGATCGGTTTCACCCTATCATTTTGTGCATTATTTGCTGCGTAGTCATACCAATCTTTCAGTATATTTTGAGCAAGTGGATAGACTGACTCCTCAGGGCACGCAATGGTGTGTGAACGGAAAAATATATGATGCCGTGATTTTAGCCTGCAGCAATCACGCAGCAAAATTTTTCAATTCTCATTACTTGCCGCTTCAAACTGTGCGGGGTCAAATCAGCGTGATCAAAACCCCTGAGGTTTTTAAAAATCTTGCACTTAATCTTTGCTATGGCGGCTACGCATCCAAGCCGTTTGATGGCCCTGCCTCAAGCCACATGGTGGTGGGATCAACCTTTGAACCATGGGATGAAGATGTTGACGTGCGTGCGCAAGATCACGCATTTGTTTTGCAAAAACTATCGCAACAAATTCTGCAATTTGACGCTACGGCCACAATCATTTCCGGGCGCGCGGCGCTGCGTTGCACCACGCGCGACCGTATCCCACTCATCGGGGAATTACCAAATTTTCCGCGATTATATGTCTCACTAGCTCATGGCTCACATGGCCTTATCACCGCGCCCATGGCGGCAAAAATTTTGGCACATTTGTTCATGGGCGGACCACAGATTTTACCAAAATCAGTTCACAAAAAACTTGCACCGTCGCGCATCATAAAGCCTGATCAACCTGCAAATCTTATGATTTCCTGAACAGGGTGCTATAACCATGTTGCACAAAATATTCAGTTTCCGTTGATAATAATCTCTAGTTGTTCTATGGTATATCCCATAGATTTTCTTTGATTCGCGATGGGATCCATTGGCTAAATTGTCTTCTGATATCAACCACGCCATGAAACGTACACAAACGATTATTCTGGCGGGCGGGCGCGGGACGCGTTTAAAACATTTGACCGATAATCGCGCCAAACCCGCAGTGCATATTGGCGGAAAATATCGAATCATTGATTTTACCCTCTCCAACTGCATCAATTCCGGATTACGCCGCATCAGTGTCCTGACCCAATATAAATCCCACAGCCTCATGCGGCATCTGCAACAGGGATGGAATTTGCTGCGCGGGGAAGCGGAGGAGTTCATTGAAGTTTTACCCGCCCAACAGCGTATAGATGAAAGCCAATGGTATCAGGGCACTGCTGATGCCGTTTATCAAAACATGGATATTTTCCAGTCCCGGCGCGCGGAGTACGTGATCATTTTGGCCGGTGATCATGTGTATAAAATGGATTATTCCTTGCTGTTGGCCGACCATATCAAAAGCGGTGCCGATATCACAATTCCCTGTATTGAGGTGCCGATCAAGGACGCTTCCCATTTCGGTATCATGCATGTGGATGCGGAAAATAATATTACGGATTTTGTGGAAAAGCCTGCCGATCCCCCTTCTATCCCCGGTGATCCATCCAAATCATTGGCCAGCATGGGAATTTATGTGTTCAATGCCGATTTTTTATTTCGTGAATTGCTGCGCGATTCTCAGGATACAAACTCGCAGCATGATTTTGGCAAAAACCTGATCCCTTATTTTGTTGCACAAAAAGGACTGAAAATTAAGGCCCATAATTTTGCCCAAAGTTGCGTTTTAAGCTCCCCTGATTCCTCGCCCTATTGGCGCGATGTCGGGACGGTGGATGCCTATTGGGAGTGCAATCTGGACCTTACCCATGTCACGCCGCTTTTGGATCTTTATGATCCAAATTGGCCAATTTTGACCTTTCAGACACAATTGCCGCCGGCAAAATTTGTGTTTAATGATGACGGGCGGCGGGGCTGCGCGGTTGATAGTTTGGTCGCCAATGGTTGCATCGTTTCGGGATCGTCCGTGCGCAATTCGGTGATTTCCACCCGCACGCGCATTAATTCATATTGCACGATTGATCATTCGATTATTTTGCCGGAGGTCGATATTGGCCGTGGATGCCAGTTAACCAAGGTGATTGTCAACCGCGGGTGCAAACTCCCCGAAGGCTTGATTGTGGGGGAAGACAGGGCAGAGGATGAACGCAGATTTTATGTGTCCGAGAACGGCGTGGTGCTGATCACCATGAACATGATCAATGCGCTGTCCTCATGAAAATTTTATTTGCCACCAGCGAGATTTATCCATTCGTCAAAACCGGCGGATTGGCAGATGTCTGTGGTGCGCTCCCCCCCGTTTTGCATCAATTGGGGGCAGAGGTGCGATTATTCCTGCCGGGGTATGACGCCATTCTCAAAAACCTGAAACATCCTTGCCAGATTGCAAAATATAACGGCATTGGCACTATTCAGGACGCGCGCATTTTATTCGGGATTTTGGAGCATCCGGACGGGCATTTTCCGCCCACACCGGCCTATGTGTTTGACTCTCCACAACTCTTTGCTGCACGGCACCCCTATATTGATGAACATGGGCGCGATTGGACCGATAATCATATTCGCTTTGGGGCTTTTTGTCATGCGGCAGCCAATCTCGTTCATTATGATCCGTTATGGCAGGCAGACCTTCTCCACGGCCATGATTGGCAATGCGGGTTAATTCCGCTCTACTCTCAACGTCTTGCCTCGCCACCCGCTGGGCAAATTCCCAAATTTCTTTTCACCATTCATAATATTGCCTATCAAGGATTGTTTGATAATTGGCACATGGCGGGGCTGGGGTTGTCGTGGGATGATTTCACTCCTACGGGGTTGGAGTTTTTTGACCGCATCAGTTTTCTAAAAGCCGGGATCAATTATGCCGATTTTATTACGACAGTGAGCCCCACCTATGCGCGTGAAATTTGCGAAACCGATCTGGGCTGCGGGTTACAGGGGGTCTTGCAAAACCGGCGTGATCATTTGTGCGGTATCCTCAACGGTATTGACACTCAAGTTTGGAACCCTGCGCACGATCCGTATATTGCCAAGAATTACAGTTTTGAGACCATCACCAAAAAGATTGATAATCGCAAAAGCCTGATCAAGGAATTTGATTTGCGCATTCCGACCGACCGGCCGCTCTTTGGGATTATTAGCCGCCTGACACCGCAAAAGGGATTTGATTTGGTGCTCAAAATCACGCCGCAGCTGATTGCGGAAAAATGCGCGCTCATCGTTTTGGGAAATGGCGATAAGGATTTGGAGTCGGGGTTTTTGGCCCTTCAGGAACAATTCCCGCATCAGGTCAAGATCATCAATGCCTATAACGAAATTTTTGCTCATAAAATTCACGCGGGCGCAGATTGTATTTTAATGCCCTCACGGATGGAGCCCTGCGGATTGGTCCAACTCTATGCCATGCGGTACGGCACGC
>JBDHTT010000034.1:0-13359 GCA_039808785.1 Alphaproteobacteria bacterium
CGCGCAACACCGGCGCATCGAGGTAATCAAAGGCATGTTCGTTGATCAGTGCCGCAATCTCGGCCCCAATGCCTGCGAACGGCCACCCTTCCTCAACTGAGATAATGCGGTTGGTTTTCTTAACGCTTTCCAAAATCGTCCAACGGTCGAGCGGCCGAATGGTGCGCAGATTAATTACTTCGGCACTGATGCCTTGTTCTTCCAGCTTTTTTGCGGCCTCAAGACATTTTCCAACCATAACCGAAAAACTGACAATCGTCACGTCACTGCCATTGCGTTCAATTTTTGCGCGCCCCAATGGAATGACGAAATCATCATCGAGCGGAGTTTCAAAAATTTGCCCATACATCAATTCATGTTCTAAAATCATCACCGGATTGGGGTCACGAATGGCGGCCTTGATCAACCCTTTGGCATCCGCCCCCGACCATGGGGCCACGACCTTCATCCCCGGCACATGCGCAAACCATGATGCGTAACATCCAGAATGTTGTGCGCCGACCTTACCCGGTGCGCCGTTTTGCCCGCGAAAGACAATCGGGCAACCGAGCTTGCCGCCCGCCATATAGAGCGTCTTGGCGGCGGAATTCACAATCTGGTCCATCGCCTGCATCGCAAAATCCATCGACATAAATTCAATGATCGGGCGCAGCCCCTTCATCGCGGCCCCCACGCCCAAACCGGTAAAGGCATGTTCGGTGATGGGGCTGTCAATCACGCGGTCCGGCCCGAATTCATCGAGCATCCCTTGGGAAACCTTATAGGCCCCGTTATATTCCGCGACTTCCTCGCCCATCAAAAACACGTTTTTGTCGCGGCGCATTTCTTCACTCATGCCCATGCGTAGTGCTTCACGGACCTGCATAGGCTGTGTGCGCTCCATAAACGGGGCTTCGTCAAAGGGCGGAGGTAGGGTGATCACTCCTTGCGCATATAAAATATCGCGGTTGGCGATGATTTTTCCCTCAGCTTGCGCCGCCTGTGCGGTTGGAGTCACCGAGTTCGCAACGGGTGCAGCATTGGGAATACAGGGTATATCTTGGGCGGTGGGGGCTGTGTTGATCGCCGTGGCTTCGTTTTCGCCATCCTCTAATAGCACTGCAATCGGCGTATTCACCGCCACGCCCTGCGCGCCTTCGGCGATCAAGATTTTTCCCAATCGGCCTTCGTCCACCGCTTCAACTTCCATTGTGGCTTTGTCGGTTTCGATTTCGGCGATGACCTCACCGGCTTTGACCATCTCGCCTTCTTTCTTGAGCCAACGGGCCAAATTCCCTTCAGTCATCGTGGGCGAAAGCGCAGGCATTAAAATTTGTACGGGCATGTTTTCCTCTTATCCCTCATTAATCTTGACGATGTGGTGATGTTTATCTCACCACGAAGTCACGAAGTTCACTAAGTTATAACACGAAGCGTTTGACGGCCTCTTTAAAATACGGTTCTCCAAAATTTATCAACAAGCCAATTTTTAGGCCTGATGTTTTCAGATAGGTCAAAATCTGCGCCTTATGAGCCGGAATGAGTTTCTCCACACTTTTTAGTTCAACAATTATCTCGTTTCCTGCAACCAAATCGAGCCTGTATGTTGATGGAATTCTCTCACTTTCATATATAAGTGGGAATCTCAACTTGGCGCAGGAACTGAATATTTCTTTTCCTGAATTCCACAACCATACATTCCTCATATATGCCTTCAAGAAGGCCTACCCCCAAATTTTGATGCACACGAAAGGCGGCATCAACCACGTGACGGGATAAATCATCAAAAACAATCTTCGTGTTGTCTTCGTGAACTTCGTGACTTTGTGGTGAAACAACTGCGTTCATTCCGCATCACTCAAATTTCTTTCAACACATCGGTCCAGAGTTCCGCCGGGTCGGGTTGCGGAGAATATTGCGAGAATTCGGCTGCTTCCCGCACGATATCCTTAATTTCCTGATCAATGGGTTTCAGGTCATCTTCGCCCACACCATATTCATCCATCAGGATTTTTCTGACGCCTTCAATCGGGTCGCGCGCGCCTTTATACTGTTCCACCTCTTCCTTGGTGCGGTATTTTTGCGGGTCGGACATGGAATGCCCGCGATAACGATAGGTGATAATCTCCAAAATATACGGCCCGGCACCGGCGCGAATATCATCAAGTGCGCGTGATGCAGCCTCGCGTACCGCCAGCACATCCATGCCGTCCACACGTTCGCCCTGAATGCCGAATCCTTCGCCGCGGCGGTAAAATTCCCCGGCGGCATGGCGTTTTGTGCTGGTTCCCATGCTGTATTGATTATTTTCAATCACGAATAAAATCGGCAATTTCCACAGGGCCGCCATGTTATAACTCTCGGCCACCTGGCCTTGGTCCGCCGCGCCGTCGCCCATATAGGCCACACAGACGCCGCCGTCACTGCTGTATTTATGCGCAAACGCCAGGCCCGTACCGATGGATACTTGTGCGCCCACAATACCGTGCCCGCCATAGAAATTCTTTTCCACCGAGAACATGTGCATTGATCCGCCCTTGCCGCGCGAACATCCCCCCGCGCGCCCGGTAAGTTCGGCCATCACCTCATTCGCACTGATCCCGCACACCAACATATGCCCGTGATTGCGATAGGCGGTGATGACGGTATCCTGAGGCTTTTGGACAGATTGAATGCCGGTGACCACAGCTTCCTCGCCGATATAAAGATGGCAAAATCCGCCAATCAAGCCCATACCGTATAACTGCCCGGCTTTTTCCTCAAATCGGCGAATCAGCAACATATCGCGATAAAATTTCTTTAATTCCTCAACGCTTGGTAATCCTGCGCTGTTGGATAGCTCCGCCCCCATAGGAACAGTTTTCAAATTGGTTTTTTTCATGTCGTCCTTCTTGGATTTTGATGCCACAATCTAACCTCAATTTATTATTATATTGACTGCTACACGATTTTTGTCCCGCCGCCAAGAAAAAAGCGTAAAATATTCACAGCCTGTTGCGACGCAACATATTGCGTTTCAAGGGTTTGCGGGGAATGGACGAATGGGTAATTGCGGCCCGGTTATTTGGCCAAATCATTTGGAAGGAGAGATCAAAATATCGCGCTCATCTGCACGACGAAAGCCGAGCACGATGCGCGCGCGTTCCTCCAGCAAGTCTTTATTAATGGAATTGGGGCGCAGCATGGTGACTTTATCCTCCAATGCGGTACGCTTGGCCTGCAGCCCCTGCGCCTCAAGACTGAGCGCAGCATTGTCGGCCCCAAGCGAAAGATAGCGCACATATCCGCGCCCGCCGCAAATCAAATGGTAGGAAAAATAAAAGCACAGCCCCAAGCCGATGAGCGTGAGCAAGTTCTTCCGCACCAAATATCGATGTTGTAAAAAAAGCCTCATCCCGTCAGTTAATCATAAGTGCGGGCGGGGGTCAAGATGGTGGTTTAGGAGTGGCCGTAGGACCGCAAACCAACACCATTTGCCCACTAGGGTTCATTCCGGTATAATCGCAACCCGATGGGGCGGCCGGATAGGTTAGCTTATGAGCCTCTAAAACCAATGCCATCCAATCAGGATAACCTGATACGGCCGCGGCTTCTTGAAGCACATCGGTAAGAATTTGGCGTCTTTCGGGGGAAGTGCCTTGGTTGTTGATTTCTTGGTACATCGCCTTGATGATCGCTATTGTATCTGCCATATCCTTAAGCGCTGCAGCATTATGGGGATTATTTTTAAAATTGGAGAGATAGTCTTGGAACATTTGTCCCAGTAATCCGCCATATAATCGAGGTTTGTTGATTGAAACTCTTTCATGCTTATAACTTAAAATATTTGGAATGCCGTACACAACGCTTTCTCTTATTTGGAGACCCTTTTCTTCATGTATTGTTGAACAACCACTAGCTAACAAACTAACGGCTAGAAATGCCGGACCTAAAAGTTGTTTACTCATGATCATACCCTTTCTTCTCCATCCCCCAAAACCCTGCGTCCCGTAAAGGAGTTATAATAATTAATTTCCCCCATTGATAATCATGCGGATTTTGTGGGTCCCTGTAGACTTTTTCCAATGGCATTCCGTCAACAAAATCTAATATTTTATAAAAATCCTCGTCTGTTGGGGTTATGCATCCACCTGAAAGACTATACTCCCCACTCTTCATTTTTTTTAATCTTCCACCTGATGTCATATGAATGACCCGGGGGCCGTCAAATTGGATGAGGGCATATAGCGTTCCCAAGTCCTTTGGTTCCTCTAATATAAAAACCCCCGGCCGCGTGGCGTTTGGATCATCCATGTTGTCGGTTCGGCTACGACCCGAAGCAACTTTGAAACACTCCGTTATTGCACGTTTATAAATGCAAAGCTGGTTGGATCCCCGATCCATTAACAGAAAAAAAGATCGTCCCGTCTGTTGCGCATATTCAATCGTAATCAAAGCATTATCAGACAACCCAAACGGGTTATCAGTACCCGCAAGACATTGCGGCGCACTGGCGGCCATAAATAATCCCATAATCCATGGTCGCCAGACTTTTTTCATTTTTTACCATATAGTTTAATTATCTATTGTAACCCCTTGTTGGGAATTGCCCACGAGACTTATCACATGTCGCTTTCAGCTCATTCCAAACTCTGCCGGGGCCGCATGCGGGTTTAGATGCCGGGCCCGAACCTGCTGCTGCGGCAGCTGCGGCTGCCAATGCAAGCTCTTGATCTATTACCGACTGATTAATTTTTACGCCATAGACCCCGCCAATAATTTCTCTGGCCATGACTCTATTTGCGTTGTCAAAACTATCAGCCATGCCTCGGACTGTAGGTGCATGCACACACCCTGGATTCGGATGGCTAGTTGTCTCGGATGCTCCGATATTCAATGGCCCACTCCAACTATTGTGCACATAATCTGCACAATACGGTATGTTCGTAGATTGAGACGTATTGCGACCACCAGAGCCTGCTAAAACAGACCACGCAGCGAGGCCTAAATACCATTTTGCGTAAGGATCTTTTCCGCTCCCAAGGGTCAGATCAAGTGTATTCGTTGCCACTCCTGATCCGCCATACGCAGTTGCATCAGAAACGGAGCTGGAAGAAACTCCATTAACCACTGCCGTTGCTGCTGGGTCTGCACTTACAGTTACAGTATCTCCACCAGCATTAGCTGGATTTGCCAGTCCCATAGCAATCGCGAGGGCTCCAGGTATAATTAATTTGCACGGACCTGCCATCTCACACCTCCAAAAAGTGTTAAAAAAATATTAAAAATAAATTTGATGGGATAGGTATAATCGATGATAGTCGATTTTGTCAAGAAGTATTTTTCAGAATATTTTTGTTGCAATTTTGCGGCGGCTTATGATATCACTATGCATCCAAAATTATTTATATAATGATGCGCCTGTGCGCGCGATATTGAGGTTGTGTCATGTCCGCCGTAGAAAAAATAGATTTGCCTGAACTCGCCCCCGCGTTAGACCCATTGGTAAATGTTGGCCCGGTTGGTGGTCATCTCCCTACGGCGGCGAATGATGCTGGCGTTCCTCTTACAATCTCACAACGGGCGGTGGCCAGACTAACGGCTACCTGTCAAAAAGTCCGCGGGTATTTTTCGCGTGACGGTGAATCCCGTGCCGAGACAGCCCACCGTATCGGGCGTGATGTAGGGGGTGCCGTAAGAAATGTTGGGCATTGGTTACGGCACGAAGCTCCTGCGAAGATACGGGCCGAGGCACCTTGGGCATTATGCTGTGCGGGACTTACACTGAGTGTGAAGGCCAGCCTTATTGCCGGCGGTGTTCTGGGTACAAGCGGTGCGGGGGCGTTTGCGGCATCATTGGCGGTGGGTGCGATCACAAGTACGGCTTTTCGGGCAGTGCGGGAGCGCATGGTCGCAAGCATGGAGTATAAAAATATGTCCGCCGTGCGTCAAGGATCATTAGTCAGTCATCTTGCCCGCGCCACTAGACTTACGCCGCTCTTTATGCACCATGCGTATGGTGCAGTTGTTGAGGATGGATTGCTGGGAAAGGCAGCTTTCTACAAAAAAGTAGCGGTGAGTGCTGCGTTTGGCGGGGCTTGTGCCGGATTAATGGAGGTCACCGGTCTTTCGCATGTAATAGGAAATGTGATGAAGTCAGCCATAGGCGTTGCCCACGCTGGCGATGTGGGGGGGGGGAGGATCACGTATGATAACCAATTATTTAATCGGTCCCTTGATAAAGAATGGACGGGCGGTGGGACTTACCCCCATTCTGTTGACATATTAACAAAAATTGAGCCTACGCCTTATCATGATCATGCGATTCATGCCGGCGATGCAGTGCCGATTACACCGGGAGATGTTAAATCACAAGTTCAGGCATTACTGGATTCGGGGGAATTAAATAAGGCGACGGCCAAGGCTGCCAAAGCATTGTTAAAAGATCCCGACAATGGGCAAAGGCTTAAGGACTTCGCCTATTTCCTTTTGAATAAAGAGCATGATCCACAGAGGGCCGTCGAGTTTTATAAACTGGCGGCAGAGGCAGGAAATAAACAAGCCTTAGCGGACTTGGCCTACCTAGAAAGTAAGGGTATTAGACTGCCCGCCCCTAAACCGCAGGTGATGGCCAGTGCTCCGCCGCCTTCTGCTGCGCCGCTTGCCGAACCAAGAGTCGTTGCCGAATGTAATGTTTCCGCCGCGACAGGGGCTCGTGGAATCACTAATCCTGATAATGTTTGCAGTCCGCTACCGGATAATCTTGAGACCGGGCAGGCCGTAAGAATTCATTATCCGCCCAACACGGGAATTCCACCGGCGTTGATAACGTCCAACCAACCCATGGACGGCCCAGAATTAAGAAGCACAGTGGGTAAAGTTTTAGAAAATGGAAATAAATTTGTAGCGGCTTTTAATCGAATTTCAAGAGTCCTTGCCTCTGCAGCGCGGCATATGTTACCACAACAGCCCGCTATGGCAATTCGCTAACCCCATCGCTTAAACGCACGATGGCGATTTTAACACGGGTGAATTCGCGGTCCAGAGCGGAAAGCAAGTGAGCGGGGAGGTCGTGGGATTTGGGGGCGGCAATAGACTCTGGGTTGGATTTCGCCAATAAATCCGCCGTTTGTTGAATCTCCGCCGCGATATCGCCCAAAATCATCGCACCTGCCGACCGCGCCGCGCCCTTAAGCGAGTGCGCCAAATGCGTGAGTTCAGTCCAATTTTTGGCTTTTGCCGCCACATTCATTTGATCCAATATCGGTTGCATCATGTCCGGAAAACGCGCAAGAATATCAAGTGCCCCTTCGTCTAACGGTCCCATCTGTTCGGCCAACACCCCTATATCTATTGCTGTATTCGCTGCGTTATTGGTCGCACTATCTGCCATTTGCTGTTCGCCGTCAAACGCGACATCGTCCTGATTGGTGAAATCAATTTTATCAAAAATTTCCTGTTGCGCTGTAGGGCGCAGGTCATTGCTCTTGGCGGCGGTTTTGGCAGTTGCCTTGAGGCCGAAGCCGTGTCCCGCAACCATGTCATGTGCGCCGCGCATCCCCGCAATGGCCACTCCGCGCCGTAAAAATAATTGTCGCATCGCCCCCAATGTCACCGGTTTGATCACACATTCATCAAACCCCAACGGCATATAGGCGCGGTAATTTGAGAGTTGCAAATCCGCCGTCAGAAGGATCACCGTTTGGTGGGGTGTCTGGTGCGGTATTTGGTGTGGCGCTTGGCATGGTGGGGGGTGATCGTTTTGCCCCGCCTTTTCTTGGGCCTTTTCACATGCTTTCTCTTGGGCTTTCTCTTGGGCGCGGATTTCACGGATCAACCCATATCCATCCATTTTGGGCATATGCAAATCGGTGAGGATGAGGTGATAGTCACCTTGATTCAAGGCTATCAAGGCTTCCTCGCCATTCCCCGCAAAATCCGCCGTAACGCCCAATACCTCCATCTGGCGTTTCAAAATTTCAATCACGGACAGGTTATCCTCCACAATCAAAATCTTTTGGGGGTGCGGCGTGGGGTCACTCATGGCTGGGCGGGTGACGGTTTGTGCCACCGCTATGGCAAGGCCGCGGCGGCTCGCCGGTTTTTCTAGATAGGCCGCCCCCAAGGTCTTCAGGCTTTGGCGCAGAGTCGCATCAATGCTGGCAGTGTAAATCATCAGCCCAGTATTGGTGTTACTCTCCGCCAAATCACGAATAAAATCAATCCCGCGGCCGTCATCCAAATCTTGTTCACTGATCACGGCGTCAAACGGGCGGTAATTGATCATTGCGCGGGCCTCTAACAAACTTGGCGTGGTTTCAACCTTTGCGCCCAAAGATTGCAAGGTCGAGGCAATTTCACGTGCGGCGCGTTGGTGGTTTTCTATTGAGAGAATGGATAATCCCGTGAGATCCGGAAGCGGTAAAAGCTGTAAATCTTGGGATCTACCTGAGTTCAATTCTTCCTCAATCACTTCGGTGAGGGGGATGCGGAACCAGAAATTGGACCCTTGGTCAAGCGCACTATCCACCCCAATATCACCTTTCATCAATTGCACAAGCTTTGAGGAAATGGAAAGCCCAAGTCCTGTGCCACCATAGGTGCGCGAAGTTGACTGATCAGCCTGGGTAAAGGGTTGAAACAGTTTTTTTTGCGATTCAACCGAAAGACCGATACCCGTATCAATCACCTCAAATTTCAAATACGGCTCTTCATCACTCCCCCCGCGCGTGACGCGAATGGTGATATGGCCTTGCGGGGTGAATTTGATGGCATTGCCCACTAAGTTAATCAAAATTTGACGTAATCTCTTCGGATCGCCCAGCACCAGTTTCGGCACGTTTTCCGCAACATCGTCACAGAGGATAATATCTTTTTCCCGCAATCGCGGTTGCAATGCCTCAACCACGCCACGCACCAAAGTTCGGACCGGGACTTCGAACGCATCCAACATCATTTTATCGGCGTCAATCTTGGCAACATCCAGAATATCATCAAGCATTTCCAACACGCCGGACGCCGAAATCATCGCGCGGTCAACCATGTTTTTTAGTTTTGGTTCGGGATTTTCCAGTAACATCAACTCCAAAAACCCGAAAACCGATTGCATCGGCGTGCGCATTTCATGGCTGATCGTCGCCAAAAAATCGGATTTCTGGCGGGCCATAAGATCATCAAAATTTTTATCGGTTTGAGGGTCTGTCATGGGGTTATAGCTGCTTTAGGTGGATTCATACCCTCCTAGCAAGCCATAAAAATCTTAGTTTCGGGTTAAGAACCTGTTCATAACGATTGCCACGCCGCTCAGAATCGCTCCCGGTCCCTCAAAACCCGGATATTTGACTGGTGGTAAAAAATTGCATATTTCCCTTGCTTTTCAAGTGTAAAATCATTCATAATACAGCACCACCAATATTGTTGAATGTTCGGTGACCGTTGTTGTAGGCATGAGTTCAGGTTGTAAATCCTGACGATGCGCTTCCGTAAATACTACGGCATATGTCCTGCAAATTGGGACAGATCAAGCACAAAGGTAGCCCGAACATATTAGGAAAACAGGCATAACGCAATATGGCGAGTTTGAAAAAAACTTCATTAACTGAAGCTCTGAACCAAGGGACGACTCTTGCCACAGCGCGCAAAAAAGTTACCTTTGGTAAGGTCGCCGTGGCCAAGCCGTCTAAAAAAAACATCACCAAAGAAGTGCAACCCGTTGATATCGCTGTTTTATTAAAGAATATCCCCGCATCTATCGTTAAAAAAGCGTGGTTTATCACCTCTCATTTATTGCTCGACCCCCATGCGCGGGTGGTGGATGCCGGGTGCGGTGATGGGGCCATGACCTATGCTATGGCCGCGCTGAAACCTGAAATCGAATTTATCGGATTGGATATTAAGGCCAAAAAAATCGAAGCCGCGCGGGAGAAATATCGGCTGAATAATTTGTCCTATCAATTGGGGAATATTTATACTGATCTGGGCGAATCCAGCTATGACGGTATCATTAATTCCTTTTCATTGCACGAAATTTACTCGGACTCCTATTTCAATGACCGATTGATTGAGCTGGCGTTGCAAAGGCAATATAAGGCACTCAAGGATCGCGGCGTGATGATTATTCGCGATCATCTCAATCCCGATTTGCAAAATTTTGTGCAGATGGAGTTTAGCGAAGGTGGCTCCACAGGCGAAGATTTTGAAAATTGTTCCGAAGCTGATTTATTAGTATGGTTTTCCGAACATGCGCGCGAAACCGGACTTCAGGATCAAAGCGGCGGGGGCAACGGAGCCGGAGGCGGTGGGGATAGCGGATTTTTCCTAGAAGAACTCCCCCCCAATTTCCCACGGATGCGACTATTTCGGCTGCCCGAAAAATGGGCGCATGAATTTATCTGGCGCAAGGATGATCGGGAACTGTTGAAAACAGAGCTTCATAAGGAATATGCCTTTTATGATGAACTGGATTTTGGGCGGCATTTTTCGGCAATGGGGGCGCGGTTGACCTATTCCGCGCCGCATTGGGATGAAGCGTTTTTAAAGGCGCGCTATAATGGTAAAATCAGGCTTTATGATGAAAATGGCCAGCGGCTCGGCCCCCCGCCCACCAACCATATTATGGTGGTGCATAAACTACCCGAACGCGTGCCGCAAATGGTCCAGGAACGGCGGGCCTCGCGGCAAAAAGACGGCCCCATCCATATCCATACGGTGCGCAATGATACAAACGGCACTATTTCCGATGTCATCAGCCGCAATATGGAGATTTCAGAAATTATTCCCTTCCGTGTGTCAAATGAAGGACGATTGAAAATTTATCTTCAGGAGTCTGTGCCGCGCGGGCTGGCCAATGCCGTCCCCCGTCACGGTAAAATCCTCGATGGCCGCAAATGGTCGGGTCATATGGTTGAGGCCATGGCACTTTCCTCTGATATCGTATTACAGGTCAAGGATAAACCCTATACGGAATTGCAAAAATTCGCCCAAAATTACCTGGGGTTTAAGCCTTCGATGGATGCACGATTGCTAGAGGGCGGCGGGTTTTATCCCGATCCCAACCGCATTGATGAACGGATTTTAACCCATTATTTTCGTGTGGAGCTCCCCCATCCTGCCTTTGCGGTGATCCACCCGATGGTGGATGTTGAGGGGTACAGCTCACGTCCCATCGTGCGTGAATATGATGCGCAGGATATCCTGAATGCGATTGCGGTGGGGTATATTCCGACCTCACGCCTTGAAACTCAGATTTTGGCACTGTTCCAGCTTTTAGGGATTAAGGCCGAAGCCTGGGGCGATATGCCCTTGCAGCTTTCGGAATTACCGGTCGAGGAAACGCTTAAAATCACCGACATCATGAAGCAATATAGCCTGAGCGATGATCGCTATAAACCCACCCGCGGTCAGGCCGGCCAAGTGCGCATGATCCAATCGGTGTTTGTTGAGGAGGGGCGCGAGGCCAACGGCAATATCTCCGGCCTTTCGGCGAGGGATATGCAATTTGCGGTCGAAGAAGACCATACGATCAATACTGCTGTGGTGCTGCCGTTGGTGAAAAATTTGAATGGCGAGGTGATGGCCGGGGTGGTAACGCAATATTTGCCGGTGCCGCAGCGTTACTCGGGGACAGGATACAGTGTCACGCTCCCCAGCTTTAACCTCCCCAAAGATGTGACGGATATTGAAGCCGCCAAACACTACATCGCGAAACAATATGATGTAAAACCCGAATATGTAGCGCGAATGGGAGAGAGTTATTTCACCCATATCGGCCTCACCCCGCACCGTATTTACCCGTTTGTGGTGACGAATTTTAATTCTGGGTCCGGCGGGCATGTACATGGCACGACCTCGGTTACTATGCTGCGCGATCTGTGGAAATTGCTCTATTGGGACAATGGTGATAGCTTTATCAAAGTCGTGAGCAGTGCCTATCAGAACCTCATGGATAGTGACATGAGCGTGCGCCGCAGCTTTGATTTCAGCATGGAAAAACTCGCCCAAAGCGCTACGATTTTCAACTCTGATGTCATGTCATCTTCCTCATCCGGCCCCATCTCAAGTCACACCTCAAGCCCCGCCTTGGGACCCCCTTATGCATCAAACGGATATGATGGCGCGGGGAGTGAGAGTATGCACGAGAATATGCAGGCGGGCGGGGCAGAGGGAAATTATTACCAGACAAGCAATGAGGAGAGTGAGTCAGGAGGGGGCACCAACGACACTCAAACCGGTATCAGATTTGACGGCGGCGGCCAAACGCCGGAGGTGCCGCGCCCGCCAAAAATCGCCCGCCTGGCCGCGAATTCCCCCACCCGTGTCCCTCGATAATTCATGGTGTTAATTGTGCCGTCTTCCCCTTTATCTTCATCGTCTACTTTATCATCGGGGATAGCATCACTGCAGCGCGTGTTTGATAAAAATTTGCTGCAACTCCATCGTGAACGCGCGCAGAAAAATTTCACCCCCGAACAGGGCAGCGATTTTATGCTGCGCTGGGCTGAACGAGAATTGACCTATCGTTTGGAGGATATTAAGCGGCGTTTTCCGCAGGCCACACTGTTATCCCCCGCGCTTTCAGAAGAATTTTCCGACTATCTCGCGACACGCTGCGATCATCTGGATTTCAAAGCCGATCAGGCACTCAATTTTGATGAGATTTTAGAGATTGAACCAAAATCCCAAGACCTGATCATCAGCCTGTTTGAACTGCAAAAAATCAATGATGTGACAGGGTGGCTTATTCAATCGCGGCTGGCGTTGAAAGAGGACGGAGTCTTCATCGGCTGCTGCGTAGGGGGCAACAGTCTTTTTCAATTGCGGCAAAGTTTGCTCGCGGCGGAAATCAAGGTGATGGGCGGGGCATCGCCGCGTGTGGCTCCCCTGATGACCAAACAACAATTGGGCGGATTGTTACAGCGCGCAGGATTAGCCTTGCCGGTGGTCGATTCCGAAGATATCACGGCCGATTACCGCGATATTTTTCACCTGATGAAGGATTTGCGCGCCATGGGCGAAAGCAATGCACTCACCCATCAACAGAAACAATTTACCCCATCGCGCCTGTTCCATGAAGCGGGGGTGATTTATCAGGAACGCTTTCAAAACAGCGGCAAAAAACTCCCCGCAACATTTGAGGTTATTTTCTTTATCGGTTGGGGGCCATCCGCCACGCAGCCACAACCGCTCAAGCCCGGCTCGGCGCACGTCTCGCTCAAAGATTTATTGGAGTAAGGCCCCCATCGCAGGAGCGCGGAGCCCAAATAATCATTTTATTGTGTCACGAGAGTTTGTTTCGGGTATGGCATAAAAAGATGGTGCCCCTGGTCGGAGTCGAACCAACACACCTTTCGGTACCGCATTTTGAGTGCGGCGCGTCTACCAATTTCACCACAGGGGCAGCAG
>JBDHTT010000035.1:0-12905 GCA_039808785.1 Alphaproteobacteria bacterium
CAAATATCAATTTAAACCCGTTCATAATCTTCTCTGGTGCTTGATTTTTACGGGCCACAGACTGAAATCGCTCTTGTAGAAGTTTTGTAAATCTTATATAGTAAATTCGTTCGCACGGTTAAGTTTCTCCACCCCCCTTACATATCCCCAAGTATATTCCCAATATCTATGCCCAGTCTTGTTTTATTACATATTATCGGCGGAGTTTGCCTCTTGCTCTTCGGATTACAATTGGTCCGTAACGGTATGACGCGCGTCTTTGGCGTTCAGCTACGAAAAATCATTGCCACCGCCACCAAAAACCGTTTTCTGGCGATTTTAGCCGGGGTGGGCGTAACAACCCTGTTACAGAGTTCAACCGCCACCACGATGATTATCGCCAGTTTTGCGGGCCAAGGACTGATCTCTACCACAGCCGGCTTGGCCGTCGTGTTAGGGGCCGATATCGGCACAACTTTGGTGGCACAAATCCTGACATTTAATCTAGGCTGGTTGTCACCAGTTTTAATTATTATCGGCTATAAATTATATGCTGTGCGCGACCAGGCCAGCCCCAAACGTCAAATGGGACGGATTTTCATGGGGCTTGGCATTATGCTGTTGGCCCTGAGCGTGATTAAGCAAGGTGCAGGACCGCTCAAAGAATCAGATATTTTACCGTTGGTGTTGGCCCCGCTTGATCATGACCCGTTTTTTTCCATCGTGGTGGGGGCGTTATTAACCTGGCTATTTCACTCTTCCTTGGCGATCGTACTGTTGCTGATGAGTATGGCGCATGCCGAGGTCATCCCGTTGCATCTCGCTTTTATGCTGGTGCTCGGGGCCAATATCGGCAGTGTGATCGCCCCGCTTTTATCCTCTCTCAAAGACCAACCCCAAGCCACGCGCATTCCGGCGGGAAACTTGATTATGCGCCTTATTGGCGTCTTTGTGGTCATGGTGGCTTTGCTTACCTTGAAGCCGGATATGGCTTGGCTGGGGGATAATGACGGTCGCATCCTGATTAATTTTCACATGTGTTTTAATATTTTTGTCGGGCTTTTGTTTCTGCCGTTTTTGGGACTCATTACGCGGATTGTCACTAAGGCGATTCCGGATAAAAAACAAGCTGATGGGGATAAGGAGTCACAACCGCAATATTTGGATGACCGCGTGCTAGATACGCCCACGGTGGCGCTCACCAATGCCGCGCGCGAAGTGTTGCGGCTGGCTGATATGACCGATCATATGCTTCAGTTGGTATGGTCAGCGTTTCAGAAAAATGATCAATCGGTGTTTGCCAAAATTCGCGATAGTGATGAGAAAATTGACTCGCTCTATAAGGCACTCAAAACCTATCTGGTGCGTATTACCGGCGAAACGATGAATGACCAAGAGGGGAAACGCCACTTTCAGATTTTGACCTTTGCCACCAACATTGAACATGTGGGCGATATCATTGATAAGAATCTTCTGGCTTTGGCCGAAAAACGCATTAAGGAGAACGTGAATTTCTCAACGGCAGGGAAATTGGAATTGGACCATCTGTTCCAATTGGTTTTAGATAGTGTACGTTTAGCCCAGACAGTTTTTATATCAGGGGACGTGCGATTGGCACGACAATTGGTTGAGGATAAATCCACGATTAAAGATGCGGAGAAAGAGGCATCCATCAATCACCTAGGGCGGTTACAGCGTGGAATCCCCGAAACTATTGCCACTAGCGACTTGCATATGGATGTGATCCGGGATTTACGCCGAATTAACTCACTGATGACCTCAATCGCCTATCCGATTTTGGATGATGCAGGTGAACTGCGCCGGTCATTGTTGATCCAAGAAAGCGAAGAAACTCCAATCGTGAGCTAGACATACTACGAGCCAACATATTAATTGTAACCTTATAGCGGAGTCCATTCAAAATAATATCCGCGTATGCAGACCGCGTAGTGTTTTATTAATCATTTCGTGAAAAGATAGAAAAACATCAAAACCGCGTCTGCGGTTCTATGATTGATAGATTACAAAATCCTGAAGGAGCCAGTGATTATGACCGTTGATAAAAATATGAATGTTTTGATTGTAGATGATTATAAAACCATGCTGCGAATCATTGGAAATCTGCTCAAACAGGTGGGATTTAACCATATTGATGAAGCCACGGACGGCTCTATGGCATTGGACATGTTTAAAGGTAAAACTTATGGGCTCGTGATTTCGGACTGGAATATGGAACCAATGTCGGGGCTTGATTTGCTCAAACATGTGCGCGCGCTGCCCACCAACAACAATGTACCCTTTGTGATGGTGACAGCCGAAAGCAAAACCGAAAACGTGATCGCCGCCAAACAAGCCGGGGTGAGCAATTATATTGTTAAGCCGTTTAATGCTGAAACTCTGAAGGCGAAATTGGTGTCTGTTCTGGGTGAATTTTGAGTCTGAACGGGCATAATTCTTCCGGGGGGAAGCCTTCCTTGCCCATATATCCACGCACTTTCTTATTTAACTTTATCTCATTCCACATGGTTTAAATGTATACTAGGAATACTGAATTGCCGGCTAGGAACAAGCGACGCAGCGTAGGGAGCCTACGTCAGGAGCGAAATGACAACTTCGGCGAGTTCAGTATTCCTAGTATAGTTTAAAATCTTAATCTAATGGATCTAATGATGCAGGAAACACACAAAGAAATGCCGCAAGATATTCGGCGCGATAAGGTCATTCACCTGATTAACTCAGTGATTGAAAAGGTCGGGGCAGCGGACGAAATTTCGCGCGAACACATCTATGATGAATTGCGTAATCTACATGATATTATTGAGGCCACACGCGCTGATATCAACGCCACGCGTGCAGGGGAAATCACGGGAAAGCATATCCCAAACGCAACAGACGAGCTCGATGCCGTCGTATTGGCAACAGAGGCCGCAACCAGCACCATCATGGATTCGTGTGATGCCCTGACCAGTTACACCGATCAAATGAACCCGGACCAAAAAGATTTTATGCTCGGCGAAGTTACAAAGATTCTGGAGGCTTGTTCGTTTCAGGACATTACAGGGCAACGCATCACCAAAGTGGTAAAAAGCCTCAAAATTATTGATGAAAAAATTTCTTCGTTGCTAAGGGTTCTGGGCGATAAATTGCCCACACATTTAAGCTCAACGAACAGCGATGATGACGATGACCGCGTGGGTGAGCAACGTTTGCTCAACGGCCCGCAAATGCCCGATAAGGCGATATCCCAATCCGATATTGATAAATTATTAGCGGATTTATTCTAGAGCATTTTGCGATTAAGTGGAGGCCGATTAATCGTAACAAAATGCGACCAAACAAATACTTAGACCATTTTTTTTGAGTCTACCCAAACCAAAAATGGTCTAGGGTGTGCACCTTCCCCTCAAACCACCCCCACACCGTATCACGAGTATTCAATGTAAGATGAAAATTTTGGGTATAGATCCGGGACTGGAACGCACGGGCTGGGGGGTCATTGAAAAGCAAGGCTCACGGTTGATATTCGTGGCCTGTGGTGTCATAAAATCAAAGGCCGTGGAAAAACTGGCGGTTCGACTCAATCGCATTGATGAAGAACTCAGCCAAATCGTCAAACTCTGGGCTCCCGATTGCGCGGCCATTGAGGAAACTTTCGTCAATAAAAACGCCCTGTCCTCATTGAAACTGGGTCAGGCTCGCGGCGTGGCCATTGTGGCCCCCGCCCGTGCAGGTCTGGAGGTGTTCGAATATCCGGCAAATTTGGTCAAAAAAACGATTGTCGGCGCGGGCCATGCAAGTAAAGATCAAATTGGCATGATGATCAAAATCCTCCTCCCGCTTGCCACCCCGCAAAGCGCCGATGCCGCGGATGCCCTCGCCGTTGCCATCTGCCACGCGCATCATATGTGAGGCCAAGATTGCTCCACGCAAGTCGCTGCGGTGACACCTGTTCAAGTTTTCTCACTCAGGTGAAACAGCACAAACAGCCGAATGGCCGAGGATAAATTGACGCTGCGGCACTCATCAATCTCTTCAATCAATTTCGCAAGACTGACCCCGCGCAATTTTGCTATGCGGTGCAGCTCATCCCAAAAAGGTTGCTCAAGCGTGATCGATGTCCTATGCCCCGCAATGGTCACGGAATGCTTGGTCATCGCTGATGAAAGATAGTCCGTAAGGCTATGTGGCAACGGCTCCTCAGTCATAGCAACAATCACGCAAAAATCCTCACAACTCCCAAACCGGGCTTTAATCACGCGGGCGGACCATGTCTTCGGGCACGATCCATTGGTCGAATTGCTCGGCAGTCAAAAGCCCCAGCGACACCCCGGCTTCCTTCAGCGATGTCCCCTCCATATGCGCTTTTTTGGCGATTTTGGCGGCGTTATCATAGCCGATATGGGGGTTGAGCGCGGTAACGAGCATCAAGCTTTCATACATTAATTTGGAAATGCGACGCTCATCGGCCTCAATCCCCGCCACGCAATGATCGGTAAAGCTGCGGCATCCGTCCGCCAGCAACCGAATGGATTGCAAGACATTATAAATGATGACGGGTTTATAAACATTGAGTTCAAAATGCCCGTTGCTCCCCGCAATGGTGACGGTGACATGATTCCCCATGACCTGGGTACAGAGCATTGTCATGGCTTCGCACTGCGTCGGGTTGACTTTGCCGGGCATGATGGATGATCCGGGTTCATTGGCGGGCAAGACCAGTTCCCCAATGCCGCAACGCGGGCCGGAGCCGAGCAACCTGATATCATTGGCGATTTTCATGAGAGAGGCGGCAATAGTATTCAGCACCCCCGAAAGCTCCACCATCGCATCATGCGCGGCCAAAGATTCGAATTTATTTTCAGCCGTGATAAAGTCCAGTCCCGTAATCTGGGCAACCTGGGCCGCGAAATGTTCGGCGAATCCGGCCTTGGAATTAATGCCGGTGCCGACTGCCGTTCCCCCCTGTGCCAATTGCAACAAGCGCGGGAAGGTGGTTTTGATGCGGTCAATCGCATATTCCATCTGTTTGGCGTAGCCTGAGAATTCCTGGCCCAAAGTCAACGGCGTGGCATCCATCATATGGGTACGGCCAATCTTAATGATATGATCCCATTCGGCGGATTTTTTCATCAACTCCGCATGAAGATATTCGAGTGAGGGAATAAGGTCATGATACACCTGCTCCATCGCCGCGATATGCATGGCGGTGGGGAAAGTGTCATTGGATGATTGGCCCATATTCACGTGATCATTAGGGTGAATCGGTTTTTTTGATCCCATCACCCCGCCCAACATTTCAATGGCACGGTTGGAAATGACCTCGTTCACATTCATGTTGGTTTGCGTACCCGACCCGGTTTGCCACACCACCAGCGGAAATTCTTGATTGAGACTGCCGTCAATCACTTCCTCCGCCGCATTGATAATGGCCTGGCCCAATTGCGGGTCCAGAACACCGAGCGCCATATTGGTTTGGGCCGCCGCGCGTTTAATAATCCCCAACGCACGGATGAGCGGCGCAGGCATCCTCTCCCCGCCAATTTTAAAATTGCCGAGCGAGCGTTCGGTCTGCGCGCCCCAATAATGGTTGGCGGGGACTTCAATTTCCCCAAAGGAATCGGTTTCAATGCGAATCGATTGGCCGATCGGGGCATCATCATCGTGGGGTGTATTTTGGGGGACAGGCTGCGCAGGGGTCATCAAAAAATCTCCGTTTAAATCTAAATTCCAAATGCAATTTATAGGATTTTGATGGTAAGGAAAAGTAGGAATTTAGAGGGATGATTGATTCCCCCTTTCTATCTGCTGTAGATCATTAGGTAGACTGTGCATATAAGCTTAGGGTATATCAGGCATGTACTAGTGAAAATTTTAAAAACACCAACACGTCACAATTCACATTCAAATGTGCTGTCGATGATCCCGTAATGGCGAAGTCCAGCCATAACACCTAAGGCACATGGCTGTGACGCACTTGCAAAAAAAATGTTGGGTAGGCCTTCAACAGCAGACCTTAATCTTTGAGCCGCATTTCCAACAGCTATTTTATGGAAATATTCCACTGATAAAATTGGGCAATCATTCATAGAATCGCCTGCTGTAATTACACGAACATCCCCCAAATTTTCTTCTTGTATTACATGTTCTAAAGCGGTTTTTTTATTAATACCTAGAGGTGTGATGTCAATGCTTTTAGAATTCCAATAACTTACCTCAAAGCGGCCTGGATATTCGGCCTCTAGAACTCTTTCTATTCGCTTACAGTCACTCATTTGATTCGAGGCGGTAGTACGAACACATACTTTGAATTCGTTACCAAATGTCTCAGGATCCAGAATAAGACCTTGAACTGATAAATTTGATATAAGTCCTTGTACGCAATCAATCGAAGCTATAGACTCCACATGAGCCCTCCAATTTTGATCTTGTTTTCCATCTTTTCCCCAAATTACAGTTCCTCCATGAGTAATTAAGCGGTCAGAATCAGCAATTATTGGTGCGAGATATCTGGGAACTTGTTCGCCATGGCATATCCACGGAAAAGGTCGCCCGGTATTGTGTACTAAAAAAATTTCCCGTTTTTCTCGAAGTTGAGTAAGAACACGTTTGAGAGCATATGAGTCACTATCCCAATCAGAATTGTCATGCGCATATTGTGTTCCATCAATATCAAAACATAAAATTCCTTTATACATTACCATAAATCCTCATATTTTATTTAAATACCTTTGCCACCAAAAGTACGAATCTTTAGGTATGCGTTGCAATTCATTTTCATAGTCAATATATACAATTCCAAATCTTTTAGACAATCCAAAGGCCCACTCGAAGTTATCTAGCATAGACCATATAAAATAGCCCTTCACATTCGCACCTTTACTCACGGCATGCTGCATTGCCCTCAAATAGTTTTCGAAATAATTTATACGTCGCTTATCGTGCACTTTTTGATCGGCACTTATCAAGTCAGGCATGGCACAACCATTTTCAGTTACATAAACATCTATATCGCCATAATTTTCATGAAATTCAATTAAGCATTCAGAGAAAGCATCCGCATCAATTGGCCAACCCATATCGGTAGTATCAAGGATATCAGGCCCTGGTCCAAACCCACAATGATAATCATTTGTCTCATTGGGATAAGCGTAGGAGGGGCAGTAATGCTGCAATCCGACAAAATCTAAAGGCGTTCTTATGTTTTCCGATATATCACATATTTGCTCCAAATCTTTAACAATTAAATCGGGATAACATCCCTTTAGAAGAGGATCTAGAAATGCTCTATTCCAAAGACAATCCATCATATTTTTAGCCCTTATATGCTCAGCATCCTCTACCATAGCGCGCACAGGAAAATATGTAAATGTTGATCCGACGTTTGAACCTAAGTCAACTGATTTTAATGCATGGTACCCATTTTTTATTGCGAGATTTTGCTGGTGTATGGCTCTTAGGAAATTTTCCTTCGACTTTAAACCCGGCGCATTAAAACCAGTTAAATGTCCTTCAAAACAAGCTACCGATGGCTCATTGAGCAGTAGATAATTCTTAACCCTATCTGAAAAAACCTGTGCAGCGTGGCTTGCGTAATCAGCAAACCATTTATTACAGTCAGCATTAGTCCATCCTCCCTTTTCCTGAAGAGCTTGGGGTAAGTCCCAGTGATAGAGGGTAAGCCAAGGGGTCAGTTCGTTCTCTATGAGAGTATCAATAAGCCTGTTGTAAAAATCAAAACCTTTTTGATTTTTTTCTCCGGAACCAAAGGGAAAGAGGCGTGCCCATGATATTGAAAAGCGATATTCTGTTGTACCCAATTCTTTTATAAGGATTATGTCTTCTTCCATTCTGTGGTAATGATCACAAGCGATCTCACCGTTAGTACCATCAATAATCTTCTTTTCTCCCCGGCAAAAAGTATCCCAAATATTTAGCCCCTTCCCATCCTCCAAAATGGCTCCTTCGATTTGATATGAGGATGTGGCAACACCCCAAATAAAATTTTTGTTATCCATATGTGTGTGCGGCGTAAGCCCCTCCCTGCAAATTATCATAAGTAGCTCCCTTCCGCTGGATATATCCAAATGCCGAGGCAAATTTATCAGGTAATGGCTGTTGAGCAAGCAACTCTGTCAAAGCAACTGGGGATATATTTGCACAGCAAAGTCTTATAAATATCTCTACATCACTGCAGACAGGATTGAATGCTACAGGTCCCTCCATTCGGTCTGAATCAATTTCAGCTTGAGAAAAACTTTTGCGTCCAAGCAAGGCAGAAACTACAGGATTTTGATCCCTCATTGAGCAATCAACCTCGTGCAAATGTCCTAGTAGTCTAAGCGCCTCAAACATGAGCACATCTTCATTGTAACTCACAGGCATATATCCCCCACAAAAATCAACAGTGCGCCTCCAAGCTTTGTGCTTTAAAGCGTGGACGGCCCCATCTGTGGACAATGGATGCCAACGCGGAGATTGAAATATTTCCCCCGCAGGTTGCTCGCTTAAACCTTCACCAGACCTAAATAAAAACGCTCTCTTTGGCAGTACTAATTGTGGTAAATCTCCGACGACATGTTCAAATTTTAGACTTTTTATCCCCCAGGTAAAAGAGTCTGTCCTTGAATCATACAAGGCAAGCATGTAACTAACAAGCTTAGTCCAATCCGCAGCCCTTAATGCCTCTACCATGCATCGAACGTAATTTGGTGCGCGCCAATCATCATCATCAGCCGCAATAATTATATCAGGATGCACACCAGAACGATCTGCAGTAAATGGCATAGCGCATAAAACATTTCTCTTCATGCCGATAGAAGGGCAAGGATTGTTCATGGGGTCCGGTATAGATGGGATCCACTGCTTGGAAGAAGGATCAAATCTGCGGCTGCAATGAGCATGAAGGGCCCTTATTCGATCGGGCATACTAGCTTGATGCAATTCTTCATCGGTAAGCAAAAATTTGGCGGCCTCCGGATGCCTCCTTGATAAAGCTTCTTTTTGGTCTAAGGTTCTGGCATTAATATGTATGTATTTGACTCGTGGGTCTCTCAGCTGTTCAAAAAATTGGTGAGGTGTATGACTGGAATCCGCGATCCTTAGTTCAAGCTTCTCAGGAGGATAATCTTGTTCTTTAAATTGCTGGTATAATGCAATAAGCCCTGAATGTCGAGCTTGAAATGATGCATCTTGCGTAGTATCATGCGGACGGAAAGTCGGACATATCATAATAACTCTGGGAGAGTTATGATCCGATCTTGAAGCGTCTTGAAACCCACTAGTTAAGAATTGATTTGCATTACTCATAGTTAGAACTAGCTCCCCAACTTGGTATTTACATTGACTTAGGATTTTGATAACTATCACACTTCGTTTCAAAATCAGAAGTAAAAAATTACTAACTTTGTTTTTTTTTATGTTGCGATGCAAAATATTTGATTTGGTAAAATGCTGATGGAAAAAATATCACTTATCGCCGATATTGGCGGAACGAATGCTCGGTTTGGGATTGTGGACCTCGATGGGGTGCATAACCTAGAATACCTAGCCTGTAAGGATTATGCCGGACCGGTGGAGGCCGCCGAAGCGTATTTGGCCAAAATCGGCCTTAAACAACGCCCTGAAGTCGGGGTCTTTGCCGTGGCCGGTCCTGTCCACGGCGATTTAGTCAATTTTACGGGAAGCCCATGGACATTCCGTATTTCCAAATCACAGGTTGATCTGGGGCTGAAAATCTTTGATGTCATGAATGATTTTAAGGCCGTGGCACTGGCGGTTCCCGGACTCTCACAAACTTTGATTCGCAAAATTGCCGGTGGTGAAAGCGAAGTCCATTACCCTATGGGTGTTCTTGGCCCCGGCACCGGCCTTGGTGTTGCATCATTATTTTGGGATGGGGTGGACAAATATATCGCCAATCCCGGTGAGGGGGGGCATGTGACCATGCCCGCCACCAGCGAGCGCGAATTTGATATTTTTCACCGCATGAAGGCCAAATATCACCATATTTCCGCTGAACGTGTGTGTTCCGGGAAGGGCTTGGAAAATCTCTATAGTGCCATTCGCGTTTTGGATCATAAGTTTGATTTGCCTGATCTGGAAGCCCCCGAAATTTCAAAACGCGCGATGGAAAATTCATGTGCGATATGCCGCGAATCACTCGACCTGATGCTGGCATTTTTGGGGCGCGTTGCGGGGAATTTGGCACTTACGCTTAATGCTCGCGGTGGTATCTATATTGCCGGTGGTATTCCGACTAAGCTCGGTGAATATTTTTATCAATCGCGATTTGTTGAGGAATTCCAGACCAAAGGCCGGATGAGCGAGCTTGCAAAATCCATTCCCGTCTATATGATCAAACATGACGCGATCGGCTTGCTGGGGTTAGAGCAAACGGCGCGCCAATATTTGATCAAATCTTAAAATAGGAAGCCAGATATGACAGATGCAGCTTACGATTCACAAAATATTTTTGCGCGGATATTGCGCGGGGAAATTCCAGCGAAAAAAATCTATGAAGATGACTATGCGCTGGCGTTCCCCGATATCGCACCCAAAGCTCCCGTGCATATTTTGGTCATTCCCAAGGGGGCCTATCGCGATGTTTATGATTTCGGCGCGCGTGCCGGTAGCGAAGAAATTGCGGGGTTCGCGCGTGCGGTTTCCAAAATTATTGCCCAAGAGAATTTAGAGTCTGCAGGGTTTCGAGTGATCAGCAATTGCGGCCTTCATGGCGGCCAAGAAGTTCCGCATTATCATGTTCATATCTTGGGCGGCAAGGCCTTGGGCGCAATGATTTAGCCTTTGCCCCAGAAATGTTGATGATGATATCCACAGCCATATCAATCACTTATATAAAAAGTTAGACTCTGGGCAAAAAAATAGTCTATAAATGAAGGGTCCTGAAGAAATAAATTTTAAAAATTCATACTAAACGGAAAAAAATGCCAGCCATTATCATCAACGGTCCCGCCGGTCGTATCGAAGCACGTTATCATCACTCTCGCGAAAAAGACGCCCCTTTGGCGCTCATTTTGCACCCTGCGCCCGAACGCGGCGGCACCATGAATCACCGCATTCCCTTTACCATGTTCAATGTGTTTAAGGAGCGCGGATTTTCCGTGATTCGCTTCAATTTCCGCGGCGTGGGGGAAAGTCAGGGATTATATGATAAGGGCGAAGGCGAACTCTCAGACGCGGCCGCTGTGCTTGATTGGATGCAATCCATGAACCTCACCGCACCCTATGTGTGGGTAGGCGGATTTGCCTTTGGGGCCTGGATTGGGATGCAGCTCTTGATGCGTCGGCCGGAGATTAAGGGATTCGTGTCCGTGTCCCCCCCCGCCAATGAAATTGATTTCAGTTTTCTGGCACCCTGCCCGCAATCGGGATTGGTGATTCACGGCAATAAAGACAATATTGTCCCCGAACCCACCGTGGAAAAAGTGGTGGAGCGGCTCAATACCCAACGCGGCATTCACGTGGATTACCGCGTGATTGATGGTGCCAATCATTTTTTCAGTGATCATATGGACAACATGGTTGACCATATGCATGATTATTTAGATAAAAGAAATGTTGGACAAACACCCCCATTACGTGGTAATTTATCAACTAATAAAACTGATAAATCTAAGTTATCACAAAAGGCAGCCTGAATAGGGTAAATTTGCAGCGGGGCGACCCGCGTTGCCAAATTATTTTATAAGTGCGCCCGTTGTGAGTGAACAAATTTTTATATAGAACTCTCTGCAAAAATTCATAGTGCGGGCGAGATACGATGAGATACTAGGAGCGGGCAACGCAGCTGCATGAGCGTGCTTAAATGTACCTGTGCTCCAAGTATCACAGCGATGCGTGAAATCACCGCAAGATGGCTTTTTGCAGAGGGTTCAGAATCGATTTTAATTTATAAATTCTATAAAAACGGAGTGTGCTATGCCAACAATTGCGACCAATCCTCAAACTATTTTAGAATCCTTGGTGAATATCGCGCTGTATCACGGTCACGCGAGCTTTAAAATTAAGGGTGAGGATTTGGTCAAGCGGTTGGAATGTTGCGGCATGCGCATTGATTTCATTAATAAAAAGCCGGTGCGAATTCAGGCCCGCAATCTTGATGTAAATCTCAACTATCTTGACAATGCTGCCGCCCCTACGGCAGCTTTTTCGTACGTATTGGGCAATGATTTTGTGCTCACTAATCTTTATCGTGAAGTTGAGTATTTAGAATCCTCGAACTTTGCCCGCGCTGCGTAATTGTATCCTTACATTTCCGGTGCGTTCAGAACCTGCTCATGATCTTAAGCAACTGATGATATCAAGCAACCTTTACCGCCTGGCGGGACGATTTGTCGGTGACGGATTTTGCAGTTTGATAGTGATATTCGCGTAGTTTTTCCGTCATATAATCGGCAATTTCCGGTGCTAAGAGCGGGTTTTCCATGGCAAAAGCTATTTGGGCCTTTACAAACCCCATATCATTGCCGCAATCCAATCGCTCGCCTTGAAATTCAAAGCCGTAAAATTCTTGGGACTCAATCATGCGCGCCATCGCATCCGTCAATTGAATTTCTCCGCCTGCGCCGCGTTGCTGAGTGGCTAAGAACTCAAAAATGGCGGGTTGCAGGATGTAACGGCCAAAAATCGCCATATTGGATGGGGCCAGCTCCGGCTCCGGCTTTTCCACCAGCTTGCGGATGTTGTAAATCCGCCCGTCATGGGCTTTAAAATCCAGAATGCCGTATTTGGAGGATTGGTCCAAGGGAATTTCACAGGTCGCGATCACATTGCCACCGGTTTTTTCATAGCATTCCATCATCTGGCTTAAACATTTTTGGTCACTTCTGACCGTGTCATCGGGCAAAATCACGGCAAATGGCTCATTTCCCACCAATTCACGCGCGCATAGCACTGCATCACCCAGT
>JBDHTT010000036.1:0-12891 GCA_039808785.1 Alphaproteobacteria bacterium
TGTGAGGATGTTGTGAGGATGTTGTGAGGATGTTGTGAGGATGTTGTGAGGATGTTGTTAGAAATTTATTATGATTTTAGCTTGCCAACTACAGATTTCAAGGCTTTTCGGCCGTCATCGGTGAGGAAAAGATGTTTTTTTCGGCGTTCAATTTCCGATAGTTTCAGCGTGATGAATTGATAGGGTTCCCCGCTTTGGCGGTAATTTGAAAGCGCGCCGACAATCCGCGACACAGTGGACAGCGCCAGCCCCGTGCGTTCGGATAAATCGGTGAGTGAGCAGCCTTCATCGCGTGCGATTTCGCACAGGCAAATCGCATATTGTAACGGAAATTCGCTGTCGATTGCCTTGATGGCGTATAGTATATTAAGGAGGCTCTCCACCCGATCCGCAGAAATTTGTGCCATGATCCCGTCCATTGACTTCAGAAACCAGACGCGCCCAAGGTGTAAGAATCACCCTTAATCCCGGACCGTCAATAATAATTTCTTTATCCCATCTATTGATAGAAAGCAATGGTTTTAATGTGTAGAGAGTTGATAATTCTATGTGTGCGGCTCCAATTTTATAAATTTTGAAATAAAAATCCAAATTCCACCCCATTTTTTGAATTGTTAACAATCACTAAAAATACCATCTACATTATCCATAATTGCAAACCAAGGTTAATAAATTGATAAACTATTCTTTTGGACATTTCAACCGATAAGATATACTCTCTTTCGGACATGGTCACTTCTCCCCTGCCCGCTCCATATTATAAAATAGATTTTCCTGCGATGTTTTTGCCAAAAATTTTTCTTGTAAAAAACAAATTTTTTCCGCCCATAACCCCTTATATTTCAGTCATTTTCTTGTAGAGTGAAAATGAAAAAATTCATTCGTATAAAAAACAACTGGAAATATTTTTTCTTACCCGTGATTCATTTAAATTTTTTGCGACCTCTTAAGCTCTTGGATTCGCGTCCCCTTGATTGCGATCAACCTCAGGATGAATATTCGTTAACAAAAATGCCGGGAGCTCAGCAATATCCATTCCGTCAAAAATTTTCAGATGCTCGGCACTGTAACATCTTGATAAATCAACTATTTTTGGGGCCATGCAATCAAAGCTCGAATAATCGATTTTAGCTTGAGAAAAATCAGTCCCGCGCCATTTCGCATGACGGAAATCACAATGTGTGAGGTCGCTATAGCAAAAGCAAACTTCGCTTAAATCACAATAAGAAAAATCGCAATGCCTCAAAAAAGCTTCGGAAAAATTAGCCCCACGTAAATTACACCGCGTTAATTTTGCCCCTGTGACTCGCCATCCGTCTAATTCGACATTTTTTAAATTAGCGCCACTTAAATGCACACGATCAAGGTTGATTTTATCCCGCACACATTGTTCCAAAGCTTCGCGTACATTTGCATGTACGCCGCGATAAAGCAGTTTATGTTGGGTTGAATATAGGCTGATAGGTTTCATGTCTTTCTCCATAAATAGTCATGCCAAATCAAAATTGATTTTGCAGTTTCGTTCATTTATAGCGATTGAAGCTTCCCCCAGAAGAAAGTTTCAATACTTGCTAAGTATCAATGATTGATATAAAGAAATTTATGATGATTGTCAATAAAATTCTACCTTAAATCTAAACCCATATCCTTGAGCTCATCCATCACCGTATAATTATTGCGGATAAAGAATTCATGATAGCTTGACCCCAACAACCCTTGAAATCCTGAGGGGAATAGGCAGAGATTTTTTTGCCGCTGCGCAGGTTTTTGGAATTTGTGGGTAAAGCGTATGGCAAAGGAATTCAGCTGGAAATGTCCGGGATCAGAAAAGCTTGGTCCCTCCACATTCATGTGCAGTGCCAGTCGCGATTGCTGGTCAGAAAAATTGTAAGCCAGCAAGGCCTTGCGGTCAAACCGATCGCCCAGATCACAACCCAGAGCTTGAGATTCTTCTCGCGATAATCCCAATTTTTTCTTCTGCCCTGCCAGTATATTTTCAGGTACCCCCGCAAGATCCGCCGGTGATGCATGAATAGCCCCATAGGAATTGAGTGATGCACCGGAACCCGTGACCGGTATAATGTCGGGGTGCGCCGAAATGCCTGCTCTATCTGAACTTAATGCCGCCATATCCGATTGCCGGCCATCCATTTCATCCGCGAAATTCATCAGAAGTTTTTGGTGGTGGGGATGGCTTGCCTGAAATGACCCCGTGCAGGCAGTGCACATAATCGTGAGTATAAACGCAAAAATTATGCCAAGTAGCTTGGACATTTTGTCACCCCCTCATTTTAGTATATCAAACTACGTTACATAATATGACAAAAAACTACTCGAATCTGATGCTTTTGACAGAGTTTTTGTGCTGCTCGGCAAAAATCCTATGGCGCAGCGCACTTAAAATGATCATACTCAGCCCAATTACGCGCAAAATACTGTTTGATAAACTCAAGAATTGGCTGTGTGAGATGATGCTATCCAAAGTTAGAACCGTTGCCTTTCGCGGGATTTCGGTGATCGATATTGATGTCGAAGTGCAAATCGCGGGCGGATTGCCAAGTTTTAACATTGTGGGGCTTCCGGATAAGGCGGTGGCGGAAAGCCGTGAGCGCGTTCGCGCGGCATTGCACGCGATGGGTCTATCCTCCCCCACTGAACGGGTGATTGTCAATCTCGCCCCCGCAGATGTGATGAAGGAAGGCAGTCATTATGATTTGCCGATTGCCCTTGGCCTTCTGGTCGCGATGAAGGTTTTACCGCAAGAAGAAATTGACGAATATTATGCGTTGGGCGAATTGGGATTGGATGGCGGATTGCGAAGCGTGGCAGGGGTTTTGCCGGCTGCGCTTCAGGCACTCACCCATGATCGCGGGTTGATTTGCCCGCGTGAAGGCGGCGCGGAGGCTGCCTGGGCGGGGGATATTCCTATCCTTGCACCGTCAACTCTATTGCAATTAATCAACCATTTTAAAGGGCTTCAGGTTTTAACACGCCCGCAACCGCAATTGGAGGATATTGAGGGCGAAACTCTGCGCGATTTGGTAAGTGTCAAAGGCCAGGAAACCGCCAAACGTGCGTTGGAAATTACCGCAGCCGGCGGGCATAATTTGTTGATGGTGGGGCCGCCTGGGTCAGGGAAATCTATGCTGGCGTCCTGTTTGCCGGGCCTGTTGCCGCCACTGACACCGCAAGAAGCGTTAGAGACCTCAATCGTACATTCACTCGCCGGGACCTTGCCGCGTGGGGGATTGCTGCGTGCACGTCCCTTTCGCGATCCGCACCATTCGGCGTCACAACCCGCTTTGGTTGGGGGCGGACATAAGGCAAAACCGGGGGAGATTTCGCTGGCGCATAACGGAGTTTTGTTTTTGGATGAATTGCCCGAATTTGCCAAGGCCACGTTGGAATCCATGCGCCAACCGCTGGAAACCGGTGAAACTTTGGTGGCGAGGGTCAATTACCACGTGACCTATCCTGCTCGATTTCAATTGATTGCGGCGATGAATCCTTGTCGCTGCGGCTATTTCGGGCAAACAGGCCAAGAATGCACCAAGGCCCCCAGATGCGCCGAGGAGTATCAATCCAAACTCTCCGGCCCCTTACTCGACCGTATTGATTTACAAATTGAGGTGCCGCCAATTTCCGTGGATGATTTGAGCAAAGCCCCAAACGGGGAGAGTTCCGCGACAATCGCGCGCCGTGTTGAAGCCGCCCGCACGTTGCAGCTTGAACGTTTTCAATCCCATGAGGCGCCCGAAAAAATGCGCGTTAATGCGGATGCTCAGGATGATATTTTGGACAGAATTGCACCACTGGATGGAGCCGCCGAAGCCCTCATGAAAAATGCGGCGGATAAACTTAAACTTTCCGCCCGGTCATGGTTTCGAATTTTGCGTGTGGCGCGCACAATCGCCGACCTGGATCACGCCAGTGAGATTATTTACTCCCGCCATGTCGCCGAAGCGCTTAGCTATCGCCGACTGCGTTTAAAAGATACATAAGCAAGGGCATGTCATTTTTCCACCGCGCAAGCGCGTATATTTCTGGGGGTAATTTTTGCAACCGCCGCAATTGGTCTTGACGCCGATCTGAATTTTGAGCCATTCTGGAGACTATGCACGTTGAAATTTTTATAAAACTTCGGAAAAAAGAAAGTTTTCAAGGGGGACAAACATGGTCAAATGTAGTTGCCCCTCCCCTTCGGTGAACGGTGAACAAAGTCAAATTTGAGGTACCCATGTCAGCAGAAAATATTTATGAGTATTTGTGCGGCCTTGAACGGGCAATCGATGAAATGGAAACCATCATCCATGACCGTGAAAGTCAGATTGATGACCTTCATTTACGTCTTGCCAATGCCGAAATGAACGCGCTCGCCGCACGGCGGGAAAGCGAAGACTTCGCCGCAAAAATTTCCCGCGATGCGCAACGCTATATCGAAGTCGAAGTTCAGGCGCGCTTGGATGCCGCGGTGAATGACCGTATTGATTCGCTGATTCGACATGAGCGGCAAAAATTCGAAGAGGAGTTAGAGGCCTTCAAGGCGCAGCTTATGGCGGACACCGAGGCCGCCGCCCTATCAGAGGCCGCTGCAGAGCCTGCTGCGCCGACACTCGCCACTTCGCACGCACCGAAATTCCAAAAATCTGCACGAAAGCCAACGCCTCCACAAGTTGATTTGTTCTCTGAAACCATTATCGTTGAAAGCAATGATTTGGCGCATGAGTCCGCTGTTGTTGAGCAGTCCCCGCCATCAGCAAAAGTCCCACAGGCGGCAAAAGCCGCTCCAAGCACCCAGCCTGCTCAACCCGCGCCAAAATCCGTTGGCAATCATGCGGATTGGAGCAAAACTCATAAAGTTGCCAATGATGCATCGGCTTTGATTTTAGCGGATAAGCTGGACTCAACCATTGACAAGGTGCAACGTTTATTGCGGGAAGCGGCAGGGTGAACCGAATAGTTTCGCAGACCTAAGCTAAAGGCTCAAACGATATCAAAAATATGAGGACAAAATGGCAGAAGTAAACTTACAAATTGATGGACGAGTTTATCCAGTCGAATGTGATGATGGCCAGGAAAACCGTGTTGCCGAGCTTGGGGCCTATGTCGATCAGCGCATGCGAGAGGTTGCGCCGGCGGCGAATGGTAATAAAGCTCAGGCAATGGTGCTAACCAGCCTGTTATTGGCGGATGAGGTTTATGATCTTTATGACCACGTTAGGGAGGTCGAAACCGCCCTGAAGGCCGAACAATCGATCCCCACGACCATCGAATATGCCGGAATGGAACCGCAAGAGGAACAGGAACTGGGCAATTTCATCCTGCGCATGACTCAAAGAGTCGAACAAATTTGCACCCGCGCACGCAGCAGTAAACATAATTAAGAACCTACTCATGATCCCCCTATGCTGCCCCTTTTGAAAGCCCTCCGGTTCGAAAGCACTCTGTATAAAAATATTTCATCAATCCTATTTATTTTTCCATACAAAATCATATATAATAGAGATGAGGGCTACGCAGTGCGTGATTGACTATAATCCCACTGACCGATACATAAGTTCGCGAGGGAACTGTCCCTGTCTTTGGCCGTGGCCTTAGATATATGGTGCCCACCTGGTTTCAGGGTCATCGCGGATTTTTCGTTGACACGGCTGGCGTGGCTCTCGTCCCTTTTCCCCGTTCATTTCTTGATTGCTTTTTGCTGCACGCGCGGGCCCGATTGCCCCTTCTTGCCCCCCTCTTACCTAGGACCTCCTCTCCTATGACGATGTCAAAATCAGATCTGCGAAACCTAGCAAAAAATTACCGCGCGAAAAGCTTTGCCGCCAAACCTGATTTGGGCGGCGCGATTAAACGTGCCGCTAATTTGCTCGCTGATTTGAGTATCGCGGCAACCCCTCTTCAAAATCCACCTACAAGGTCGCTCAAAACCATTGGCGTTTACCTTCCCATTCGCGATGAAATGCCAACTCAGGATTTGATCAAGACGCTGTGGCATAAGGGAGTGCCACTTTGCCTTCCCCATGTCATAGGACGCAGACAGCCGCTTAAATTTTATCCTTTTACCCCTGAATCTCACCTATCCCCCAACAAATTCGGAATCGACGAAATTGATTTGAAAACTGAGTCTGGCGCGAGTGAAATATTCTCCGATATAATCCCCGATATAATTTTTGTGCCGCTTCTGGCGTTTGACCGTACTGGTACGCGCCTGGGCTATGGCCAGGGCCATTATGATGCCACAATCAAGCATCTAAGGAGTCATCATGACATAGTCACCATCGGTTGGGGTTATGAGTCGCAATTATGGCCGCATCATATCCCGACAGAGCCGCATGATGAGCCATTGGATATGGTGATTACCGAAGAAAATTCATATTGTTTTACGAAAAACGCATGAGATCCTGAACAGGCTCTGAGAGTATTTTTACAAACGCTCACTAATGCACTGGATTTTCAGTCGGTTTTTGGGCATCGGCACCGATCGGCGGTACAACGGTAAAGCAATTTTCATTGATCGTCAGCCGATCCCCCCCATCTTTATTCACCAATGTTGATCCATCCCAAACAATTTGTTTTGGATCCAATCGCGGGGAAAGCATTATGAAATTCATGGTTTTATAGGTCCATGGAAACGGAAAATCATCAGGAATTTGATTCGGCAAAACTTTTGAATCCATACAATCAACCGTCAGGTGGTCATTGCCCCACGCATCTTCCAAAACTATGATTGACCGCCCTGGGCCCAAAGCAATCGTATCATTTCCGGTACCGCCATTGACAATGCGGTTGCCAAAAGTATCTGTGATCTTATCATCCCCGGGGCCGCCCAGAATCAAGCGATCACCGGACCCCACGCCTTTATTGAGATAATCACACTCAATAATATTATCCACATCATTTCCTATCAACATCCCATTGCCCACAGAATTGCGGTTACAGGAAATATTTTTCCTGGTCAAACTTGCAATCACAGGCTTTGGGTCATTAAAATTAAGTGGTCCGAACTGGCGTTTTCTGATGTTGGCATCAACAGTACCCAGGAAATAAACCGGTAATTTCCCATCGACATAATACCCATTTAAAATCGACAACGTCGCTGAAGCCGGAGATATCGGCGAACGATCTTTGTTGGCTTCCTCTTCAATCGCCTGTGATTCGTCAATTGCTTTTTGCAGCAATCCAATAGCAGCTTCTTTTTTCAACTGCTGATCAGATGTTAGCGTGGATTTGCGCATTGCCGCTTGTTCAGCCAGTAACTCAGGTGGCAAAACAGGCTCTTTAAAAACAAATTCACGCGGTCTGTCTGCGGAAAACATGATGAGGCAATAAAGCGCGTAAAGAAGCACGCCCACACATAAACCGGCCAAAATTCTTAAAGTTAACTTCATCCAAAAACTCGACAAAAAATTCGTAAAGAGCAGTCAATTCAGTACAGTCTAGGGCGTTTTGTTACCAAACGGAATAGAAAACAACCCATTTTTTTTGTTTTACACAACTTATTTATACGGCGCGGTTTGGGCGAGATTACGCGCGATTTGGGCTTCCCAACGATCGCCGTTTTCCAACAATTTTTGTTTGTTATAGAATAACTCATCCCGCGTTTGGGTCGCATATTCAAAATTTGGCCCCTCCACAATGGCATCCACCGGGCATGCCTCTTGGCACAACCCGCAATAAATGCATTTGGTCATATCGATATCATAACGTGTGGTGCGGCGTGATCCGTCGGGGCGCGGCTCGGCCTCAATCGTGATGGCTTGGGCGGGGCAGATTGCCTCACATAATTTACAGGCAATGCAGCGTTCTTCGCCATTCGGGTAGCGGCGCAGCGCATGTTCACCACGAAAACGCGGGCTCAGCGGTCCCTTTTCGAACGGATAATTGATCGTCACCCGCGGGACAAAAAACATATATTTGAGCGTGAGAAACATGCCCCTGATAATTTCAAGTAACAGAAAAGATCGCGTGATTTTAAGTACCGACATTTGAAAACCTATATTTTACCGAATGTGTTTTACCGAATATATCTTGGTCTTTCGTTCTATTTAAATTATTGCGGCAATTGTCCGCTGTAAAGCAGTGCGCCGGCCACCACCACCACCCAGAGCATGGAAAACGGCAAGAATACTTTCCAGCCCAGGCGCATCAATTGATCATAACGATAGCGCGGAAAGGTCGCGCGCGTCCAAAAATAAAAGAATAATACCGCACAGATTTTGATGACAAACCAAATCGGGCCGGGAATAATGGCCAGTGCCTCAATGCCAAAGGGCGGCAACCATCCCCCCAAAAACAAAATGGTGGTGATCGCACTCATCAACACCATATTCATATATTCCCCAAGGAAAAACAGCGTAAAGGTTCCGGCGGAATATTCCACCATAAAACCGCCCGAAAGTTCAGATTCCCCTTCGGGTAAGTCAAACGGCGCGCGGTTGGTTTCCGCCAAAATGGAAATCAGGAAAATACCCAACATCGGCAATAACATAATATCCACCCATAATGGGCGATGGGCCGTCACAATATCCGATAAATTCATTGATCCCGTGCATAAAATCACCGTGACGATCACCAACCCCATGGAGACCTCATAAGACACCATTTGCGAAGCCGACCGCAAGCCGCCCAAAAACGCGTATTTAGAGTTGGACGCCCACCCCGCCATAATCACGCCGTAAACCCCAAGTGAAGAAATGGCAAATAAAAACAACACCCCGACATTGATATCAGCGAGCACCAATTGCGCCCCAATTGGAATCACCGACCATGCCACCAGTGCCAAAGTCAAAATCAAAATCGGCGCCATAAAAAACACCGGCTTATTCGCCTGAGTCGGGATAATGGTTTCCTTGGACAGGAGTTTGAACGCATCGGCAAAAGGTTGCAGCAAGCCAAACGGCCCAACGGTCATGGGCCCCTGGCGGCGTTGCATCGCCCCCAACACCTTGCGTTCAGCATAGGTCACAAGGGCCACAAACACCATAATCACCACAGCCGAGGCCACGATAACACCGATCAAGCAGAGCGCATCGATCCAATAGAGAGAGATAAATTGACGAAGCTGTTCAAAAAACATTTTTTCCTCTGGCCTATTATTTTTGTTTTAACTCATACGGAGGGGTAACTGGCAGCAGAACCTGAAGAGTTGGGTCGTATTTTTTCAAAACCTCGCGGGCCTGGCCTGTATTCCACATAGAATCAATCCCATAATTGAGCATATTTAACAAATCAATCTGACCTTTCAGCACCGATACACCAACTGAATACACAACGGGATACTGCTCTGAAACTTTCTTTAATTTTGGCACATTATTTTGATTAAAAAGCCCAACAGAAACAGGGTCTATATAAACAGCATCTACTTTTCCCATGGAAACATCTAACATAAGGCTTGCTGCATCAGAGGACATTGGGCGAGTGACAAGCGTGGCCTTTGGAAAGCGCATTTGGACCAAGCTTATGCTCACATCGCCATCCATGCCAACAAACTTAACGGAAGGCGTATTAAAATCTTCAAATCTATTAAGATGTTGATTGTTTTCATTCACATAGACATAAATTGGGGTATAGTAGGCAGGCCGAGAGTAGTCAAGATACTTCATTGCTGAAAAAACATAAGGCCCATCATTGCATACGGCATCAATTCTACCTGCCTTCATTTCCTCAATTTGTTGGCCTTGTAAAATGACCTTGTATTCTATTTTGATATCCAAAAGCTTTGCTACACCATCAAAAAAATCAACACCAAGTCCAGATATTTTTTTTGAAAGAGGGTCCTGATCAAAATAACTTGGCCACAACATCGCACCGCACCGAATCGTGCCAGTCTTCATAACACGATCATAGCTGCTTTTATAAGCTTCATCAGCATGGGCAGCTGCACTTATGATCAAGCCAACAAAGAAAGCGAGCAGAAATTTCATCTAAACCGCCGCTTTCTTTTGGTTTTGCGGATTTTCAACAAACTCCAGCGTGCAGGCCGCCATGGTGGGCGAATTGCGCGAAATGGAATCGGTCATATAATAATTATCAATGATCGGCACGAGGGTGGGCGCGGACGGCGCATGGCCCCAATCGCCCTTTTTCCCGAACGGTTCCCACGGGCTGTGCTTAATGTCATTGACTTTGGCAAAATGCGGATGGGCGGCATACAGCTTTTGACGCAATTGGAAAATTGTATCATAGCCAAGCGGTTTGCCCGCATAATCGGAAATTGCACGGATAATTTTCCAATCCTCCCGCGCCTCCCCGGGTGGGAAAACCGCGCGCCGCGCCATTTGCACGCGGCCTTCGGTATTCACAAAAAGCCCGTCTTTTTCCGTATAGGCCGCACCGGGCAAAATCACATCCGCCCGCGCCGCGCCCTGATCCCCGTGGTGCCCCTGATAAATCACAAAAGTTTTCTCACCAACCGAAGCCGCCACGTTAAATTCATCCACACCCATCAAATAGAGCACATCCAGCTCATCCTTTTGCGAGGCCGCGAGGATTTCATAGGCATTGAGGCCTGCCTGCTGCGGGACAAAGCCCAAATCCAGTGCGCCGACGCGCGAAGCCGCAATCTGCAGGACGTTAAAGCCGTTCCAGTCCTGGCGCACAATGTGATGCGCCTGCGCAAAATCATGTAAGAGCGCGTGGACTGCCTCACCCTGCGGTGTGAGGAATACGGATTGACCAATGATCACCATCGGTTTTTGCGCATTTTTAAGCAGCTCAAAAAAACTGTGATCATGGCTGAGGCTATCGAGCCCCGCGCCGATATATTGAGTTTTGTAGGTTAAATCAACCTGATCACCCACCACGCCGACCTTGATCCGGCGGCTGAGGATATTTTTGCGAATCCGCGCATTCACCAACGGTGCTTCCCAACGCGGATTGGTGCCGATCAAAAGAATCACATCGGCCTGATCAATCCCTGCAATGGTGGAATTCATCAGATAACCGCAGCGTTCAGACGGGTCATATAACGTGCCGTCGGTGCGGCAATCCAGATTTTTAACCCCCAAAGAAATCATGAGCTCTTTGAGTGCGAAAATCGATTCGCCCTCACATAACGCGCCCACCATCGCCGCAACGCGATTGGGGGGCGTAGCGCGGATTTTATCCGCAACGATTTTGAGTGCTTCGTCCCAACCGGCCGCCCGCAATTCACCCGTGTCGGCATCCCGCACATAGGGCCGGTCCAGCCGTGCGCGTTTTAATCCGTCATAGGCAAAGCGGCTTTTATCCGCAATCCATTCCTCATTCACCGATTCGTTCAAACGCGGCAAAATCCGCATCACTTCATTGCCGCGCGAATCAATGCGGATATTGGCCCCCACCGCATCATGAACATCAATTGATTCGGTTTTGCGCAGCTCCCACGGGCGCGCGGTAAAGGCATAGGGCTTGGAAGTCAAGGCCCCCACAGGGCACACATCAATCAAATTCCCCGAAAGTTCGGACCCGACGGCCTTTTCAATAAAGGTTGTGATTTCTGAATCCTCGCCGCGATTAAGCATCCCCAAATCCGCAACACCGGCAATTTCCTCAGAAAACCGCACACACCGCGTGCATTGAATACAGCGATTCATCACGGTTTTGATCAGCGGCCCCATATCCGGGTCGGGTTTGGACCTTTTGTCCTCAGCATATCGCGAACGGTCAAACCCATAGCCATAGGCCTGATCCTGCAAATCACACTCACCGCCCTGATCACAAATCGGGCAATCTAACGGGTGGTTGATCAACATCATTTCCATGACACCGTGGCGGGCCTTGGTGACCATGGGGGAGGCCGTGAACACCTCCATATTTTCCCCGCACGACATGGCGCATGATGCCACGGGCTTGGGGGCGCCTTTGACCTCCACCAGGCACATGCGGCAATTGGCCGGCACACTGAGTTTATCATGATAACAAAAGCGCGGGATTTCATATCCCAGCAATTCCGCGGCCTGCAGGATTGAAGTCCCGGCGGGAACATCCACTTCGGTATTATTAATTTTTAATTTGGGCATAGCAACACTCGATTAAACCCAACAGGGATCTATGGTGATTCTCTCTGAAACTTTTCTTCAGCCATGTTAGCACTATCACATTGCGGGCAAAGATAAAATGGAGAATTTAGCGTTTAAAGCCACATTTTTTTCGAATTGAAGGGTCATCCATAAAATTCATGACTTTTTCGGCGGTACGGCTATTGCTGAGGATTTTCTGGTTTTGCTGCGCGACAAAGCGATTGGATTGATAGCCATACATAAAGGTCATGGATTGAATAATATCGCTCGCGGGAATTTTCGACATAATCTCACGCGTATAGCAATTACAGGCCTTGGGCAGCTCAACCGCCACATTGGGTTTTTGATACATTGGCGGGCGCTTCAGGGGGGTTAGATAAAATTCATAATCACGCAGGCAAAGCTGGTTAAACGTGAAGGCGGCATAGGCTTCGCTTTGCTTTTGATATTGTTCATAGCGTGATTTGTCAATCGCTTGAGGCGTGCCGACCTGCGTTTCCGCTGCAGACGCATGGAGAGGGCCCCATAGACTTAAAAAACACCCCAGCAAAATAATAATTTTTTGTCCGTGCTTCAACGCCGCCCTCATATACTCTCAATAATTGCGGCCAGATGCTCCCCGCTTTTTATAGATTCTACCATGAAACCGCTCAATAAAACACATAGTTTTTTCCTCAGCAAATACTTAGACAGCAAGAACCTCCAAAAATAATATTTTCCAAAAAAAACAAAATATTAATAATTTTTATATAGAATGGGAGTAAGGCAAAGTGCATAAAATTTGAAACAAATATGGATAACAAAGGTGAGGCCGACCATGAGGGATTGTAAAAATTTATCAACCACCCACGGTTTCAGTTTGCTGGAACTCCTTTTGGCGGTCGGCGTG
>JBDHTT010000037.1:0-12249 GCA_039808785.1 Alphaproteobacteria bacterium
GGGAGGGGTCTCATACAGGCGGAAATCGGCCCCCGAGACTGCGCATAGCCGGGACTGCGGCAGAGCATCTCGGTAACATAAATCAATAAAATCAGCTTTTTGGGAGTGTTGAGAGTCCCCAGAGACCTTTGCGTCTTCAGAGACTTGAGAGTTTGGGGATTGCCCTAAAAAAATCGCCAGGCGCGGGGGTAAAAGCGGAGGCATGATCGGGGGCATCATCGGGGCATATGCGGGCGAGGCTGGAGGGGGAGGAGCTTGAGGAATGGGGGATTGAGAGATGGCGACATGAGAGGGGTTAATTTGATGTTCTATGGGCTCAGGCTTCACCGCACGCAGCGTTGCAATCAAATGCGCCAGTTCCGGCAGGGATGCGGGGGAGGAAGATAATCGGTCGGAAAAATCAGTCATCATCTAGTCTTAAAATGTGGCTTAAAGCAAGATTTGCGGGTTAGTTTTGGGGCGAATTCATGCCTGAATAATAATTATCGTCACTTTACGCTATAATTCGCTTGACGCAAACTATGTTTTTGCATTATGGTCCGGCCTAGATTTTATATTTAGGTTTATCCTAAATTTCATATCAGATTGATAAAAAGATTATAATTGAGGAAGTTATCATGAGCCGCAAATGTCAGGTTACCGGAAAAGTGCAAATGATGGGCAATAAAGTGTCCCACGCGCAAAATAAAACACGCCGCGCGTTCCGCCCAAATATTCAGGATACAAGCCTTTACAGTGAAATTTTGGGCAAATTGGTGCGGGTTCGCGTCACCGTGGCCGGTTTGCGTACGGTGGACCATAAAGGCGGGCTTGATCAATTCTTGCTCACGACTTCGCTTTCCAAACTAGATCCTGCTTTGCATCCGGTGAAAGAAGCGATTGAAAAGGCTCTTGCCGCGCGTCAAGCGTAATCACGTGCGTGGCCCCACATGGCGGCGTTTCCGCAATCATTGACCTATCCCAATTTCGGGTTTGATATCCTCGCGCGCGATCAAAATTCGTTCGCGCGACTGGGGAAAATTTCCACGCCCCACGGCACTATTGAAACTCCCAATTTTATCTTTGTCGGCACTAAGGCCACGGTGAAAAATCTCCATCCCGCGCAAATGCGTGAAGCGGGGGCGGATATGATTCTCTCCAACACTTACCATCTATATATTCAGCCCGGGCCGGATTTGGTGCAAAAAATGGGCGGTCTGCATAAATTTATGGGTTGGGACGGGCCGATGCTCACCGACAGTGGCGGATTTCAAATTTTCTCGCTCGGGACAGGGAGCGGCGCCGATGAAATCAAGGGCAAGGGCAAATCGGGAAATAAATCCCTGATCCGTATTGATGAACAGGATGGCGCGATTTTTAAATCCTATAAGGATGGTAGCATTTGCCGACTCAATCCCGAAATTTCCATGGATGTGCAGCGTAAATTGGGGGCCGATTTTGTGGTGCAGATGGATGAATGCACGCCCCAATCCGCCGATCGAGATTATACCGAAAAATCCATGCAAATGAGCCACCGTTGGGGGGATCGTTCGCTCACGGCGTTTGAGCAAACCCATGACGGAACTCAGGCCGTTTACGGTGTGGTACAGGGCGGGGTTTATCGTGATTTGCGCGAGGAAAGCGCGGATTATACTGCCTCGCGCCCCTTTTTTGGCACGGCGGTGGGCGGGTGTTTGGGCGGCACCAAAGTGCATTTTTATGAGATTTTATCCTGGCTTCCCAAACGTCTCCATCCTGAACGCCCCGTGCATTTGCTGGGGATTGGCAAGATCGAGGATATTTTTGAAGGCGTCAAAAGCGGTATGGACACGTTTGATTGCGTCACCCCCACCCGTGAAGCGCGTCACGGTCGGGCCCTGATGAAGGGCGCGCGCGGCGGGTTTATCAATCTGCTCAATAGTCGTTTTAAGGATGACCCGAACCCGCTCGATGAAACGCTGGGTTTGGCGTCTTCCGCGCTTTATTCACGGGCCTATATTCACCATCTGTTAAAAGCGGGGGAGATGTTGGTGTTCCAGATTTTAAGCCAACATAATGTCGCCGTGATTTCCCGCCTGATGCGCGAAATCCGTGCTACGCTTAAATCCGGCGGTGATTTGGATCAATTGCGCAAGGAATGGCTGAGTGAATAAATCAAGCTTGTCCAATAACCAACTTTTATGCATCCCTTGTGGTTTGAACCCATTGTCACTATCCTTTATTCATGAACACTGATTCGCAAAACCATTATAATTACTGCGCTTTGCCGCTCGCGCTGTATGCGTGCCGGCCTGATTTATCAAGGGGGCGCGTGTTTGGGGAAGCTGAGAGTCGTCATCGCACCAATTTCCAACGTGACCGCGACCGGGTGATTCATTCGAGTGCGTTTCGGCGGCTCAAGGACAAGGCGCAAGTTTTCACATCGGCGGAGGGAGATCATTTCCGCACGCGCCTCTCGCATAGTTTGGAGGTGGCGCAGATTGCCAAGACACTTTCCAGATGTTTGATGATTAACGAGGATCTGGCGGAAACCATTGCCTTGGCCCATGATTTGGGGCATCCGCCCTTTGCCCATATGGGTGAGGATATGCTCAAAATTTCCATGCAAAATTATGGCGGTTTTGCGCATAATGATCAATCGTTGCGTGTGCTGACGATGTTAGAGGATCGCTATGTTCATTGGAAGGGGCTGAACCTGACCTGGGAGACGTTAGAGGGCGTAGTCAAGCATAACGGGCCGGTGTTGGGCGTGGATCAAACGCCAAGCCGCGATCATCTTCCCGTGACGTTGTATGAAATTTCGCAAAATCAATGCACCGGGACGCTTGATTTAAAATTGACCACCTATGCGAGTTTAGAAGCCCAAGTGGCGGCGATTGCCGATGATATTGCCTATAATAACCATGATATTGAAGACGGGCTGCGCGCGGGGCTTTTTAGCCTTTCGGATATTGCGGGTCTCAAAATTGTTCAAACCGCGTTGGATAAAATTCGTGATGAGTATGGCGGCAACCTTCATCACCGCTATGTCGTGTTTGAAATGATCCGCAATGTGATGGGCCAAATGGTGGACGATGTTTTGACCCATACGCGGGAAAAATTGCGAGTGCTAAACCCGCAAAGCCCCGATGATATTGCATCGGCTGGCGTTCAGATTGTTGAATTTTCGCCCGAATTTTTAACCGATGTCAATGAATTGCGTGGTTTCCTGCGCGAACGCATGTATCATCATTACGAAATTGAACGCATCCGGTTTAAGGTCGGGCGCATGATTCCGCAGTTATTTGACGGGTTTATGAATCATCCGCTCCTGCTGCCCCAGCGGTGGCAAGCGCAATTGATAGCGGGTGAAAATGAGGGGGGTGCGCATCCGGATCATTATTCCGCTTATCACTCTGATCATCATCGCGCGCGCGTGATTTGTGATTATATCGCCGGCATGACCGACCGTTTCGCGGTGTTGGAATATCGGAGGATTTTTGAACTGTCTGAGTCGTTTTTTCTCTAGAACTTTCTCCAAAAAATAGCCATTAAATTTTGTCTTTATCCTTGACAAGCGACTTATGCAATTCTAGTCTTTGGGGGATATTTGAGAGGGATTGCCGAGATGCCGCGCCGCGATGATTTTGATGATGAAGAAACTTTGTTGCAGAAATTGCTGCGTCGTGACGGCATGAGCCCGATGCCGCAATCCATGGCGCGCACCCTTATGGTGATGGCCGCCGTGGGGATTATGGCGGTGGTGGTGATTATCGGATGGGCGACCTGGCCCGATAAAAACGGTCGCGTGGACGAAGCCAGTTTGCCCGTGATGCGTGCTGATGAAACGGCATATAAGGTCAAACCCGATGAGCCGGGCGGGGTGGCCATTCCCAATAAAGACAGCACGATTTTCAACGCATTGAATACGACATCGGCCACAGGTGAAAACAGCAAAACCATTGAAAATTTATTGGATGAAACCGAAGAACCGGTGAGTAAAAACGAAGTTTTGGCGGCTGGGGAGCCTAGTCCCTCGGACCATGAGGTGGAAAAAATTGAACCATCGGCCAATGCTGCACCCCCGCCATCCGAGTCCTTAAGCGATCCGAATGACGATAACAAAACGGCCGATCAGGGCAGTGCTGTGGCTCAAGACACCCAAGAGTCTCAAGCTGCTCCTCCCGCTCTCCAAGATCATAAAGCTAAAAACATTATTGATGAATTGAAGGCCGAATTGGCATCACCTGAAACTCAGAAAGTAGAGACTCAGAAGGCTGAGACTCAAAAAGTTGCGCAAAAACCCTCACAACCGCCGCTAACCCAATTGGCGATGAATAAGGCTGCGCCGCCTGTAAAAACGACACCGCCTTCATCCGCTGTTTCGGCATCTACGGGTAATCAGGGTGCGTCCTATGTTCAATTTGCCGCCGTGAAATCCGATGCCGATGCGCGCGCCAATTGGGCGAAATTACAGGGGAAATATCCGGCGTTAAAATCGCTCACGCTGCGGGTGCAAAAGGTTGATTTAGGCGCGAAGGGCGTGTTTTACCGCGTGCAGGGCGGGCCCGTGGCCGCAAGCAATGCGCAATCCATCTGCGGCCAAGTGAAACAGGGCGGCGGGCAGTGTATTGTGATTAGGTAAGGGGCCCGTAAAGGGATTTTAAAAACTCTAAAAGGACTGTAAAAAATAAAACTCATAAACGATGAAAAGCGGGGTAAAAAATGGCTGATCTTATTGCGCAACGACTGAAAACAATTAAACCGTCGCCGACATTGGCGGTGGTCAAACGCGCGGCGGAACTCAAGGCCGAAGGGCGCGATGTCATTGGTCTTGGCGCCGGTGAACCGGATTTCAATACCCCTGATTTTATCATTGAAGCTGCCTATCAGGCCGCCAAAGCGGGGCAGACCAAATATACGGCTGTTGACGGTACGCCTGCCTTGAAACAAGCCATTATCGCCAAGTTTAAACGCGATAACAACTTGACCTATACTGCTGACCAAGTGACGGTCGGATCGGGGGGCAAACAGGTGCTGTATAACGCACTGATGGCCACGCTTAATAAGGGTGATGAAGTGATTATCCCCGCGCCCTATTGGGTGTCGTATCCGGATATGACGGTGCTGGCCGAAGGGGTGCCGGTGATTGTGGAATGCCCGGAAAGCAATGGGTTTCGCCTTCGTCCACAGGATTTAGAGGCCGCCATCACCCCCAAAACCAAATGGGTTATTCTCAATTCCCCTTCCAACCCCACGGGTGCGGCCTATTCGGAGGCCGAGTTGAAAGCGTTGGCGGATGTGCTTTTGCGGCATCCGCATGTTTATATTATGTCGGATGATATTTATGAACATCTGGTTTATGATGATTTTAAATTCACAACCATTGCCCAGGTTGAACCGAAGCTTTATGACCGTGTTTTGACGTGCAATGGGGCGTCCAAGGCCTATGCCATGACCGGATGGCGGATTGGGTATGCTGCGGGGCCGAAGGAGATTATCAAGGCAATCTCAAATATTCAATCGCACAGCACGTCCAACCCGTGTTCGATTTCCCAGGCTGCCGCGCTGGCGGCACTCAATGGTGATCAATCGTTTTTGAAGGATTGGTGCGCGATCTATAAACGCCGCCGCGACCGTGTGGTGGGCCTTTTGAACGAGGCCGAGGGCATTACGTGCCAAACTCCCGAAGGGGCGTTTTACGTGTATGCAAGTTGTGCGGGCGTGATCGGTAAGATCACCCCGGGCGGTAAAGTGATCAACACCGATGAGGATTTTGTGACCTATTTGCTTGATCATGTTGGCGTGGCGGCTGTGCATGGTGCGGCGTTTGGCTTATCACCCTATTTCCGCATTTCCTATGCGACATCGGATGCGGCGTTGGAAAAGGCCTGTGCGCTGATTAAGGATGCCTGTGCGCAATTAAAGTTACCCAGCGCGGCCTGCGCGTAACTAAATAAGCGCCTAATGAATGATTGAGCAACATTTTCCATGACCAAAATCGCGGCCCCCACAGATGATGTTTTGCAGGAGGCCGCAGCCCTGATTAAGGCCGGTGACGTTGTGGCTTTTCCTACCGAAACTGTCTATGGCTTGGGGGCGGATGCCACGAACGCCCACGCAGTGGCGAAAATTTTTGCCGCCAAAGGTCGGCCCAGTTTTAACCCGCTGATTTCCCACGGTTCAAATGTGGCGCAGTTGGAGGGGGAGGGAATATTTGACTCCCGCGCGCTGGCTTTGGCCGATCAATTCTGGCCCGGGCCGCTCACGATGATCCTCCCCAAACATCCGCGCACGCGCATTTGTGATTTGACCCGCGCAGGGTTGGAAACCGTGGCGTTGCGGGTGCCTGATCATGCGGTGGCCTTAAAACTCATTGAAACTTGCGGGGTGCCGCTGGCCGCGCCCAGTGCCAATCGATCAGGAACCCTGAGCCCCACATCCCCCCATCATGTGGCCGCAAGTTTGGGTGATGCGGTGCCGCCTGTGTCGCTGATCCTCGCGGGTGGATCGTGCGCGGTGGGGCTTGAATCCACCGTGATTGATTTGAGCGGGCAGGAAGCCGTTATCCTGCGCGCCGGGGCAATTACGGCAGACGATATCACGCGATATTTGGGTGAGGTCGTGCGTTATGACCTTAACCCGACTGAGACCCCGCGCTCTCCGGGGCAATTGCTGCGCCATTATGCGCCTGGAATTCCGTTGCGGTTGCAGGCCGTGGATGTGGCACCGGATGAAGCCTTGCTGGCTTTCGGGTCAATCAAATTTATGGGGATCAGGGGTGGTGGGGCGGCGCGTGATCTGCCGCCGGGGCAGATCAGAAACCTCTCTGAAAAGGGCGATTTGTTAGAAGCCGCAGCCAATTTTTTTGCCTATCTGCGCGATTTGGATCAACCCGAATTTTCAAAAATCGCGGTGATGAATGTCCCCACTATCGGCATCGGGATTGCGATCAATGAACGGCTTTCCAGAGCGGCAAAAGCAGGTGAGTAAAGATAATCAGATGAGGAAACGATGACCGCCGAACACACCTACACCTTCAACCCCGCGCTGCGCAAAACCTTTGTCGAGGGGTTGGTGGCCGAGGTGAAAATCGGGATTTACCCGCATGAACATCTGGCCGCGCAAAAAATCGGTGCGGCGGCGGAATTGTGGTCGCGCAATGATGTGGTCGCCGCACCATCTCAGGATTTATCCTATATTGATTATGATCTGGTCCGCAATTTGGTGATTAAGGAATGGCCAATGCGCCCCCATGTGGATTTGTTGGAAAGCCTGGCGGATGAGCTGTTGTGCACATGCCTCTCTCACCCCGATGTGATGGCGGCGCGGATCAAGGTTTATAAGCTTGAGCTGGACAACACGGCCCGCGCCGGCGTTGAACTTTTTGGTACCAAAAAAGGATGATGACATATATTTGTATCCATGGGGGTAGAGTGGTGCTTTCCCCCTAGACCGATGTTTTGTCATCCCGTAACGTGTAAAAGTCACGATTTGATCTGATAATTCTTGGGGGCCACATTCCATGACTTGCCCAACATCCTTCTCAAGACCTTGCACCACACCTTGCTCAATTCTACCAATATTTTTGGAGAGTACAAGTTCTTTGGCATCAAGGAAAGTCTACATCGGCGTTTTTTCGGCAACCTTTTTCCGGCAACCTTCTGACGCAAGTGAAGCGCATTGTCTGCACAAATTAATAGGTCCTGAGCTTAAGGCAGTTCCAAAACGTTTGCCTTTGCTCCGGAAAATGTAGCTATGAAATTCTTATGCGCTACCGATCAGTATTCCTGCAAAGAGAACCAAAGCCCCGCCCAAAATGACCTGGACCATGGCGGAGACAATCGGCGTATCCATATATTTCCAGCGCACGTAGGAAATGGCCGCAAGTTCAAGCGCCACCAAGCAAGCCGCCACCAACGTCGCCGTCCAGAAATCAGAGATTAAATAAGGGAGCGTATGGCCAAGGCCGCCAATTGTCGTCATTAGACCACACACCACCCCGCGTAGCCACGGGCTGCCGCGGCCGGTGATGGCACCGTCATCCGACATGGCCTCTGTCAATCCCATGCTGATCCCCGCACCGATCGAGGCCGCAAGTCCCACTAAAAACGCATCATGCGATTGATGTGTGGCAAAGGCCGCCGCAAAAATTGGGGCAAGTGTGGACACCGACCCGTCAATGAGACCAGCCAGTCCCGGTTGAATAATCTGCAGTACAAAAAGTTTTTTGGAAAGCTCATTTTCCGTTTCTTTGTCTTCAGCAGAAACATTTTTTTGTTCAATCTCCAGTGCTTTGGCCTCATGAGTTCGCTCCGCCAACGCGAGGTCACCCAGCAATTTTCGCACCTCGACGTCTTGCGCCTGAAGTGCGGCTTTGGCGTAAAAGGTTGAGGCCTCAATTTCCATTAATCCCGCCTGATGCCGCACCTGTTCGATACGCATATTATCGAGTAACCAAATGGGATTGCGTTTCATAAATCCGCGCACATCCTGGCGCGTGATATAGGGGAGCGTGCCGCCAAACCGCGCATGAAATACGTCAATCAGGCGGTTTTTATGCTCTTGCTCTTCTGCAGCCATCTCTTCAAACATTTGCGCCGTGGACGGGTAATCAACTCGCAGCCGCGCCGCAAAGTTCATATAAATTTGTGAGTCCTCTTCTTCGCTGGTGATTGCAAGGGCAAGGATTTCAGGCTCATTCAGCTGAGAAACATTTTTCATGATGCGGCCTCGGTTAACTGGTTCATAATCAATTTTTGGGCGGGTGGGAGGGCGCGGCCCAATTTCAACAGCCCGTGACGCGCCAATCGCGCGAGCGGCGCAGTAGAGGTAAACAGCGTCACCAAACTATTAGTGGCCTGATAAAGCGGCCAAGTGGCGTGGCGATGCGCGCGGTCATAGCGCGAGAGTACGTCCGTGGTGCCGATATCAAGGCCGAGCGAGTGGGCGCAGAGCACCTCACGGCTGAGTGTATCGGCCCCGCGCAGTCCAAAATTAAATCCGTGTGCCGTGACGGGATGCATCCCCACAGCCGCATCCCCGAGCAGTGCGTAGCGCGCGGCCGTGAATTTTTGCGCATAGCTTCCCACCAGCGGGTAGGGGAACAACTCCGTATCAAGCGTCATTTTGCCAAATCGCCCCTCCATCCGCTGCGTGATATCGCGGGAGAATTCATCGGCACTCAACCCAAGAATTTGATGATCATCCTGTGTGGCAATCGTGATCACCACCGAACAAAAACGGCCATTGAGCGGTAACACGGCGAGCGTGCGATCATAAAAAAAACATTCATAGGCAGTTTCATCATGATCACGGTCGAGTTTGACCCGGCACACAATACAGGTGCGCCCGAAATCATGGAGATTGGTGACAATCCCCGCCATGCGCCGTGTGGCCGAAAAACGGCTATCCGCCGCAATCACAAGCTTTGTTTTTAGGCGATCACCGTTTTTCAGGGCGATGATATTGCAAAATTCATCAAATTCAATGCCCGCCACATCGGCATTAAACCGTATGTCAATATGCGGATTGGCGCGCACAGTATCATAGGCCGCGCGGCGAATATAATGATTCGAAATCAGAAATCCCAAATGGTCCTTGCCCGATTTCCGGTGATCAAAAAACAACGGATGATCGAAGTTTTTATTGAGGACCTTAGCATCCTTAATCAATGAAATATGCGTGGGGTTGAGGTGATCCCAAATTCCTGCGCGGTCCAAAATCTTTTTGGAAAAATGAGTCAGGGCAATCTCGCGCCCGTCATAGCTTGGGTTTGCAACATTTTTTTGGTCCTGCTTTTCCAACACCAAAACTTTCAGCCCGGCGCGCATCAATAACGCCGCCATACATAACCCCACCGGTCCCGCACCAATTATTATCACGTCATATTGTGGCATGTGATGACTCACTCTAAAATTGTTATAGCCGGATTATAACTTATTTGATAAAGGATTCATATTGTCCAAAATTAAAGTAATTTTTACCCTTTCTTTTTTTGATCAGGTGGGTATTTAAATATTTAATATCTGACAATACTTTTTGAAAGTTTGAAATATGCCCGAAAACACACCTAGCAAGCATTCTGAATTACTATCCTATACGACTGAAATTGTGGCATCTCACTTGTCTCACAATACTGTAAATGCGGCGGAGATTCCGGCGCTCATTGAGCGTGTGTATAAAAGTTTGTTGGGGTTGGGAAGTGAACCCAAAGCCGTTGTCTCGCCGCTTTCCGAACGTCCACAGCCGGCAGTTCCCATTCGCAAATCCATTATGCCGGATTATATTATCTGTCTGGAGGACGGCAAAAAACTTAAGATGCTCAAACGTCACCTGAAGGCGGTTTATAATATGACGCCGGAGCAATATCGTGAGCGGTGGGGGTTGGCGCATGATTATCCGATGGTGGCCCCCAACTATACAAAACATCGCAGCAAACTGGCTAAAGCTAGCGGTCTTGGAACTGCCGCCAACACGGCCGCAAAATCAAAATCGTCGCCGACAGTCTGAGTTTCGAGTGAAAAATCGCAGATTTACAAATCATCCGTTTGAGTTGATAATCATCGCGTTAAAGACGATTTGAGAGAAAATTTTGGAAGGATGGCCCAATATGACGAAAATCATGAAATTTACCAAGGAACATGAGTGGGTTTTTTTAGAGGGGGGGAACGTTGCCGTGGTCGGAATTACAGATTATGCTCAGCATGCTTTGGGGGATTTGGTTTATGTTGAGCTGCCTAAAATGGGTGCCACCTATGAAAAGGGGCAACATTTTGCGGTGGTCGAATCGGTGAAAACTGCCGCCGAAGTTTACGCCCCGCTGAGTGGTAAAGTTATCGCGGTTAATAAGGGGCTGGAAGCGGATTTTGATCTGCTGAAATCACAGGAAAATGGCTGGATCGCTAAGTTTGAGATCATGCAGCAGGGTGAACTGGACGCTCTCATGTCCGAGCGCGAGTATGAAGATTATTTGGCCGGACTGTAACCGTGCGTGGAAATATAGCGCGGATCAAATAAAATGATCATTTGATTCCGTCTTGGCTATAAGTTCCTATCCTTGTGATTAGGTGCGGTGAAGTGCATCTATACTTTTGTCTAATTGTTTGATTATTAAGGATATTTTTGGTTTTTGATGTTGTTTTTGAGCCAAAATGATGAGATACTAAAAACATAGGGGTTGTAAGCATGCTTATGGTTCCTATACCCGAGACACCATAGACTGACCATCGTTGAAGCCCGCTGTCAAACCTTCCCCCCCAAAACTGACAGCGGGTTTTTTTTAACCTGTTTACGATCTTTACTTCTGCGACGACTCTTGGCAATCAATCATTGGGACTAAACACCTAGAAAGCTGAGCTGCTCTTCCGAGAGATCGTTCCCAGAAACAGGAGCGTCTGTGGTTATGGGTATATACTGCATAATTCATGACCGCCGAAAGGCTGTAGTTATACATAAATAATAAAAAATTTGCAATTTTAAAATTTTACATCTTCGCCGTGAATTCGGGCAGAATTTCAAACAGATCCCCAACCAATCCGAAATCGGCAATTTTAAAGATGGGGGCGTCGGAGTCTTTATTAATGGCCACGATGGTTTTGGCATCTTTGATTCCCGCGAGATGCTGCACCGCCCCGGAAATACCCACCGCGATATAGAGATCAGGCGCAATGATCTTGCCCGTCTGGCCCACCTGATAATCATTGGGAGCATAGCCGGAGTCAACGGCGGCTCTCGATGCGCCAATCGCGGCGCCCAATCGATCCGCCAATTGTTCGATCAATGCCACATTATCCTTTGAACCAATCCCGCGGCCAAAAGACACCACCCGCGCCGCCGATTGCAGTTCCGGGCGTGCAGATTTGGTCAGGGTTTGGTTAACAAACTCGCTACAGCGTAGGGATTCCGCGCGCTGGGCAAGGCCACGCTCCAACTCTGTTGGATTTACACTAGAATTCGTTGTAACTGCCGCCGGAAACGCACTGGAGCGAATAGTGAGGTAATGACGCGGTTGAGTGTCCTGAAACTCCGCCAATGCATTGCCCGCATAGACAGGCCGAATAAAATGATTGGCCCCAAGAATCTGTGTGACATCAGAGACAGCCTGAATATCCGCCAATGCCGCCAATCGCGGCAATAAATTTTTCCCCCATTGAGTCGCCGCTGCCAATACGTGGCTGTAATTCAGCGCAAGCGGATGGATAATTTGCGCGAGATATTCAGGGGCAACGGGGGCGGTGTTGAGTGGCGGCGCGGAATCATCAGAATAATGATAAATCTTATGGACACCAT
>JBDHTT010000038.1:0-11927 GCA_039808785.1 Alphaproteobacteria bacterium
AAAACCGCATTGATGATTTTTTCGGCTTTGAGCATTTTCATCGCCCTATTCTACCTTCCTTTATTGCTCAAGACTCATGAGCAAATTTCAAGGAATGCGCCTTAGCACAGAGAGATCACGAACAGGCTCTTAACAATATTGATCATCTTGCGAGAGGTAGGTGGCGATATAATCGGCGATGCCGGCCTCAAGTGTGGTGAAGGCGGCGGTGTATCCTGCCTGGCGCAATTTTTTCATGTTGGCCTGAGTGTAATATTGATAGCGATCTTTGAGCCCTTCGGGCATATCCACATAGTGAATTTTCTCAGGCATTTTGGTGGCGGCGAAGGTCGCGCGGGCGAGGTCCTTAAAGCTGCGCGCCTGACCGCTTCCCACGTTAAAAAGGCCGCTGGTTTGCGGGTTCTGATAAAGCCAGATCATCACATCCACACAATCCTTCACATAGACAAAATCGCGTAACTGTCCGCCATCTTCATACCCGACCTTACCCGATTTAAACAACCGCGCCGCAGCACCCGCAGCCACTTGAGGGTAGAGTTTGCACACCACACTCATTTGATCGCCCTTATGATATTCATTGGGGCCATAGACGTTGAAAAATTTCAACCCGGCCCATTGCGGCGGGATGGTACCTTTTTCCTCGCCATGTACAATTCCGGCAACATACCGGTCCACCAAATGTTTCGACCATCCATAGGGGTTGAGCGGACGTAGATGAGAGAGAAATTCAGGCGTGTCATTATCCTCAAATCCCAATTCTCCATCGCCATAAGTTGCGGCGGAGGACGCATAAACAAACCGTATGCCGTTACGCGCGCACCAATTCCACAAAGTGCGACTAAGCACAAAATTAGTTTCGATGATCAAATCCACATCACGTTCGGTGGTGGATGAAATTGCGCCGATATGATACACCATCTCAATTTCATCCGCGTGATCATTCAAATATTCAAATAAACGGGCGGGCGGGACGATGTTATGCAGCTTGCGCTTAGCAATATTTTTCCATTTATCCTCAATGCCAAACGTATCACAGACAACGATTCGGGCGCTGGTTTGTGCCTCTAATCCCGATACCAAGTTTGACCCGATAAATCCTGTGCCGCCGGTGACGATGATCATGTTTTTTCTCCATACAAACAAAATTCATATTTCTGTGATAATCGCTTTTGGGTGCTCTTGCAAGGTCTATGGGTTTGGTGCTAGCAATATGGAGTTTCTTTTTTTTGAAAAGACAGAAGGTTTTGACCATGACAATAGATAATAAATTATTCGATGATTTAACCCGTATGGCTAGTGGTGCCGCCAACATCATGACAGGGATTGGCAAGCAAATCGGCAGCGGATTAAAAGATCAATTAAAAGATCAGATGAGCGGCAAATTCGCCGGCTTTCCGTTTGCCCCGTTTGCGGGTTTTGGCGGGGGCTCTGGCGGAGGCTTTGGTGGTGCAGAGGATAGCGCAAGCGGTGAGTCCGATGCGCGCGACGAAAATGCTCCGAATGATCTCAATCGTTTGCTTGGCCTTATGTCCCAATATCGGCTGGAACAAGAGGCCATCAAGGATCGTCTCAGTGTGATTGAAAAAGCCTTGGGGATTGAGGCCGCACCCTTGAAATCACCGGCTTCTAGGGCAGCTAAAGATTCTAAACCCAAGAAAGCCGCAAAGTCGGCTGAGCTGGCCAAATCAAGCAAGACAGCTGCGAAGCCAAAGATGAAAAAATCAACCCCAAAATCAACCCCAAAATCTGCCATAAAATCCGTACAAAAATCCACAGGCAAATCCCCCACTGGCAAGGTATAATTCACCATGACCGGGGCCGCGTCCACTCGTAAAAAACTCCGCTTTGATGATCATCCGTTGGATGGGGTGGAGGATATTCTGGGCCGTCAGGAATGGCACTATGCGCGGTTAAACCGTAATGAAATTTTCATGGATTTGCGCGGCCAATATGGCAGTTATCATATCTTGTTTTTGTGGGAAGATGATATGGCGGCGCTTCAGATCGGCGTGGAATATCACCTGCGTATTGCTGACGCGGCGTATCAAGAGGCATGCTGTCTGATCAATGAAATGAATGGTCGAGTTTGGATGGGGCGGTTTGTGTTGGCGGGGGAGACGATGATCCCGACTTATCGCGCGGTGCATCTCTTGCGCCATATTCAAAGCGGGCGTGAAATGATGAATATCCTTGAAGATTTGCTCACCCTCACCATTGATGAATGCGATGCGCATTATCCCGCCTTTATGGTGTTGGCATCGGAAAAAACCCATGATGAGGAGCAATTGGCCCTGGCCCTGATGCCGGTTGCGGGGGTATCCTAGGAACGAGTTCATGCTCTCAACAGCCCGCAAATTTCAAATCAGCCCGTATCCCCGGAACAGAAAAAGTCAAATTTGTGAGACTTCTTTGACTATCCTGGGTCCAGAGCATTTTGCGATTAAGTGGAATCTGGTTAATCGTGACAAAATGCGACAAAACAAATGCTTGGACCGTTTTTTTGATTCTACCCAAACCAAAAATGGTCTAACGGTTGCATACAGACCCCGCATCAAGTGCGAGGTTACGAAGTATGAGGCGTGGCAAGGGCCATGACAAACACATGACAGAATACTGCGCACAAAATTTATTATTGGTGGGATGCGGCAAGATGGGCTCGGCCTTGCTTCAGGGGTGGCAACGCCATCATCCTGCGCTCAAAATTATCATGTGCGACCCGCATAATCCTGGGGCTCACTATCACGATCTAAGCGATATCCATGAACAATTTGATTTATGTGTTTTGGCTGTGAAACCCGACCAAATTCATGATGTTGCGGCATGTGCCCATGCGCGGCTCAACTCTCACGGAGTTTTGATTTCGATTGCAGCGGGAAAAACACTTAAAAATTTAGAAGCTCTCGCGCGCGCGACCTCAACCGGACAAAACGCTATGCGCGGTAGTGTGCGGGTTATGCCCAATACGCCCGCCGCCATCGGGCATGGCATGAGTGTGGCGGTTGCCAATGAATATGTCACTGACGCGCAAAAAGAATTTATCGGCACCTTGTTTCAATCCGTGGGCAAGTTCGCGTGGATTGAGGATGAAACTTTAATGGATGCCGTGACTGCACTTTCGGGGTCCGGTCCGGCCTATCTGTTCTATTTTATTGAAGCCTTGGCGGCAGCGGGTGAGTCACTGGGGCTTGATCGCACCCTCTCTCTCACCCTTGCTCGTGAAACAATCTTCGGGTCGGCGCATCTGGCCGCCCAAGCATCCGAAGACGCCGCCCAACTGCGCAAAAATGTCACCAGCCCTAACGGCACGACCGAGGCCGCATTGAAAATCCTGATGGATGGGGACAACGGTCTTGCGCCCTTATTGCGCCAGACACTCGAAGCTGCCCGCAACCGTGGCCGCGAGATGGGAAAGGCCGCATCGTAAAACAACAACTACAGCAATCTTACCCTTGCCATATTTATTGATATAGAAGAACTTCGTGCCAAACAGCCCAGAGGATGGGGTGACAGAGAGAGTTATTTTCTCCCGATGGGAAGTGGAAAGGGAGAATGAGGGGATAAAAATTGCGCGGGTGGACTTGCTAATCTTATCTTAAGAATTGCGAGTTAAAATGCGGGCATGAGCCATAAGTCCCATCCATCCCATCCATCCTCGATGATGTCCTCCCCTCCCGCCACTTTGAGCGATGACGCTGCAGGGGAGGGTGTACACCGTGTCAAACCCGATCGCCGCAAAGCCCGCATAGGTGAGGGGCGGGAGCGATATTTGGATATGGTCCAGCGTGAGCGGCTGGTGCTTATGGAGCAGGGCGTCACCAGAACGGTTGAGCAATTGCTCGATATGGCCGGAACACCCAGCGTGAATGATGAGGATGCCGGCCGCTCTGGCCTGCGTGACCATGCCAATGGGGATCAGCTGCGGTCGATTTTGCCGGTGCAGTCTTGGTTGCCGCTCCATATTCATTTGATCGGATTGCATGATGGAGTGCTGCGGGTGGCCCCGCTGGATGAGTTGAATGAACGCCAGATTGATGCCTTGATTTCCACCGCCAATCGTTCGGGATTGATGGTAGAGCGTGTTGTGTCCGAGATTTGGGACCGTGGAGAATTAATTCAAACCATGCGCGCGGTGCGCGATCTCTCAGCAGATCGTTGTGAAAAAACGCTGGCGTTATGGTTGGCGGATACGGATAACGGTTTGCTGCTTAATCAGTTTATGCGCGATATGTTGGCCGAAGCGTTACAAATGCGCGTGTCTGATATTCATATTTTACAGGATAACAACCCCACTTCACCCAATTGGATACGGTATCGTATTGATGGGGATTTGGTGCCGATTCATTTGCTTCCGATGGATGCGATGGCGCGGCTTACCACCCTGATTAAGCGGGATGCGGGGATGAATTTCGGTGACCGTACTAGCCCGAAAGACGGGCGATTTAGCTTTACTTGGCAAGGGCGTGTGATTGATGTCCGGGTAGCGGCAGGACCGCAGGCGCAAGATGGCGAGAAACTCACGTTGCGTTTGCTTGACCGTGCGTCGCTCAAAGGGTTCGATGAGCTGTTCAAAAGTCATGAGGATGTCGGGAATTATCTGGCGCAGTCTCTCTCCCCCGAAATTAAGGGTGGCGGGGGTTTGGTCATTCTTTCTGGCCCGACCGGATCGGGGAAAACTACGACCATGTATGCCTGTATTCAGTATATTGATCGGCGGCGGCGGCATGTGTTGACCATTGAAGATCCGATTGAATATGAGCTGCGCTACGCCACGCAATGGCAGGTGCGTCCGGGAATGCGCGGAGGTGAGTTTTCCGACCTGATCCGCGCCGCCATGCGCCATGACCCAGATTATATCGTGATTGGGGAGTTGCGTGACAGTGATACAGTGGAGACTGCACTCAAAGCTGCAGAATCAGGCCACACCGTGATTTCTACTGTTCATGCGGATACGGCGCTTCAGACCTTTGAACGATTGAAATCCTTGATGCCGTCAGAGCGGGAGCGGGCCTCAACCTTTACTCTCGCACAACAGGTACGGGCCATTATCAATCAACGATTGGTCAAGACCCTCTGTCAGGGCTGTGCGCACCAAGGTCGTGCAGGAGACGTCCTAAATGCGCAAGATTTGCAGCAATTAGGTATTGAATCATCGGCGATTATTCGGCGTCTTAATACCAGCGGATGTGATCTGTGTCATCGGACCGGTATTTCGGGACGGACACTTTTATTGGACGCTCTGATGATTACGTTGGGACCGGCGGAGCGCGACCACATTTATAAAGCCCTGATGCACAACGTGAATGATATTGTGCATGAAGAAGGTATTATCGTTCATACGCGACGCAACGGATTGATTGATCTGGTGTTAGAGGGATTGGTGGACCCCAAATCGGCATTGGGATATTTGGAGTCGTAAGTCATCATGCAACAATGGATCGTCCAAATTGCCTATGAAGGTCGTGCAGGTCCCAAACAAATGACTGAGACCATGTATCTCCCCACTGAGAGCGATGTGCGTGATGCTGTGCGCAAACGCGGCGGGCATGTTCTCACCATTCGTCAACATAAACGCACGCCAATGGAACGGTTATTGGCGAGGTCGAGTTGGTGGCAAGTGCAGTTGCTGCGCGGGATCATGTTTCGCTCCACCTCCACCTCTCCTGGGGTGGCGCTGTGGAAGATTATTGAGGCCGAAACCAACCCCACGCGGCAAAATATTCTGGCTCCTGCGCGTGAAGCCTTAAGCCGTGGATTGGGGTTGATTGATGCACTTAAATCGCTTCAGATTTTTGACCGCTCCACCTTGGCAATTATTTCGGCCAGCGAACGGGCGGGGAAGTTGCTTGAAGGGATTCCTTATGCGATCAACACCATCACCCAAAAACGCAAAAATACCGGCGCGATTATGGGGACGATGGGGTGGCTAGCCTTTGACGTAATCACGATTGTGCAATCGCTGTTTTGGGGCAAAAGCATGGTGTTGGGATGGTTTAAGGATAACGCCCCCAAAGGGGGAGAGGAGTTGGAAAAATACACGCGCGTTACGTCTAACCTTGCGCTTATCTGGGATCTTCTTATTTATTTGGCCTTTGGTATCGCGGGATTTATGGCGTGGTGCGTATTTTCGTTTTTTATGAACAGAGGTAAGCGAGACTGGCCTACACAAAGATTAGTGCGCAAAATCCCGCTTATTTCAGGATATATGCGTGATTTGAGCTTTGCCGATTCAATGGCCGCCGCGGCCCGGATGCTCAAGAGTAACGTACCGATTGATGAAACGTTGCAGCAATCGGGGGAGGCCGCCAATTCTCCCGAAGTTGCCGCTTATTGGGAGCAAGCCAACACCGAACTGGCCCGTGGGGTGAGTTTGGGTGTGGCCCTTGATCGGGAACCCTTGAACAGGTCGGAGCGTTTGGAACTTGCAAGCTTGTCGGACCTCTCTCAAGTTGCTACAATCATGGAATCAATTGCTGATTTGCGGGCTCAAAGTGCGCGAACCAAGCACAAATTAATCGTATGGATTGCCTTTTTATTAACCGGCGTTTATTTGGCAATTGGTTTTGGTAGCGCGATTTACGCGCTCACAGTGATGAACATGAGCATGGATAGTATGATGAGTGGATTAATGGGGGGGGGGACGCAATAATTATGACATCGCCTTCACAACAAAAGCCTGAAAAACCCCGTAAGCCGCTGCAGCCTGATTTGGCAACGGTTTTAGCCGGGGAACGCCAAGCTTTTATTGATCAGTTGGAACCATTTTTGCCCTCAGAACTGATCGGTGGATCACTTCCCTATATTCCGGGAACGGAAGATGAGGCGGTATGGAACGCGGCTTCCCAGGCTTGTGCTACTGAAAAAGTCCACTATGTTTACTCCATAGAAGGTGACCGCGTTTGGTATTTGGCTTGTCCGTCTTATACCATGGTCTCTAGCCCTGACAGCTGGTGCCCACTGGCGGCAGCACTCCCTGGAAACAGCGAGTATTGGGATAAGGAAACGGTGTATATTTTCGAAATGGACGGTTTTGCCGGGGCGTTGCGCTGGGACCCGGAAACGTCTCGCTTGCAGATTTATTTAGGTGCGGCGCGTAGCATTTTACCGCGCATTCAAAGCATGGATGCGAATTTTGTGACCATCAACCCGCAAACGGCCGATATGGTGCCCTGGAAAAACCGCCAATTGCGGACTGAACAATTATCACGCGCCATGGCGCGGATGTTGTTAATTTCAGGTCTGGCGATCAGTGTTTTCCTGATGGGGTTGATTGCCGTGCAATATGTTGCCATTAACATTATGGACCGTAAACTTGATGATGTCAGGTCCCAGGCAGAGGATGCGAGCGTCAAACTCCTCAGCGATGCTCAAGCCATGGCAAAAAATGATGTGCTGGATCACACATATCGTATTCAGGAATTACTGGATGATCTATCCAAACTTGATGGGACTTTGGTGCGCTATGAAATAACGAAGGGTAAGCTGGAATGGGAAGCGTTGATCCCCGCAGCCTATGCATCATCCATCGGTGGTGGCGCCAATAAAAATGCTGCGGTTCTCAGCATCCGCGGTGAGGTCCTGCCCGGCATCGAAAAGGATGGGCGGCTGCGCATTCGTGGCACGCGGTAGGCCTGGCGGTTGTAATTACGATGTAACGCACCCCCTAATTTTACTTGATGTTATTTGGAATGGTGATGCGGTGTAGAATCGTTAATGAGTTTCTGATATGATTCCTGTATTATGCTGATAGTGTCGTTGAAAGTGCGGGAAGAAAATGCTTTAATAGTGCTCGCTGGGGTTTTTAAGGTTTAATGTTTTTTATTGGGAGTTATTCGGTGGTTCCAATGGTTATTGAGATTCAAAAGGTCGGCTTTTCTTCATTTAAGTCAGTTTTAAATGCGGGTGGGATGCGCGCCTTTTTGTTGTTCGGGATGGCTATTGCCGCATTCGCTATCCCCAATGCAAAGGCCGAAGAAGCCCCAAAAGTTGATCCGGCCAAAACCCTGAACGAAGCCGTACAAAATGCTGCGAATGCTCATTTTAGCGAAAGCCAGAAAAAAGATATTGATCAAATGATCCATGATTATATCATGAATCATCCCGAAGTCATGATGGAATCGGTGAGGAAATACCAAGAAGATCAAGAGGTGAAACGCCAACAGGACTCAATTGCCGTCCTGAAAGAAAACAGCGATTTCTTTTATAAAAATGCAGACCTGCCGCAGGTGGGCAATGCTAAGGGCGATATCACTATTGTTGAATTTTTCGACTATAATTGCGGATATTGCAAACATGCGTTTAGCGCGGTGCAAAAATTGCTTGAGAGTGATAAAAATTTGAACTTCCATTTTGTGGAATTTCCTATTCTCTCTGAACAATCCAACCTTGCGGCCAAATGGGCTTTGGCGGCCAATAAACAGGGGAAATATTGGGAATTTCACCAAAAAGTAATCACGATGTCTGGACCAAAATCCGAAGAAGGATTGAGTAAAGTTGCCCAAGAAGTGGGGTTGGATGTTGAGAAATTGAAAAAAGATGCGGCGAGTGATGAGATCAAAAACCTGTTGATCAAAAACCATGAAATGGCACAAAAACTCAATATTTCCGGCACGCCGGCCTTTATCGTGGGCGATCAGATTATCCGCGGATATATTGAGGATGACCAGTTTAAAACACTGATTGAAACCGAACGCAAAGCGCGTAAAGACGCGAAAAAATAATCGTTGAAATTGTCATGAGTGACCTGTCGCAACATCAGGCCTTTCCAGCGGCGGATGCTATTCCGCGCGCCCCGCGATATGACGCGAAAGGGATTTTTGAGCTCTTCACGCGGCTGGAAATCCCCCATCGTGCCTATGATCATGAACCGATTATGACGGTTGCGGATGGGACTTATCTCTATGATGTGATGCCCGGAATGCATACGCGCAATATGTTTTTGAAAGATAAATCGGGCGCGTTGGTTCTGGTGACTCTGCCCGATCGGCTTCAAATTGATTTAAAAAAATTGGCGGTCTTGGTGGGGTTGAAGCGATTTTCCTTTGCCTCGGCTAATCTTTTGTATGAATTTTTAGGGGTGCGGCCGGGGTCGGTTACGCCGCTCGCGGTTTTAAATGATCATGCTCACGCGGTGAAATTGGTGTTGGATCAAACCATGATGGCGGCCGAAATCATCAACGTGCATCCCATGATCAATGATCAAACGATTGGCTTTGCGCCGCAAGATTTCTTGCGCTTGCTTGAAAAATTTGATATTGAACCGCATATTATTGACTTGCGCCACGCAAGCCCTTAAGGTGCAGCATTCACCATAAAGAGTTATGCCATGTTAATCGGACTAAACCCCACATCTTCCTCGCAATCCGCTGCTCAATCAAAGGCGGTTGAGTATATTTTTGAGGCAAATTTACAAAATTTTGACACTCAGGTGATGGCGCAATCTATGAAGCGTCCGGTGATTGTGGAATTCTGGGCGCCATGGTGCGGGCCGTGTAAGCAATTAATGCCGATTTTGGAACGTGTTGTTACTGCGCATGCGGGCCAGATTGCCATGGCAAAGGTCAATATTGACCAGGTGCCGGAACTGGCGCAGGCTTTTCGCGTGCAATCGGTGCCGATGGTGGTGGTGGTGTTTATGGGGCAACCGGTAACCGGGTTTGCAGGGCTGCGGCCTCAGACTGATCTGGAACAGCTTTGCAAGCAATTGATTGAAATGAAAAACCAACATGCGCCGCATGGGGATGATGAGGAGTTGGGGGCCGCGGATCAGCTTGACATCCCGGCGATGTTGACGGAGGCAAAAACTGCTTTGAGCGCCAATGATCTTGCCCTAGCGCAAAATTTATATGCGCTCATTTTGTCTCAAGAGAATGAACATCCTGAGGCCTATATCGGCTTGGCTCGCGTCATGATTGCCGCCGGGCAATTCGATGGTGCCGGCGGAATGGTTGAGCACGCGCCGGCGCAAGTGATAAAAAACCCTGATTTTGTATCACTGAAAACCGCTGTGGAGCTAGCCAGAACAGCGGCGGAGAAGATTGGCAAACTCGCGGAATTAGAGCGCGTCGTAGCGCAATCTCCTGAGGATTGCGCCGCCCATTTTGATTTGGCGGAGGGGTATTACGCACAAAATATGAAGGACAAGGCGGTTGACGAATTGATCAAAATTCTGCGGATTGATCGGAATTGGAGTGAGGAAAAAGCGCGCACCCAGTTGTTAAAATATTTTGAAAGCTGGGGATTTAATGACCAGGCAAGCATTCAGGGCCGCCGCAAACTCTCTGCCATACTTTTCTCTTAACCATGATGATTTATGTATAGGGCATGAGGAACGAATGAGCCAGAATCCCTTTGACCCGAATTTTAAAGACTTGCCCGACATATTGCCGATTTTCCCGCTGGACGGTGTGGTATTGCTGCCGCGTGGGGATTTGCCCTTAAATGTGTTTGAACCGCGTTATATGGGCATGGTGGATGATGTTTTTAAAACCAATCGCATGATTGGCATTGTCCAACCTATGGCGGAATTGTCTGTGCCTCAATCTGCGTTGCGGGCCACCATCACCCATGAACGCGGGCAAAAACCGCACCTCAAGGATGATGCGGATGCTCTGGAGATGACCGATTCTCCCACCATGACCAATCTGATGATTGATGAACATGAACCGCTTTATCACATTGGCTGCGCCGGTCGCATTACTCAATTTGTGGAGCTGGAGGAGGGGCGGTATTTAGTCACTCTGCGCGGGATCTGCCGTTTTCGCGTGCGTGAAGATGATCCAGCCACGCTAGTCTTACAACCCAAGGAAGATACGCCCTATCGCCTCATCCAACCGGATTGGAGCGGGTTTGAAGATGATTTGAAAAAAATCGATTGTCCCCCGATTGACCGCAAGCAACTATGCGGCCTGTTGCAACGATATTTCGCCATTCATGAGATTACGCTGGATTGGTCGCTGCTGCATAATATCGAAGATGATGAAATGCTCATGACTGCCCTTGCCATGATCTGTCCGTTTTCATCGATGGAAAAACAAGCCTTGCTCGAATCCCCTTGCACCACCAGCCGATTAAGCTTGTTGATCTCACTGCTGGAAATGTCGGCTTATTACACGGCTCAGGTTTCCCATATAAAACGACATTGAGGTCCGACCGCCGAGCAATAGCGATTTGAAATAAGCTGAATAACCCGTGATTTTAAAAATTATTCAGTTGATTGGACGAAAAAATTTGATAAAGTGCTTTTCCAAAGAAGAGGATAAAATCAATGTCAGTTCTGGTCGATAAAAATACCAAAGTCATTTGCCAAGGATTTACCGGGGCGCAAGGGACCTTTCACTCGGAACAGGCCATTGCCTATGGCACTAAAATGGTGGGCGGGGTCACGCCGGGTAAGGGCGGAACGACTCATTTGGGGCTGCCGGTGTTTGACACGGTGCAACAGGCCAAGGCCGAAACCGGATGTAACGCCAGCGTGATTTACGTGCCGCCCCCCTTCGCAGCTGACGCTATTCTTGAGGCGATTGACGCCGAAATCGAACTGGCCGTGTGCATTACTGAGGGAATTCCTGTGCTTGATATGGTGAAAGTTAAACGCGCGCTTAGCGGTTCAAAAACGCGCCTGATCGGCCCCAACTGCCCCGGTGTGATCACGCCGGGCGAATGCAAAATCGGGATTATGCCCGGCCATATCCACAAACGCGGCAAGGTTGGAATCGTCTCCCGCTCCGGGACATTGACCTATGAGGCTGTGCATCAAACCACCGCCGCCGGTCTGGGGCAATCCACCTGCATCGGGATTGGCGGGGACCCGGTCAATGGCACGAATTTTATTGATGCGCTTGACCTTTTCCTCAATGATGAAGAAACCGAAGCGATTATTATGATCGGTGAAATTGGCGGATCGGCTGAAGTGGACGGCGTAAACTTCT
>JBDHTT010000039.1:0-11843 GCA_039808785.1 Alphaproteobacteria bacterium
TTCCTGATTTTGCGGCCTCTAGCGAAAATTCCATGGCCCCGAATAAATTGCCCGAATCCGTCACCGCCACGGCGGCCATGCCCATGGATTTGACCTTTTTGATCAATCCCTTGACGGGAATCGCCCCTTCGGCCAATGAATAGGCCGAATGAACATGCAAATGAATAAATTCTTGGCTCACGTTTCCATCGCTTATGATTTTAAGCTTTTTATAGCCATGAATTCACAAAAAGGAAAAGATAAAAGTCACATAATGGCTTTTTTTCAGATTTTATCTGTCGCCAAAGCGGAATAAGATGATCAGCAAGATTTTTGGAACTTGCTCTGGATTTGGTGGTTAATAAGGTATAAGATTTAACCCTGAATTAAAAATGAAGACATGGAAAGGACGCTATCATGCAAAATTTTGAGATTAAATCTGATGCCAAAAGAATCAAAGACGATTTATATTCGCTCAAGGATAACGTGACCGAACTGGCAGAACATTTGAAAAAGGAGGGGAGTGAGAAATCCCACCAAATGGCAGAAGTTTTGTTGGCGCGGTTAAAAGAATTGCAAGGGTCCGGCCGTGACCACCTTCATACGCTTGAGGGGCAAGTTCGTGAAAAGCCCCTTCAATCCGTGGCTGTTGCCTTTGTCGCGGGTGCGATTGTGAGCATGTTGTTTGGCCGTCGTTAAGGCATGTGAGACTTAAAATATTTTCACTATGAGGAAATGAAATGATGAGCGCATTAATATCCGCAATTGAGGTTGCCGTGATTGACCGGTTGTTGAATAACAAGCCGCCATCCACAACCGGATTGAAGTGGATCGGTGCGTTGTGCATGGTTTCATTCACCCTCATGGTGCTGGGGATGATCTTTATCATCTATGCCGGTCACATATGGCTGAGCAATCAATATTCCGCAGAAGTTGCGGCCCTAGTCACAGGCGGGCTGTGCATTGTCTTAGCCTTGCTGGTGCTGCTCGGCGTTTATAGTTTTGTGCGTTATAAACGCAACCGCGTGCGCAAATATAAGGAAGATGTCACAGAATTGGTTAGCAGTGGGGCGGAGCTGCTCGGGGAATATGTGAAGGCGCCCTTGCTGAATAACCCGAAATCCACTCTGCTTCTGGCGGCTATCATTGGGTTTATCGCCGCCAGGAAGATTTAATAAGCGGGGATTGTACCGTCGCGAGATCATGAACAGGTTCTAAAAGCCGACAGCGGAGAGATTTCATCCGCTTAATCTTGCCGCTTGATTTAATCATTTTTTAATTTTTCTGTGGTCAAATGGGATGCGACAAGTGCAACCAGCATAATTCGCTGGTCAGAGGGGCTTGATTTTTATATACTAAGGACGAATCAGTCTGGAACCCTCCGATGCGACTTAAGTCGTTTACAGCAAAAACAATGTCCGAAGCAATGCAGATGGTGCGAGAAACTCTTGGTGAAGACGCCATTATTCTTGCAACGCGCGAAGAAAATGGCGGCCGCAGCGTATCGGTGAGCGCCGCGATTGAGGACGACCGCGCGCTGGCCTCTCCCCGTTCCGTGATCGGGCAATCGCCGCTTATAAACCCCGCGCTACATTCCCCCCTTGCCCCCCCCCTTGCCTTTGAAATTGGTGATCGCGATGAAGCGGTCGGGGCGGATGATTGGTTGCAATATGACGATGAACATCAATTTGATGATCGCGTGATTGAACAAACGGTTGATGCCGTTTTGCGTCACGGCGTTCCCGAAGATATTGTCGATGAAATTATTCATTCTGTGGAATTGCTGAGCGTTGAAGAGCCCGCCATCGCCATGATCGGCGCGTTTGAGCAATTATTCGGCTTTGCCCCTTTGCCGATCGTGCCATGCAAAAAATCCATGATGTTTGTGGGATCCCCCGGTGCGGGGAAAACGCTCGTGGTCGCCAAACAGGCCGCCCGCGCGGTGATGGAAGGGTTGAGCATCGCCGTGATCACCACTGATATGATGCGGGCCGGGGCGAATGAACAGCTGAAATCTTTTACGTCACTTATGGAGATCGAGCTTCAGGCGGCGCGCTCCACTGTTGAACTCAAAAAACTCATTGCCGAACATGCCGATAAGGATCAAATTTTAATTGATACGGCCGGGATCAATCCATTTGCGCCCCATGATATTGCCCTTTTGGCAAAGCTCATTGCCTGTGCGCCCATTGAACCCGTGTTGGTAATGCCGGCGGGTGGGGATATTGAGGATTGTGCCGATACCGCCCGCGTTTTTGCGGGTCTTGGCGCTCGGCGTTGTGTCATCACGCGATTGGATATTGCGCGCCGTATGGGTGGTGTGCTGGCTTGTGCCTATTATGGCGGCCTTGCATTAGCGGACGCAAGCGCAACGGCCGGAGTGGCTGAAGGTCTTATGCCCCTGACCCCGCGCCATCTTGCATCCTATTTCTTTCCAACTGAGTTAAACAATCAAAAAACACTGCGTACTTCCTCATCAAATTTCCCTTCCACGCCATAAACCGACAGGACGACGATAATGGCCACCGATATGCAACTAGCTCAAAATACACTCTCCCCAGATTTAGCCAATGGCTCTGTGTTTCCGCGCGGCAAGAATATCCTCGCGGTGGCATCGGGTAAGGGCGGCGTGGGGAAAACATTTTTCTCCATTTCCCTCACTCATGCGCTCAGCCGTATGGGCAAAAAAGCCCTGTTATTCGATGGCGATTTGGGGTTGGCCAACGTCGATGTGCAATTGGGATTAATGCCCAAGCGTGATTTGAACGATGTTATTCGCGGCCGTTTGTCGCTTGATAAAGTCGTGCAACGTTATGAAGATGGCGGATTTGACATTATTGCCGGCCGGTCGGGCCAGGCTTCGCTCTCTGCCCTGCCGAGCCAAAGGTTGGGCATGTTGCGCGACCAATTAATTGATTTGTCGGATGCCTATGATGTCGTGGTCGTCGATTTGGGCGCGGGTGTTGACCGTACGGTGCGCATGTTTTCGGCCTGTGCCACGCGCACGCTTTTGGTGTCAACGGATGAACCGACCTCACTGACTGATGCCTATGCCTTTATCAAATTGGGCGCGGCGGCGGGCATGTCGAAAAATATTTCGATTGTGGTCAATATGGCCTCAAGCAAGGCCGAAGGCGAAAAAACCTATAAAACCTTGCTGAAAGCCTGTGAAAATTTCTTGCGCCTCTCGCCGCCACTGGCTGGAATGGTGCGTCAGGACCCGAAAGTGAAGGAAACCATTCGCCATCAAACGCCGTTGTTAATGCGTTCACCTAATTGCGATGCCGCCGGGGATATCGAAAAAATTGCGCAATTTGCCTATAAGGAAATGGTGGACGAAGCCAAAGCCCTGCAAAAAGCCATGCGGGGGTAAGGATACCGCCGCGGTTTAGTGCTTTAGCGTGCAGCTGATGCAATTTGCGTGGGTTGGGCGGGGCTGTAAAGCGGACGATCCATATGCACCCACCAGGCCGAGCGGTTAATTGAAAAAATCGGCTTATAATGCAGGATAGAGGATGCGCGCATCACGGATTTAATCTGGTTATCCAACACCATGGGCCCATCGGCGGTGTAGACAATGAGAATTGCGTGGGGGATATTTTTCTGCATATCTTTCACAATGGCAATCCGCATCAGGGATTCCGGCACACCCAGCGCGCGCAGCGAGGCATATTTGGCAATCGCGAAGTCTTCACAATCCCCGCCGCGACTCAAAAACTCAATCGGGGTTTCCCAAAAATCCGACTTATTCCAATTGCGGCTGTCGTTAATATAGGGCACATGATTCATCAAATCATTAACCCCCACCACCATATCCATGAGGGAACGCCCACGCAAATTGCCCAAATCTGCGCGCCATTGGCGGATAAGGCGTTGTGAGGATGGTTGATCAACTTCCATCTGAAAACGATCAAACATTGCGCTCCATTTGGTAAAGGCGGAGAGATCACTTGAACGCTGTTCACCCGACCCGAATAATGCTGGTTGGATCACGCCTTGGGCAGCGGTGATATCCAGGGCATTGACGGCGATGGAAAGCGGAATGTCTTTAATTTCTTGTGCTTGGGCACTGCGCGGGGAGAGTGTAAAGAGTGAAAAGGTTAGAGTCGCTAAAGCCAGGGCAAAACGTAAGGAACCCTGAATCATCAAGGTTGTATGCAATTCTCCCTTAGAAATTAATCCGTGAGAAAGGAGGATTTTCCCCAAATTCTGGCGCGTGATTTTTTGTTGTTTGAGGGCGTAACGCAATTGCTCAGGGGATAAAAGGCCGCGATTAACCAGCACTTCCCCAATTTTGTTTTTTTGAAATAAATTCTGAATGCGTGATAAAAACCCGATATTCTTTTGACTCATGATACGCTCAACCATGAAAAATGAAAGTCGCACGAAAATGTCCCATATGACTATTAAATACGTCAAAGATTGACAAATAGTGAACAAAATGGCAGAAATGCATTAAAATTTGTTTATTCTCATCAATTTTTACCGTTTACCGCCTGGTGGGGGATATTCCATGAGTGATCCGCGCACATTGCTCGAAATTATTGGCCGCTATGCCTCCACAAAAATCCTGATTGTCGGCGATGTGATGCTGGACCGATTTGTGCGCGGAGATGTTGAGCGTATTTCACCCGAAGGGCCGATCCCTATTTTAAAATCAAAACAGGAAAATCGCATGATTGGTGGGGCAGGGAACGTGCTCTCTAATCTTCACGGCTTGGGGTGCGGGGCGCGGCTCGTGGGTGTGGTGGGCGATGACGATTACGGCCATATGGTGATGGGACTGGCCGAAGCCGCCGGGGGCACATCGGGTGATTTGTTTGTGCGACCGCACGCCCCCACCACAGTTAAAATTCGCTTTTTGGCGGGGCATCAGCAATTGCTGCGCGTGGACTCTGAGCTGGCGCGTGATGTGGAGGGGGAGTTAGAGCGCAAAATCTGTACCCACATCACGGATATTTTACCGCTCCACGGGGCTGTGATCCTCTCGGACTATGGCAAGGGGTGCCTGAGTGCGCAAGTTTTGCAAACGGTGATTAAGGGGGCCAAGCAATGCGGCATCCCGGTTCTCGTGGACCCTAAGGGCAATGATTATTCCAAATATCGCGGCGCGGATATCGTGACCCCGAACCGTAAGGAATTGAGTGAGGCCACGCACAACGCCGCGACCGAAAACGATTCCGATATTGTCGAAGCCGCACAAAAACTCATCACCCAAAGCGGGATTGCGGCTGTGGTCGCAACCAGATCACAAGATGGCATGAGCATTATCTCAAGCACCCCCGACCGTCAATCTTTTAACCGGCCCGTTCACCTGCGCACCCATGCTCAGGAGGTGTTTGATGTCTCCGGTGCTGGTGATACTGTGATTGCCACCATTGCGGCCGGATTGGCAACGGGAGCTAATTTATTTGATTCGGTGGCTCTCGCCAATATCGCCGGGGGTATTGTGGTGGGGAAAGTGGGAACCGCGCCCATTCGGTATCAGGATTTGGAACAGGTTCTTTCGCAGTCTGATCATGCGGGCGATTCCATGTTGGAAACTACGCCATCGGGCGATTTCACCGCGTTGGACCGCGCACGGCGCGCACCTCTTTGTGATTGGGATGAAGCGTTGGAGCAGGTCAATCGCTGGCGAGCGCGGGGGCTTAAGATCGGTTTTACCAATGGTTGTTTTGATATTATGCATGCGGGCCATGTGAATTACCTCAATGATGCCCGCAATTATTGTGATCGTTTGGTGCTGGGATTAAATACCGATATTGCGGTGAAATTATTAAAGGGGCCAAGCCGCCCGGTGAATGACCAGTTTTCGCGCGCGGTGGTTCTGGGGGCACTTGGGTCCATTGATATGGTGATCTTTTTTGGGGCGACACATGCGGGGGATGATCAAACCGCCCGCAAATTAATCCAGCATCTTCAACCCGATATTTATTTCAAAGGGGCCGATTATACGCTCGATCAAATTCCCGAAGTCCCAACCGTGTTATCCTATGGCGGGGAGGTGAAATTAATCCCGCTCACCCAAGGTTACAGCACCACTCATATTATTGAAAAAATCATTAAACCAGCGGCTTAGAATCTGCTTAGAATCCGCTTAAAACCCGTTCATAATTTATGGCGCGAATCCAATAGAGTCTATCCAACCCCGATATAGAAAGACAGAGGCTTTCCGATGACTATCAACACCGCTCCCATCCCTCATACGGCTGAATTTGAGAGCTTGTGCGCAGACGCAAAGTCCCGCATTCAAGAGATTTCTAGTGATGATCTTGCTCAAATTCTTGAGTCCGCTACCCCGCCATTGCTGATTGATGTGCGGGAGGCCGATGAGTTTTCTTCCTATCATATCGTGCGCGCACATCATCTGAGCAAAGGGTGGGTCGAGGCAAAAATCCATACTCTTGTGCCCCAAAAAGACTCTGCTGTTGTGCTATATTGTGGAAGCGGCAATCGATCGGCCCTTGCCGCCGATAATTTGCAAAAAATGGGCTATGGCAATGTTTCCTCGCTCGCCGGTGGCATCAAAGGATGGGTGAAAAGCGGACGTGAGGTCATCACTCTCGGTAGCTAGCGTATATCTTAGAGCTTAGAACCTGTTCATGATCTCTACTCTGGCGTTGGCTTTTCACGGCATTAAAACAGTATCAAAAAAAAGGGCACGTACACTAATTTCATGGAACAATGGCAAGATAACGGCATTATTCTTTCACTGCGGCCACACGGAGAAACGGGTGCCGTGATTTCCATTTTATGTGCGGATCATGGCCGGTATTCGGGATATGTTTATGGCGCGCAGTCGGCCAAAAATCGGTCTTTATTGGGAATTGGCAATGGCGTGAGTGTGGAATGGCAATCACGGACGGCGGATTACTTGGGGCGTTTTAACATTCTGGATTCACAAAACTTTTCTGCGCCTATCCTAAACTGTCCCTTGCGTTTGGCGGCATTTCTCTCGGCCTGCAGCCTGTGTGATTCTCTGCTTCCCGATCATCAAAGCCATAGCGGCATTTATCACGGGATTAGAACGCTTTTTGAACTTTTGCCCGATGCGCTTTGGGGGCCGTCCTATGTGATGTGGGAAATTTCATTGTTAAAAGAATTGGGCTTTGGTCTTGATCTTTTACGTTGTGTTGCGGGCGGTGACAGCCAAACATTGAGCTATGTCAGCCCCAAATCAGGTTGCGCGGTCTCACTTGAAAAGGGTTTGCCCTATCGTGATAAATTGCTCAATCTTCCTGATTTTCTTAAGGCGGGTTTTAATGGGGAAATTGAGGAAGGGGACATCCTCACGGGGTTAAAACTCACCGGTTATTTCCTTGAATATTGGGCTTTTGCGCATCAAACCAGGGATATACCGCAAGTGCGCCGACGTTTGGAGCGATTGGTGAGTGAGCGGATACAGCAAGCTCAGCTCGTGAGGGCAGGTGTTTAGAACCTGTTGATGATCTTTATATAATACATATTATGTGCTTTTGAGTTGCTTAGTTTTTCAACACGAAGCCCACGAAGATAACACGAAGTTTTTTACACGGACGTGCGGAGTAGCGGAGAAGGAAATGATGTTGCTGAGTTAAAATAAGTTATTGAATTTAAAAGAAAATCTAATGCTCTATTTTTCTCATCTTTTCCCATCCCCCTTTCAGGAAAAGTCTCTTCTTTATCTCCTCCCCCTGCAAGGGGGAGGTTGGGTGGGGGAATAAACCACCCCTAAATTTAAAAATCCATTCGTGATTATTTGTGAGAATTAGTGCCAAATAGACGAAGTACTCCGCTGCTCCGCGTCTCCGTGTAAAACAAGAATTTTTCGGGCCTTTGCCTCTTCGCGTAAAAAACTTCGTGTTTTCTTCGTGGGCTTCGTGTTGAAAAACTAAGCAGCTTGAGAACGCAAAAATATGGATGGAAGGAAAGCTTGTATAAACTCCACAGATCATGAACAGGCTTTTAAAGTGAAAATGACTCACCCAAATAAACGCGGCGGACATCATCATGATCCACAATTTCCTGTGGGGTGCCTTCGGCTATCACCACCCCACCGTGGAGCACATAGGCGCGGTCCACAATCCCCAACGTATCACGCACATTATGATCAGTAATTAAAACACCAATGTTTCGGGTTTTGAGTTGCGCGATCAGCGCACGAATATCCGCCACCGCGATCGGGTCAATACCCGCCAGCGGTTCATCCAACAATATGAAGTGCGGGCGGGACGCCAAGGCGCGCGCAATTTCCACCCGCCGCCGTTCACCCCCCGACAGGGCAATGGCCGGTGTACGGCGCAAATGCCCGATGGAAAATTCCACCAATAATTCTTCTAACAACGCATCCTGATCATCGGCACTTAAATCCTTTTGAATTTGCAGGATGGATCGCAAATTTTCCTCAACATTCAATCCGCGAAAAATGGAGGCTTCCTGCGGTAAATAGCCAATCCCCAGCCGGGCGCGGCGATACATCGGGAGCATGGTAATATCTTGTTTATCAAGCGAAATTTTTCCGCCCTCTGCCGGGATCAAGCCGGTGATAATATAAAAACATGTGGTTTTTCCTGCGCCGTTTGGGCCCAAAATCGCGACCGCTTCGCCGCGTTTGACTTGCAAACTCACATCCCGCAACACCGGGCGTTTTTTATAGGATTTCGAGAGACGATCAACCCGCAGTCCCATTGAGCCACGAGTCTCAGGCCCGCGAGTCTGAGAACCATGAATCTCACCTTGTGCCGTGTGCGGTGCCACGGGATGTTCGGCTGATGGAGAGAGCAGAGTCATAACAATTGTTCCATAGGTATTTTCTCAATTGAATCCTAGTGTTTATCTTGAGGGATATTTGGAGGGCTATCTTGACTCTTTTGCGCATTTGACTTTGCACCGGATGATTTTGAGCCTGATTGAGAGTCTGATTTTAACTGTTCTGATTTTGATTGCGCGGAATAAAAAATCCCTTTGACCCGGCCCGAAGCATTTTTATCGCCTGTGGCGGCCTTCAGAATATTGGTTTTATTTTTTAAATTAAGCACGGCCTCACTTCCTTCGACCCAGCTTTCTTCCTGCCATAATTTCACATGCCCCTTGAGCGTGACAATCTCCGTTACGCCGTCATAATGTGCATGATCGGCCACTGCGCGCTGTAATTGCGCCTGTCCTGATTTGTCTTGCTTGGGTTGTGTTTGTGTCTCATCATCCTGCGCAGCACCTTTGGTAATAATCACATTACCCATGGCATCGGCATGATCAAAATTGTGGTTCTTTAGAGTGATGATCACTTGATCGGCCTCCAACACATCATTGTCCCTGTAAAGTTTAGGGCGCGCGCCGTTTAATTCAATAACCTCTGTAATCAAATCATATTGCGCGTCTGCGGCCGTGGCATGATCACGGGATGACCGTAAAACCACGTTACCTGCGGCCGTCAGCTTGGTAATATTTCCTGCGCCGCCTTTGTTTTGTGCAGATTGACCATCTTCGGCATAATGCGCGGTGAGCGTGTCCGCCGTGACTGAAAACTCCCCCTGGACCGCTTTGGCATTGCCGCGCGCGACATAGGTTTGGTCCTGTTGATTCCATTCCAATTGTTGATCGGCGGTAATTTCCAACGGTAATTTGTCCGCTGCGTGACCTGTTCTCATCCCGCCAAGCATTGATAGTGCCAGCACCAATGTGCATAAACAAAAAATTTTCAAACAAGACATGATGAATCCTTTCCCTTTATTCTTTGGTGGGTGATTGTGTAGCCGGGGCAAGGGTAGGGGGAGGGGTTGGTGAGGGGGCATCCGCCCCTGTCTCCTCTGTTCCTGCCGCACTACGCAAAATCAACTTCGCCGGCCCCTTAAAAATGATTTGACCATGTGTGCTATCAGCCTCCAGCCCTTGGGCCGAGATATCCCCCTTTGGCCCGCTGCCCGTGACCATTTCATGTGAAACCACTGTTTTGCGAGCCAGATCAATATCCGCATGAGGAGTTTCGAGTTCATATCCCTGATCCTGTGTGAGTTTTACCGCCCCGTTGAGCCTCAATTGCCCCGATCCCTGATCATATTCACCTGCCTGGGCCGTTAAATTCACCGCGCGACCGCTATTAAGTGTGATATGCGCCCTTGGTGCCGTGAGCATAATTTTACTCGCATCCTCTTGGTTTTGCATCGCCTGATCAGCGGTGATGCTATAGGGTTGGTTTTGATCATCCAAAGCCTGAAATTTCGGCTTAACCAATTCATTGCGCGTGAGGTTTTTGGCTTCGGTCTGCGTGAGTGTGGTTGTGTCAATGGCTGCATCATCACGCGTCCAAATCACCAATACCACCACGATGGCAAAGATCACAATGGGCAACCCCAGACGCATGCTGCGCACAATTTGGCTATAACGGCGGGTGGACCGAATACGATGGGCAATACCGGGTTGATGCCGCACCAAAAGATTGATGCGCGCCCCGGAAGATGATGAGCTCATCCCCTCTTTTGTTTCCTGCGGCTCATCATTTTGTGCGGACACGCGCCAAGCCCTATTCAGCTTTCTTATAACGCTCAATCCCCTCAAGGATCAATTGGCGGGCCATGGCGGCATCGCCCCATCCCTTGACTTTTGACCATTTGCCGGGCTCAAGATCTTTATAGTGAATAAAGAAATGCGCGATGCGTTCACGGTCAATCGGCTGTAAATCCTCCAGATCCTTCACATGATTGTGATAGGGATAGAGTTTGGCGTGCGGCACGGCGATAATTTTTTCATCCTCACCGCCGTCATCCTCCATCAAGAGTACGCCCACGGGGCGCGCGCGCAAAATGGCACCGGGCATCACCGCCAGCGGCGCCATCACCAACACATCCACGGGATCACCGTCACCCGACAGGCTGTGGGGTAAAAATCCGTAATTTCCGGGATAAAACATCGGCGTATGCAGGAAACGATCCACAAAAATCGCGCCTGACTCTTTATCCATTTCATATTTCACGGGGGACCCCGCCATCGGATTTTCAATCACGACATTAATATCTTCGGGGGGATTTTTTCCGATTGCAATCTTATCCAAATTCATTGTGAAACCTGTTTGTTGAAAGGGTTAAGTTCTTCCATTTCATCACGAACCACTCGGCCCACCATGAAATCAGAAGATTTTTAATTCCCGGAGACTATAACGATGATTGCGCGCCTAATCAAATGGAATAATTTCCGCGATTGTATGTTCCCAAGATTTGAAATATAACCGAGGCTTATTCAATATCTTTTAAAATATAGGCTTGAGGCTCTTATGCAAGATTTTTTACTGACCTATTATGGTTGGATTAAGGCTCTACATATTATTTCCATGGTGGCTTTTATGGCGGGTATGCTCTATTTGCCACGTCTTTTTATTTATCATGTGAGCGCAGCCACAGGCGGAGAACTCTCTGAGACTCTCAAAGTGATGGAGCGGCGATTGCTGCGCTTTATTATTAATCCAGCGATGATCGCCATGATTATTTTTGGCGGCCTTATGTTCTGGGCCAATCCGGAACTGATCAAAATGCCGTGGATGCACGCGAAAATCTTATTATTGGTGGGAATGTTTGTTGCGCATCACCTCTTTGCGCGGTCACGCAAGAATTTTGAGCTGGATCGCAATACAAAAACGGCAAAATTTTTTCGCATCTGGAATGAAATCCCAACCATTTTGATGATTGGGATTATCCTGTTGGCCGTCGCGAAACCATTTTAAAGTGAAGCCATTTTAAAGTGAAATATCCCCGCGGCGAGATCATGAGCAGGCTTTAGGCCGCATCGCGGAAACGTATATTCTTATCTCTCAGCATATCCTGTAATTCGCCGTTTTCAAACATTTCCTTGGTGATGTCGCATCCGCCGATAAATTCGCCCTTGATATAAAGCTG
>JBDHTT010000040.1:0-11730 GCA_039808785.1 Alphaproteobacteria bacterium
AATCCGGTATAGCTTTGTAAGGCCAGAACCATGCCTGTAAAAAGAGCCGTCATACCAACCACCGGCAATGAATAATACCCGATATCGATCATTTGTCGTCCGATATGCCGGAGATAGAGCGGGGGCGCAAGGCAATGCCCCAAAGTCCGCAGGGCAAACAACGTAATGGCCCCGAGTGCCTGAACGACATTCAAAATTGAATGCCCGACAGCTTGAAACACCCCTTGAACATAGGGGGACTTTGATTTGAGAAAATTTGTCAGGCCATTCATAAGACTATGCTTTTACAGTTTTTTTCTCAGTTCTCCAAGCATAAATTTAGCGGCAACGAATTTTATAGGCACCGGAGAGATATGGCTTTAAGCTTGTGTGTCCAAACTGCGAGATTCGTTGTTTTGCGCCTGATCGGCATTCACGGATTTGGCAACCCCTACGCGGGCCGGGCGTAAAAGCCGATCATGAAGAAGGTAGCCCGGTTCAATTAACTGTATGATCGTACCTTGAGCCTTGTCAGGGAAGGGGGCTTCAAACATAACCTCATGATAATGAGGGTCAAATAATTCATCAATCGGTTCAATGCGTTTCACACCGTTTTTTTCAAAACATCTCAACAAGGCGCGCTCCATCGCTTCGAGCCCGTCCACAACGGCCTTGTTACGCTCGTCCAGTTTGACATCTTCTGGAATTGCATGAAGGGCGCGTTTGAAAGTATCGGCGACATCGAGCAAATCGCGGGCAAAACCCGAAATCGCGTATTTGGTGGCGTCTTCACGCTCACGCTGGGACCGTTTGCGCATATTGTCCAGTTCTGCCACGGTTCGCAAGAGCTGGTCTCGCGCCTGGGCTAAGGCTTGTTCAAGCTGGGCTACTTGATCTGTTATTGCGTTGCCTATCTTTTCAGGATTTTGAGGGTTTTGCCCCGATTCCATGCCCCCGGATTGGTTGGCAGAGGAGCCTAATTCATCTGATTCGCGTTGTGTATCTTGCGCAGCCTGTGATTGGTGCGCACGATAGGCCGCGGGTCCGGTGGGTCCGGTAAAACCTTCGGGCGTGCTGGCGTTATTCTCATCGTTTTGGGCTCCGGCGTTTTGGGTCGCGGGCTCCGAACCGGAAGAGGACTCTTGAAAATTTTGAGAATTCTGGGAATGGGTCATCATACACTCAAATATCGAATTAACTATTGTCTGGCAGAAGAAATTATAAAGAAATCATGTTATGTCGGCGTATGCCAACTTTGTCAACATAAGTAATACTCCCTTGAAAATCAAGATCGTCTAATGATATGAAACTCAGAGCTTGTTTGCAATCTCACCTTCGGCGTCGGCTTTTTGTGGCATTTCTGCGCTTTCGCTCCTCACGTACTTTTAAGTACGATCCGGTGCAGTTTTTGAGGAACCGCAAAAATCCTGTGCCGTAGCGATATTGCAAGCAAGCTCTCAGAATAATTCCGAATTTGGAGATTTAAACAATCTTGCGAAGCGAATGAAGCGAATATAGATCGCGAATCAGCTGTCATTAAAGGAGATAGAGCAATGGCCGGTCATTCCCAGTTTAAAAATATCATGCACAGAAAAGGGCGGGTGGATGCCAAGCGTGCAAAAATTTTTACCAAATTGGGTCGTGAAATTCAGGTGGCGGCAAAGGCGGGTGGGGCGGATCCATCGGCGAATCCACGCCTGCGCAACGCTATTATTGCCGCGCGCGCCGAAAATATGCCCAATGATCGCATTAAAAAATCAATTGATGCCGGAACGGGTACGGGAAACACCGAAAATTATGAAGAGATTCGCTATGAAGGGTACGCAGTCGGGGGAGTTGCCGTTATCGTCGAAGCCTTGACTGATAATAAAAACCGGACGGCACCCTATGTGCGCTCTTGTTTTTCCAAATATGGCGGAAATTTGGGGGAAACAGGATCAGTGGGATTTATGTTTGATCATCTGGGGGTTATCACTTACCCGGCTGCGGTGGCTGCGGCTGATGCGGTTTTTGAAGCGGCACTGGAAGCCGGGGCCGAAAATGTGGACTCCACGGATGAGCATCACGAGATTACCACTTTGCCCGAAGGGTTTATTGCCGCTCGCGATGCGCTAGAAGAAAAATTCGGTTCGGCGGAAAAAGCTGAGCTGACATGGCGCCCAAATGTCATGAGTATGGTAGATGCCGCCACTGCGCAATCTATTTTGAAAATGGTTGAGGCTTTAGAAGATAGCGATGATGTACAAAACGTTATCACGAATTTCGAAGTCAGTGAGGAAGATTTGCAAAAACTTGCTAATGAACAGCTGTAATTTCTACCCGGTTTTCTGTTGAAAATTTCTTATTTTTGACGGAAACTTCGTCATTTGAAATCATGATACAACCAAAACGGGATAAAATGATCATTTTATTCCCGCGTTCCTGCGCCACGCAGTCGCTTGCAGTTGGCGTTGCTGGCCGACGTGTTGTCCTTTATAGTGTGCATGGAGCAGTATTATTATTTTATTTGATTCGCGCTATACCCTTTGACTTTATGAAATAATCAGTCTATCAAAAGCTGCTGATGGATTGCTGTTGTGCAACCAAGACATTAACAGCTTTTTAATGGAAATAATTTATGTCTGTGAGTAATATAATTACGAAGGAGTGACGCATGGCGGCTTTATCGAAATCTATGGCGGTTCTTGATACGGTGGAAGATCCGCGCGGTTTAAAGCGTATCTGTATTTCCTGCAGCACGCGGTTTTTCGACTTGAATAAACGCCCGATTGTCTGCCCGTCTTGTGGAGCAGAATTTACGGGCGAGGTCAAAATTAAATCACGCCGCGGTCGTACCGGTGCCGATGACACGACCGAGGACAGTCAAGTATCAGAGAATACTGAAGCCGAAGAGGATGAGCTCAGTGATGATGATTCGGATATCGAATCGGAAACCGTGAGCCTTGAGGATGCTGAAGAGTTAGACGATTCGGACGATTTGGAGGGTGATGATCTTGATGATGCCGATATCGAACTTGATGACGATGATGATCTCGACGTTGATCTGGATGAAGACGACGATGAAAATCTGGACGATGAAATCGATGTTGATATCGAGGATGAAAAATAACATTTCGTAAGATCGTAAATTCGCAATCATTCCACACATAAATAAAAGATCGCTGGCCTGCGTTATGACACAGTTTTATGATCTGCCTTCCCAACTTCAAGAGCTGTTGATTATGCTGCCCTTCAGGGTTGGGTATTATGTTTCCGCCAGTGATCAAGCCGGTGGGGAGGAGGCTGAGGCGCAAGAGCTTGAGGCCCTGTCCAATATTGTGACCTATTACATTGAGGACGCTTTGAAATCTGAAATCGCGCAACAGGCGATGACGGAAATGCTGGGGCGACGTAAATATTGGGATAGATGGCGCGAACATATTGACCAAGTGCCAGCTCAATGTGAGACATTATTTGAAGAACTCGCCGTCTTTATGGATGATAAAGACATTATCGGTTTTAAAAATAATTTGATTGATATCGCGATTGCGGTAGCGCAAGCCTATTGTGAGGATGCGCATGGCGCGGCGTCTGAGGTGCGGGAACCCCCTATTGCGGTGCTCCTTAGGCGAATACGGTATATCATTTTTCCGGGTGAACCGCAGTCGGAACAAACAAAACTATCTTATAATATTAGTGCCGTGGAGCGGGATGCAATCTTGAAATTGGCGGATTCGTTGAGAATTAAAGTGGATCTTTGAGGGAACTATGTCGGAGTTGGAACGTTTTTCCCCTGAATTGCAGGAATTTTTAGCCGGATTATTTTATCGGATCGGCGATTTTATCTCCGCCAGTGATGACACTGATGAAGGTGAGAAATCTGAGCAAGCTGAACAAAATTCTATGGTGGACTTGATCAAGCGGTTTGCGCAGAGCCGCAAGCTTCCCTCACTCATTTGCGACATGGCTCAGGAAACCATATCTCGTCATCGTGATTGGACGCGATGGGGGGATGTACGAGGACAGTTTCTGCCTGATTTTGAAAATCATCTTGAGGTGTTGCAAGTAAGTTTAAGTGATCAGGAGGCTCAATCTCTCCGCCAATGCGCATTCTTTCTGGCGTTGAGGGTGGCTGAGTCGTTTCGCGAAGAGGCAGATTACGGATTTGATGATACAAATTATTTTGACAAGATGCAGAAAAAAATTGCATATTGGACACTCGCTTTGGTGGATCGTGAAGCGCAGAAAAAGTTGAATATTTCACCCACCGAAGATACCGCCCTTCATCAACTTTATGATATTTTGAACAGATTATGCCCCTCTCTCCCGAAGACCAACTAATCGTTGCCCGCATTACATACCGCAGTGCCCTGTGGATTTCCTATTCCGATGATGATGGCGGTCGCAGTGCTCAGGCTCAGGAATCCGCCATGTTAAAGCGGTCTATTCAATCGCTCCAGCGGAAAACTCGCGCGGGATCTGATGAGCGTAAAGTCTTAGAAATTGTGATTGCCAACACTAATTTATGGCATGAGTGGTCCGTGGATTTAATTGAGTTGATCCATGATATCGACAAATATATTGATAAAATTTCGCCCAGTATGCGCATGTTGATCATGGAGATTGCCAGAAATGTTGCAACGGCCTATGAGGAGCGGTCATGGATATCAGCGGTTAAAGTGCGTATGGTGGCCAGTGTGCGTAATAAATTTACCAAAATGCGGTCCAAAATGACCCCAAAACAAATTTCCAGCATTTCTGATTGTGAAATGTCTGCGCTTAAAGAGCTTGCGAGAGCCCTTGGCGTATCGAATTTCTTGCGTTAAATTATAAAAGGTTCAACCATCGGGACTTTAGAGGCCGTTAACCATGCCCAATTCATCCAATGCCGCACTTAAAACCATTCTGACTGGATTCAACGCTGACTATATCGCGCAGTTATACGCAGAATACTTGAAAAGCCCGTCGGCCGTTGACCAAAGCTGGCGCGACCTATTCGCTGATTTGCAGGATGATGAAGCTGCCTTGTTGGCTGATATCACCGGGGCGAGTTGGGGGGCAGCGGAATTTAAAACGCAGCCTCAAGGCTTTGGAGAAAAAGTGTCGGCAATTGCCGCGCAAAGTCAAGGCGGTAAATTAACACAATCCCCGGCTATTGCTCAATCTTCCACCCATTCTAATGCCCCTGTGAATATATCCCATGATGTGGAACAGGCCACGCGCGATTCAATTGCGGCGTTGATGCTGATCCGGGCTTACCGTGCTCTGGGACATTTGTCGGCTGATCTTGACCCGCTGGGATTGAAGCAAATTGAGGTCCACAAGGAGTTGGATCCGAGCTTTTACGGATTCGGCCTGCAAGACATGAAACGCAAAATTTATATCGGCGGCGTTTTGGGCATGGATTATGCTACAATTGGCGAGATTGCGGATGCACTCCGTCATATTTATTGCGGCAAGATCGGGGTTGAGTTTTTGCATTCGGTGGCACCCGAAGAAAAAAGCTGGATACAGGAAAAAATTGAGGCATCACGTAACCATACAGCCTTTACTGCTGAAGAAAAGCGCCGTTTCTACCAAAACCTGGTGGCGGCAGAGGGACTTGAGAAATTCCTCCATACCAAGCATGTCGGCACCAAGCGATTCGGGATTGACGGGGGCGAAAGTTTTGTAGCCTCACTTGAGGAAGTAATTCATCGTAGCGCCGAACTGGGGTGCAAAGAAATCGTAATCGGGATGGCGCACCGTGGGCGTTTGAATGTGCTGACCAATGTCGTGGGCAAACCCTATACCACGTTATTTGCTGAATTTCAGGGGATTTCTACTAACCCTGATGATATTTTGGGCACGGGCGATGTGAAATATCATATGGGCTTTACCAATGATAAAAATTACGGTGAAAATTCGGTTCATGTCACTTTGACCGCCAATCCGTCGCATCTCGAGGCTGTCAATCCAGTGGTCATTGGTCGTGTGCGCGCCAAACAATTCCAGCGTCAGGATAAAGCGCGTGAGCAAGTTATTCCAATTTTGGTCCATGGCGATGCCGCCTTTATCGGTCAGGGCGTGGTCGCAGAAACATTGATTATGTCGGAACTGCCGGGCTATAGCGTTGGTGGCACGATTCATATCGTGATCAATAACCAAATCGGCTTTACCACCATGCCGAAACATTCGCGCTCCGGACCTTATTGCACAGATATGGCAAAGATACTTTCGGCGCCGATTTTCCACGTCAATGGCGATGATGTCGATGCTGTCATGCATGTCTCACGCCTTGCTGCTGAATTCCGACAAACCTTTAAGAAAGACGTTGTTATCGATATTTTCTGTTATCGCCGTTATGGCCATAATGAGGGAGACGAGCCGTCCTTTACCCAGCCGCTGATGTACAAAAAAATCAAGACGTTGGACAGTGTACGGGAGATTTATGGGCGGCAATTGATCAGCGAAAAAATCATTGACCAAGCAGCGAATGAGTCGATTGTTGCTGGTTTTCAAGCCAAATTGGAACAGGCCTATGAAGCCACGAAAGGTTTTAAAGCCAATAAGGCTGATTATTTGGAAGGTTATTGGAGCGGGCTTAAAGTTGCCTATGGCGATGACCGCCGTGGTAGTACGGCCATATCTGCCGATAAATTACAATTTTTGGGTGGTCGTTTGACCTCAGTTCCTGAAGGATTTCACATTAACCCCAAAATCGCGCGGCAACTGGAACAAAAATCCGATATGTTCAAAACCGGACAGGGGTTTGATTGGGGCACGGCAGAGGCCTTGGCTTTCGCTAGCTTACTTGATGAGGGTACTCATGTGCGCCTATCGGGTGAAGATGTCGGGCGCGGGACGTTCTCACATCGCCACGCGATTATTTACGATCAGGAAAATGAAGAGAAACTGATTCCGCTCAACCGCCTCAACCCAAACCAGGCCTCGTTTGAGGTGCATGACAGCCCCCTATCGGAATTTGCCGTACTCGGCTTTGAACTGGGGTATTCCTGGGCTGAGCCGCGTGCCCTAGTGATTTGGGAGGCGCAATTTGGTGATTTCGTCAACGGTGCGCAAATTATCATTGACCAGTTTTTGGCATCATCAGAGAGCAAATGGCTGCGTATGTCAGGGCTTGTGATGTTGCTGCCGCACGGCTTTGAAGGGCAGGGGCCGGAGCATTCCTCAGCGCGGTTGGAGCGATTCTTACAACTTTGTGCAGAAGACAATCTCCAGATTTGCAACATCACCACACCGGCTAATTATTTCCATGCGCTGCGTCGCCAGATTCATCGTGATTTCCGCAAACCGTTGATTAACATGGCACCGAAATCCTTGCTGCGCCATAAATTGGCGGTATCACCCATTGATCATTTCACGGGTGAGAGCACATTCCACCGTGTTTTATGGGACGATGGTCGCAACCAATTATGTGCTGATAAAGATATGGCGCGGGTGGTGTTGTGCTCGGGTAAGGTCTATTATGACTTGCTGGAGGAGCGCAACAAACGCGGCATCAAAAATATCGTGATTTTACGCCTTGAGCAAATCTATCCGTTCCCGGATAAGGTTCTTGCGGCTGAGCTTGCGAAATATCCAAAAGCAGATGTAATTTGGTGTCAGGAAGAGCCGAAAAACCAGGGAGCCTGGAGCTTTATCAATCCATTTCTGGAAGATGTCCTGCTTGGCCTCAAGCACAAAACCACGCGTGCAAAATTTGTGGGTCGTGTGCCAACCGCTGCTCCGGCAACTGGTTACCTTAAACGCCATAATTTGGAACAGGCGCGACTGGTTGATGATGCGCTAACCATTTAACAGGTTAGATGGATGGAGCGTCTTATGCCGCGTGTTTTTCTGACCGGTGGAACGGGAATGGTCGGTTCGGCTTTTTTGCGACTAATCAAAAAAATAAAACCACAGTGGGATGTGACGGCCCCGAGTCGTTGGGATCTGGATTTAATGGATACTCAGGCCGTGTTTGCTGCCTTGAGTGCTCGGCCCTATGATCTGGTGATCCATGCGGGGGCGAAAGTTGGCGGAATCAAGGCCAATCAGGATCATATGGTGGATTTTTTTACCCAAAATATGATGATGGGATTAAATGTGATTGCCGGTGCGGCGCAAATGGGCATTAAAAATCTGATCAATTTAGGCAGCTCATGCATGTATCCGCGCAATTTTGGCAAAAAATTACGCGAGGAAGATATATTGGCGGCACCGTTAGAGCCAACCAATGAAGGCTACGCGCTGGCCAAAATATCGGCCCAACGTCTATGCGTTTATTTGATGCGGGAGCATCCCGAACTTAACTACAAAACCATCATTCCCTGCAACCTCTATGGGCCGGGCGATCGGTATGATGCAACGGGTGGCCATCTATTCGCCAATATTATTATGAAAATTCATGCGGCGATTACGGGTGGTGCCGATCAAGTTGAAATTTGGGGGGATGGCACCCCGCGGCGGGAATTCGTTTTTGTCGATGATATGGTGTCGTTTGTCTTGGATTACGCCGATCATTTGGGTGATTTGCCTGATTTACTCAATCTCGGTGCCGGCTATGATCTCTCGGTGCGTGAACTCTATGAAATAGTGGCCGAGGTTTTGGGGTATCACGGTGGATTTTGTTATAATGCGGACTATCCCAACGGTATGAACCATAAATTGATGGATATTACTCACGCCCGAAATTTAGGCTGGTCGCCACCCACTGGCGTGCATGAAGGCATAAAAATAGCCCATCATGATTTTTTATCTATGAAAAATAATTACAATGGCGTATAAAGAGGGATGACCAAACGCAACCAATCCATTATTTCGGTTTTTGACGAAGCAATCGACCACATGCGCTTTGTTGCAGAAACTTCCTGTGATCCCGGGCGTTTGCAAGTACATTTCATCAGAGCCGTAGAGAATGCCAATAACCGCGAAGAGTTAGTCTATGCTTTGGTTGAGTTTTTGAAAGCAGCTAAAAAAGCAGCTAAAAAAGCAGCTAAAATAGCAGCTAAAATAGAAAATTCCCAGCAATGGCAAGATTTACGGCGGTTATGGCTAATGGATAGATGGGCCAATAAATATAATGGGCATGCGCCTGACAATAGGTATGATGATGATCCATCTAAGCAGTTTGATAAAGAAGTTAAGCGCCGTATGGGCCAACAGGGAGCTGGTGCCTTTGGACTCGTTATTCGCTAGCCCAAGGGTTAGAGAGGGTGCTGCAGCTTAGAAGTCAATCTCTCGCCGTCCAAAAGATTGCAATTGATTTCCATAAGACACTAAAAAGATTGGCAGCTTAAAAAAATATTAATCTTTTTTTTAGTCTTTACGTGCGACATTCAGCCCTCTATTTTTATGCTGCCCTCGGGCGCATAGTATCAATGTATAACCCAATCATTGATCCTTTATCAGGTGGAGAAATCATGAAAAAACTATTATTGATTGCGGCAATTGCTGCTTTAATTCCTGCTTCTGCTATGGCAGATACCCACGCATTCAAAAAATCTGCGGGTGACATCCTCGTTCGTGGTCGTGCGATCGCGGTTATCCCTAGTGAGAAAGTTGATTTGTCGGGCGCCGTATCCGGAAGTCATATGCTTTCAATCGACAATCAAGTCGTTCCGGAGTTGGATTTTACTTATTTTCTAACCGACAATATTGGGTTGGAATTGATTGCAGCTGTTACGCCGCATGAGATGAGTGGACATAAAGCACTTTCGGGAGTTGATTTCGGTAAGGTTTGGTTGTTGCCACCGACTTTAACCTTGCAATATCACTTCGATCCAATTGAGCAGATCGGTAATATCAGCCCTTATATTGGTGCTGGTGTGAACTATACGCATTTCTTTAATGCTGATGGTTGGGATAAAGCCGTGGTTAAAGATGAGAAATTTGATTCAAGCTTTGGTGGTGCCTTGCAGGCTGGGGTGGATGTTCCACTTTCTGGAAACTGGGTGTTCAACGCTGACGTGAAAAAAATCTGGATTAATTCGGATGCGACTGTAACCCTGGTGGGTGGTTCAAAAGTGAACGCCGATGCTGATATCAATCCTTGGGTTGTTGGGGTTGGTTTGGGATATAAATTCTAAGCTGCTGATCCTATAGTATAGCTCATTTAGGAATAAGACATTTAATGGGAGCCCTTGAGTTTAATGCGGGGCTCCTTTTGATTCTTCGGTTCTTCTTTGATCAAGCTGTAAGATAGAGGAGCATCTTCCGCGAGGCCCTGTGCCGATTGTGATTTGAAATTATCGCAACCTCTATCTATTAGAGGAATCTGACTCCTGAATGGATGGACAAAAAACTGCGTCACCAGATCAAAAAGCTTTTCAATCTACCTGCGCATAAATACGGTTGATATTTTAAAATCCCCACTTGAAGTTTGGTGAAAAATCATTACGACTCTTCTTTGTCCGATCAGGTTTGGTTTTAAGGTTATCACGGACCATTTGCTTTTTTTAGGAGTTGAATATGACAGTCAGAGTAGGAATAAACGGGTTTGGACGCATTGGCCGCTTGGTTTGCCGTGCCTTGAACGAAGCCGATGCCGATATCCGCCAAAACATCGAATTGGTGGCAATTAACGATTTGGCGGATACCGCCACCAACGCGCATTTGTTGAAATGGGATTCAGTGCATGGCCGTTTCCCCGGGGAAGTCAGCGCAGACGGTCCCGATATGCTGGTGCTCAACGATAAACCAGTTAAAGTTTTCCAACAACGCGACCCTGCGCAATTGCCATGGGGCGAATATGGCGTGGATATCGTGCTTGAATGCTCCGGCATCTTCACGGCGCGGGACAAAGCATCCCTCCATCTTCAGGGCGGCGCGAAAAAGGTTCTGATCTCCGCCCCCGCAACGGACGAAGATTTAACCGTTGTGTATGGCGTGAATTGTGGGAAGTTAGAGGCTGGGCACAAAATCGTTTCGAACGCATCCTGCACCACCAATTGCCTCGCGCCCGTTGCATCGGCTATTCATAATACGGTTGGGATTGAACGCGGATATATGACGACCATCCACAGCTATACGGGCGACCAAAATATTGTGGATACGATGCATAAGGATCTGCACCGCGCGCGCGCGGCGGCACTCAACATGATTCCAACCTCTACCGGTGCGGCCAAGGCCGTGGGTAAAGTTTTGCCTGAACTCAAAGGCAAATTGGACGGTGTCGCAATTCGTGTTCCAACCCCCAACGTATCGTTGGTGGATTTCAAATTTGTTCCCAAGCGTGACACGAGCGTTGAGGAAATTAACGCCGCGATTATTGCCGCAGCTGACGGTCCACTCAAAGGAATTTTGGGATATTATGATGAACCGTTGGTATCCACGGATTTTAACCATGATAAACGTTCCTCGATCTTCTCACTCGAAGGGACCAAAGTCATTGACGGTAAGATGGTCCGGGTGATGAGCTGGTATGACAATGAATGGGGATTCTCTAACCGCATGTTGGATACAGCCATCAAAATGCATAAAGTCGGTTACTGAAAGTAATATTTAGTCTATAGGCGCAATTTCAGGGGATTAAACGATGATCGTTTAATCCCCTTTTTGTGTGTGGTATCAAGATACCGTACTTTTTGATCTGTTGATTTCTGAGGTGTTGAGCTAGTTTTGATCGAATTATTTTCCTTGACGCCGCGGAATGAATGGGATAGAAATCATGTAATTTTTAATCAACCATAGACTTAAAGGACACAGGTCATGAAAACCTTTTCCGCCAAGCCTTCTGACATTCAGAAGAAATGGATTGTTGTGGACGCTAAGGATCTCGTTTTGGGCCGT
>JBDHTT010000041.1:0-11707 GCA_039808785.1 Alphaproteobacteria bacterium
TATTCCCCCGCGTCTCCGCGTAAAACGAAAGTTCCTGCTAATACCGATATGTATCAGATTTATAGGGGCCTTGGTCATGAATGCCTAAATAATTGGCTTGTTGGGGGGTGAGGAGGGTGAGTTTGGCACCTAACTTTTCCAAATGCAGACGCGCGACTTTTTCATCCAAATGGCGCGGCAGGACATACACCTTGTTTTCATAGGCTTTGGCATTGGTCCAAAGTTCAATTTGCGCCAAGGTTTGATTGGTAAAGGATGCCGACATCACAAAACTAGGGTGCCCCGTCGCACAACCGAGATTAACCAGCCGCCCCTCCGCCAACAAAATCAAGCGTTTGCCGTCAGGAAATTCAATTTCGTCCACTTGCGGTTTTACATTGTGCCATTTGTAATTTCTCAGTGCCGCCACATCAATTTCATTATCAAAATGGCCAATATTGCACACAATCGCGCGGTCCTTCATGGCCCGCATATGATCAATGTTAATAACATTCAGATTGCCCGTGGCGGTCACGAAAATATCCGCTCTGGCGGCGACATCCTCAAGCGGGAGGACATCATAACCCTCCATAACGGCCTGAAGCGCACAGATAGGGTCAATTTCGGTGACAATAACCCGAGCGCCTTGTGATTTTAACGATTCCGCCGAACCCTTGCCGACATCGCCATAACCGCACACCACCGCGATTTTACCCGCAATCATCACATCCGTTGCGCGGCGAATGCCATCCACCAAACTTTCGCGGCATCCATATTTATTATCAAATTTTGATTTGGTCACCGAATCATTCACATTAATCGCCGGGCATTTAAGGAGCCCTGATTTTTCCATTTCATAGAGCCGATGAACACCCGTGGTAGTTTCCTCTGACAACCCGCGAATATCGCGCATCAAATTGGGATAATCTTTGTGCATAATTTGCGTCAGGTCACCGCCATCATCCAAAATCATGTTGGGGGTCCAGCCATTGGGGCCGTGGATGGTGCGTTTGATACAGTCAAGATATTCATCCTCCGTTTCACCTTTCCAAGCAAAGACGGGGATATCGGCTGCGGCAATTGCGGCTGCGGCCTGATCCTGTGTTGAGAAAATATTGCAAGAGGACCAGCGTACCTCCGCCCCCAACGCCACCAAAGTTTCAATCAATACGGCAGTTTGGATGGTCATATGGAGGCAACCGGCAATGCGGGCACCCTTAAGCGGTTTTTGCGCCCCATATTCAGCGCGCAAAGCCATCAGCCCGGGCATTTCAGTTTCGGCGATCACAATTTCCTTACGGCCCCATTCGGCCAACGCAATGTCTTTGACTTGATAATCTTGGTTTGATGGAATTTTTTGAGCGACATTTGTCATGATTCTGTCCTTAAAATAATCGGCTTTTTTCATACACCATTAAACATGTTTTGTTAGATTGGACGAATGGTAAGCACGAATGGTTAAAACTTTGAAAAGGTTGGAGATATAGGAAATATCGGCGCAGCTTAGCATAAATTTCTACAAATCATAACATTATTTTCGGTTGAATATCGGCCAAAAATTTAAAAAAGGGATGGCACTATGCTCGGGAATTCTAACTCTCATGCACACACTTACACCTATCGCCCGAACCCGTATGTAGAGGGGGCGTTTGATATTTTCAAAAAGGATCGCGTTGGCAACTTATCGCCCGTCGGCAAATATAGTCGGCTGGATGATGAGGAGGACCAAAGCCTGACCGAGAAAAAGGTCATGAATATTGTCATGAAATTAAATGGGGAGCGGGATTTGATTCCGTTGGGGGAGCAAACGCGGGCGCGGCTTTTATATCATATTAAATGCGACACTCCTACCCGCAAGGAAGTTATCTTTTCGGCCTATACCGGAAAAGGCGTGTCCAAACGCAATGCCATTTTGATTATGGAGGAATGAGATGACAGATTTTAATGATATGATGGGGGGCATTTGTAATGCGGCGAGTGCACCGGGGCTGGGGAGATTATCAATCGGGGTTGACCCTGGCGTTGATTTTATAGGTGTCGCAGGTGGGTTAATTGATTCGACCGGTCCCGTCGGGCGTGACGCGAGAGCCAATTTTGTGGGGCATCCTTCACCAAAGTAAATATTGCCCATTGGTCTTTTCCAGCACGCTGCATGCTATTGAAATGGCAAAGAATTTAAAATACTTTCACAAAATTCTGGACGATGACGAAAAATTCGTTTAGAAAGCTCCACAGTCGGAGTGTGGCGCAGCCCGGTAGCGCACTTGCATGGGGTGCAAGGGGCCGTGGGTTCAAATCCCGCCACTCCGACCATTTTCATCAAAGACAAATCTAAAAACCAAATCGCATGGAGCGCGTGATTACTGGCGTTGTTTGATGTTGATCTTTGTTGCTTTCAATCCCCGCTCTCTAAGTCATTTGGGTTGTCCCCCTCTATATCAACAAATATGATGAGTGCCTAAGGATAAAATCTTTTTGTTTTTTGCTCAGCTATGGTATCCTTTTAGGTGGGGAAGATAAATGTCTCACCATCTATGTGAGCGTTTGCGGGTGTTTTAAACTAGAGAATTTTAATGTTGGGACAGTAGCTTTGGTGCACGGGCAAAGATTCGCATTGATGAGGTCGCAGTGCCTTGTGATCGTGAGAAACATAACGTTTCTGGCGATTTTGGTGATTGGGTTGTTGCCGCAAACAGTGCAGGCTGCGGGCTTTAGTGCTAATGTGTCGGCTATGCGTGATCTGGCAACTCCCAGTGTGCGGTCGGAAATTGGAGATCCTAATCTTTACAGCTTAACCGGAAATTCTGGGTATGGGTCTTTTGTGAATGACCCTGCTTTTTCACCCCTTATGAGTGACGCCGATTTCGCCATCTTTATGGAGCAAGAGAATATTAAGGATGTCTTTGAGATTCCAAACTTTTCTACGCTGGTCAGTAGTGGTGATTTTTCACTCTATTTCAGTGACGCGAGGGTGGGGTCGATTGTATCCAGCCCGTATTTCACCAATCTTTTGGCGAATCCGAATTTTGTGTCCATTGTGGGGAGTGCTCAACATCGCGAAGTTTTGTCCAATCCCATCACATTGGATTTGATGCGTTCTTCGGCTTTGCCATCAGTTGTGCAAAATCCATCTTTTCTACCTTTGTTGAGAAATACATCGCTGACCAATTTCGTAGCCCATGACAATTTGGGGGTTTTGGTGAATTCCGCCAGTGTACCGGGGCTGCTGGCCAATCCTAATTTTTCGCGATTGCTAGAAAATCCGGCTATGGAACAGTTTGTAACCAATGTTAATTTTTCTGCGGTTCTAGGTAACTCCGGTTTTGGCGTCGTGCTTAATTCGCTAAGTGCTAGAAATGTTATTGACATGGTGGGGATTGGCGGGATGCTGGCGAATGCAGACCTGAACAACCTTTTATCAAGTGGGGAATTGAACAGCTTTATCGTCAGAATGAACGCAACGGGAATTCTCTCGCCTACGAATCTGGCGGGATTGGTCGCTAATCCTAATTTATCGGCGCTTGTGCGGATGCCAAGTTTGGGATCAATGTTGGCCTCCATTAACGTGAATGGTGTTTTGGGGCGGCTGAATTTATCAGGATTGATGGCAAACATTAATTTGGAAGCGATTCTTGGAAACCCCAACTTGGTTGCGATGTTACGGCTTTCGAATATTACGGCGTTCTTGGGCAATTCTAATTTTATGGCGGTTTTACAAAATCCAAGCTTTTCTAGTATTTTAAATGTGAATTTTTTGGGAATCTTATCTGGGGCAAATATCAATATTATTCTCTCTAATCTTAATCTAGCCGGTTTGTTGAATTTTGATCTTTCAAGAATATTCAATGCTGCGGGGACAAATATCTTGAACTTTTTGTCTAATCCAAATCTCAGTTTTAGTGACTTGGCAGACTCGGCAGAGGTGGGGGCCATGATGAGTGAGGCTGGTGGAGTTGGAGGGAGTACTGGAGGGACCGGAGGGTCTTATAATAACGATGATTGTAATTGCTGCGTGAATCCCGGTGGGATGTTGGGGCAGATGATCAAAAGTATTCTGCAGAATGATTTCTTAAAGGAAGAAATTGTGCAAGATGACCTGAAGCCCGCAAATCAAACTTTGGCAGACTCCTTGCGGGAAAAGATTATTTTGCGGTTTTTGATGATCGGTGCCTTTATGGATGGGCAAACTGAGGTGCAATCAGTGACGACCTTACAAAAATTAAATGCCAAGGCTATGCGTGATTATCAGGTGAGCGAACAAATTTGCCGTTTTGGTAGTATTTCCAAAGGCTTATCCCAAAGTTCGAATAAAGCCAAAGCCGCAGAGCAAAGCATTATGAACCGGATGGTCGCCCGTCAAACATCAGATAAAAGCACGTTATCAAGTGTCTTTGGTGACAGCACTGAAGGCGGGCGGAATGGGGACAAGTCGGCACGATTAAAGAGAGTTGCTACAAGATATTGTGATCCGCAGGAAATGAATGGAAATTATGCGGCAATTGCCACGGAACAAGGCAAAATCGTTACGCCATTTTGTACTTCGACCGATCCCAAAAATTGGAATGCCGATATTGATGCCGGTAAAACCTTGTTTGCTGTGAATTCAACCGGGTCATCTTTGGCAGGGTTCGGTCGCTCTGATGATGAGCAGAATTTGATTGATCTGGGATCCAATCTCTATGCCAATAATCTGCCTCTGAATTTGGGGGCTTCGGATATGATGAGGATTCAAGAAAATGGTAGTCAAGGTAATGAAAGAAACATCACTAAATTGATGGATATGCGCTCTATCTTAGCTAAGCATAGTGTCGCCGCGGGGAGTTTTGCCGCCATTGCGGGGATGAAAACAGCGGGGAGTGCAGATGCAAAAGATCAATTGCAAGCGGTGGCAAAGGAGTTAGGTGTCACAGATCAGAAAGACTTGGATGCACTGATTGGTGATAATCCCAGCTATTACGCACAAATGGATTTCTTAACCAAAAAACTATACCAAACGCCCGGATTTTACGCGAATTTGTATGATACACCGAGCAATGTGCTGCGGCAGCAGACAGCCCTGAAGGCCATTTCACTTATGCAGGATCGAGATATTTACGAAAGCTTGCAGCGTTCCGAAATGATTTTATCGGTCATTTTGGAGGCTAAAATTGCGCATTTGCAAGCAAAATATACAAGAAATAGGAAATAAAAATTGTTTGTTCGGAACCTAATATTTTTTATTTTGTTGTTATGCGGATCTGTGCTTGTTCAGAAAAGTGCTCAGGCCGGTTGCTCATGTAGTCGTGACTGCAAGCCATTTTGTTGCGATAACAATAAAGTTACTAATCACATCTCTCAGGCATTTAGTGATTTTCAAAATAAGTTCGTTATGGATGAGTATTATAATAATACCTATAAGAAGAAGGGGCTTCAATCGCAGGCGGATCAATTTCGTGATATTGTCCTTAACTCGGGACTGCTCATCGGGGTCTTTATTGACGGCACTGCCATGAACTATAGTCTGAACAAGATGAATGCAGCGAACTCTCGTACGTTGCGCGATTACAATGTGAGTGAAGAGATTTGCAAATTTGGAACTTTATCGCGCAGTCTTGCTGCATCGGACATAAAAATGGGGGCCAATCAAGCGGCATTGAGTGCCATCAACATGAGTCGAATCATGGGAAGCATTGGGGGAATTGCTGAGACCGGGACAGGGGATGATATTCGAAATCGTAGAAATTACGTTGCCACCAATACGTGTAACCCGTCTGATAACAATAATAGCATGTCTGCCATATGCTTGCCGGCCAATGATCCCGGGTTAAAGCCAAAAAATTATGATGCTGATATGGATTATACTGCTGCCGTTGAGAGTAAGCCGTCATTAAATGTTGATTTTACATCGGGAACGCGAACGGAGGAAGGTGATGCCATTATCGCTCTTTCCTATAATCTGTACGGGCATAAATTATGGATGAAAGCCGTTGAGAAGGAGGAAGCTCAACGGGAGATGGCATTGGAAACCAATAGTAAGAGCTACCTTGTTGCTGCACGGCATAATGCAGCGGCTAATAGTTTCGCTGCGATCGTGGCGATGAAGGCATCGGGTTCCGGCGGGTCAGATGCGTATATGCTGAGGGCTTTACAAAATTTAGGTCTATCCTCTGTAGATGCGACTTCCTTCGCCGGGGCCGGGCATGCCAGCTATTTTGCTCAGATGGAAATGCTCACAAAGAAACTCTATCAAACCCCAAGTTTTTATGCGAATTTGATGAATTCTCCGGCAAATGTGCGCCGTGTTACCGCGGCGATGGAGGCTGTGGATTTGGCGCAAACCAGAGATTTGTATAATTCAACTATTCGATCGGAAGCTTTGATGGCAATTTTGCTGGATTTGACGGCGACTCATCAGGAACTTCCACGCATTAAAAATGAATATAGACGATAAGGGGTGATGGTATGGCGTGCTATAAAAAGGCCTTTATAATAAGATTTTTTCTTATAGTCTGTACGTTGGGGGTTGTTTTTCTAGGAAATGTACCCACTGCGTGGGCCTGTGGGGCCTGCACGAACTGCTCTCAATGGCAGCAGCAAATTACTCAGGAGATGAATAAATTCAAACAATGGATGTCGGGTGAATGGTGGAACCAAAATGTTAAACCAGCGATGCAAAGTTATACGGATGATTCCCGAAATGTGTTTATCACCGAAGCTCTTGCGATCGGGGCGTTTTTGGATGGGGAGAATATGTTGGGCAGTTTGCGGGCGATGCAAGAGCTCAATGCGGAATCCATGAAAAACTATCAGGTCAGTGAAGCGATTTGTAAATTCGGGACTTTGTCCCGTTCCCTCGCGGCATCAGAAAGTAAAGCTAAAGCAACGCGGGCTGTTTTGGCGCAGAGATTGCAAGCCAGACAAATTGGTCGAACGGGTATGGCCAATGCCGGTAAAGGGTCTCAGGAAGATAAAGCAGATCGATACAAATTATTCACCAGCACCGAATGCACGCCAAGTAGTTATGGCGGCGGGATGGATGGTATTTGTACCGCGACCGGCGGACAAAACCGCGACATTAATTTTACGAAATTGATGAATAATGGTGGAACCTTGAATTTCGGAGCGGATAATCTGGGGGCTGCAGGATCTGATCTTGGCTCTCTCTCTTTGCTCTCTGATAATTTATATGGCAATGATGTTATGGAGCAAATTAACTATGGGGAGCTTAAGAAAGATAGTGTGAACGATTTTCAGTCTAACTTTTTAGATCAAAGGTCGATCGTGGCCAAAAGGTCCGTGGCGGCGAATTCTTTTTTCACCATTGCGTCACAAAAAAGTCAGGGTGGTGGCGGATCTGCGGCATTTATGGGGCAGGTTTTGAGTGGTTTGGGACTTAACAGCGCTGCGATTGCCTCTTCGTTGGGAAGTAATCCCAGTTATGATGCCCAGATGGAAATTTTGACAAAACGTCTTTACCAAGACCCATCTTTTTACGTAAATTTGATGGATACGCCGGCCAATGTGGAGCGTCAATATGCGGCCCTTCAGGCGTTTGGATTAATGCAGCGTCGGGATATTTTTGAAACAGTTTTACGATCCGAAATGTTGTTATCAACGATTTTGGAAATTGAAATCTCGGATTATCAAGATGAAGTGCAGTCTGAGCAAAATGCCAAATGATTATTTTATGAACAAAATGATGAAATTTAATATGTGGAAACAAATGATCAAGTTGAGTGCTGCCTTGAAATGGGTTGCGCTTGCTGGTTTGGTTGTTTTTGCGGGTGGTGATTTGGGTTTAGCCAAGATCCCTGATAATCAGGCCGCTATCCTAGAGATTAGAGGGAACGGAGTGACGCCCAGTGCCCCGGTGTCCCTCATTGTCGGCAATAGGCAGAGTTTAACGGCCAAGGCGGACCGGCAAGGGAATTTTATGTTCTCTAAGTTACAATATTATTCTTATGCCGATTTGGACTTTCACCTGATTTTTTCCAATATTGAAACATCGGATTTCAAAGTTCAAAAAACGATTATTGATCTAAAATATGACCCAACGGCGGCAACGATTAAAATTACCGGCAAAATTACACCGGGCGGGAATGTTAGTTTTGATGTCAATGGGGAGGATCGAGCCTTTCAAATGGCGGGCCCTCAGGGGGATATTTTTGTGTTTTCATCCTTACAAAAAAATATTGCGGGCGGGAATTCGCGTATTAATGCGCAAATTGTCAATGTGGCGCAGGCTTGTTGCCCTGCGATCATGGTGCCAGCAACGCCCATCAATTTCACGATTGCAAGCACGGGCATTCCCTCTCATGCGCATGCTCCCAATGCGCCGCTGAGTCCGTCAAAAAAATATCAGGCCCCTAGTCCTTATAAGCAGCCCCCCGCCAAGATTCCCGGCGGGGTGGGTACTCCGAATCCCAATGGCGCAAAACCTTCAGATTCTCCGGCACAGCAGCCCAAAAAATCACCTGCGCCCTATATGATTTTGGGTGGGGGAGAGTGGGATGGTCGGCATATTGAATTACCGCTCTTACGTTTTGCGGTGGATGTATCGGATGATGATGGTTCCAGTAGCAATAGTACAGGTGGTATGGCATCACAGTCGCTTTCTCCATCAAATCAATCAGGAGGCGGTTTAGATTTGGCACCCTCAGGGTCTGCCACTTTGGGAAATAGTGGCGGGGGCTCTGGCTCGGGGGGGCTAAATCCTTCGGATATGAGCTTTAAAGGCAGTGGCTCTACCGCACTCGGAGGGGCAGCAGGTGGAGCTCCATCCGCCTCAACATCTTCAGGGGCGAAGTTCGAACAAACTTATGTTGGTGGGGTCAAAAGCACGGCGGATAAAGCACGGGATGTTTTTGAGACCCGCATTATGATGCTGGGAGCCTTTATTGACGGGCGTGTGATGAATAATACTTTGGCGGATTTGCAGGCACTGAATGCACGGACCATGAATGATTATTACCCAAGTGAGGCACTTTGCCGTTTTGGAACCTTGCCAAGATCCTTGGCGGCCTCAGAGTCTCGCATTCCGATGAATCGTCAGGCGATTAGCCAGATGATTTTAGCCAATAATCTTCAGTCCAAGGGCACGATTTTTGCAGATCCGGAGACGACCCTTACGCAGTTTAGGGATAATGTTATGAATAATTACTGCAAACCCACTGATCAAAATGCTGGGTTGAAGGATTTTTGTAAGGCCACTGACGTTGACATGCAATGGGCCGATATGGATTACACCAATGTTTTGGACAGGCCCCTGACCATGAGTGTTGATTTCAGTAATAATACGGATACGAGTGGGAAAAAACGTTTGGCGGCATTGATTCGAAATTTAACATATTATGATCCAATTCCCCAGCAAAATAAAACAGATAGTACGCTCACATCCGAAGATAAAAAGAACTACTATCAGAAAAATGGCGTGAATATGACTGATACGCGCCATATTGCGGCGGCCCGTCAATTGTCCGCCGATAGTTTGGGCACCATTGCGGCTCTGAAGGCAGAAGGTACGACCGGGTCTGCCAACTATATGAAGGCCGTTTTATTGAAATTGGGGTTGAATGCAGCCGATGCAAAAAAATTGATAGGGGATAAGCCCAGCTATTTCGCGCAGATGGATATTCTGACCAAGAAAATATACCAAGATCCGACATTTTTTGCCAATTTATACGAAAGCCCGGTCAATGTTGATCGGCAACGGGTCGCGATGTTGGCAATTTCCCTGATGCAGGAGCGTGATTTGCTTGAAGCTTTGAAACGGAAGGAATTGTTGCTCTCCGGTTATTTGACGATGAAATTGGATGCTGAACAAAGAAAAATCAAAAACTCACTCATTACCAAATAATTTGATTTCTTTGCCGCTTGTTTTTTCAGTGTAAATTGCTAATTTTTAGAATCTAGACCATTTTTCGGTTATGTGGACTCAAAAAAATGGTCTAAATATTTGTTTGGTCGCATTTTGTTACGATTAACCGGTCTCCACTTAATCGCAAAATGCTCTAGCCCTTATTTTAAAGCAGAAAGAGAGCTCTCTCATGGCTAAAATTGAAATTTACACAACCGATTACTGCCCCTATTGCACCCGTGCCAAACAATTATTAGATTTTAAGGATGTTGATTATACGGAAATCGATGTGACGCATGATGAAAAATTGCGGGCGGATTTGGTGAATAAAGCTGAAGGGCGGCGGACTGTACCACAAATTTTTATCAATGATCGCCCGGTCGGGGGCTATGATGATTTGAAAGCCCTGGAGGATCGCGGCGAATTGGACCAATTGTTGACTGCTTAGATTTCATGATGCTGCCTGCACCGCTCATAGAAAATTTTACGTCATATTCACTTGAGGAAACGGAGGGAATTGCACGGCAGATTGCCCTTCGTCTGCCGCGCCGTTGTTGTGTCATGTTAAACGGCGATTTGGGCGCGGGAAAATCAGTCATGGCGCGGTCGATGATCCGTACTTTATCCCAAGATAAAACTTTGGACGTTCCAAGCCCGACTTTTACATTGCTGCAAACCTATATGGTCAATTTGAATGATGGTGATTCCACCCCCTGTGATATTTGGCATTTTGATCTGTACAGGTTGAAGGACCCCGAGGAAATCTTTGAATTGGGGTGGGAGGATGCGCTGCGCGATGGCATTGTCCTGATTGAGTGGGCGGAGCGTTTAGGACCCTATATCCCCAAAGGCGCGGTGATTGTGACCATTGAGTGCGACCGCGCGCAGGACATGCGGAACATCACGATTGCCTGGCCTTGATAGAGTACCGGATGGGATGCAAGATAAGATGACTCCATAGATGACTGTAGGAGAGAGTATCAACCATGGTGGTTAAAGATGACAAGAATTGAAACCGGATTTATCCTCGCTGCGGGGCGGGGGTCCCGTATGCGGCCATTGGTGGATGACTGCCCCAAGCCGTTGGTGCGGTTACATGATCGGCCAATTCTGGATTATATTTTGGATGCCCTTAAACTTCACGGCGTGCGCGAAGTAGTGATCAATGCGCATTATATGGCAGAGCAAATTGTGGAGTATGGCCGAACGCACCAATCGGAGTTTGATTCGTTGGAAATTTCCGTGGAAAATGAATTGTTAGAGACAGGCGGAGGGTTAAAAAAAGCAGCGCATTTACTAGAGGGGAAGCCGTTTTTTATGATCAATGGGGACGCCTTTTGGCGCGAGGATACGGCGCAGGAGGGGAAGTGTTTGCGTGACTTAGAATCACAATTTGATGCAGAAAAAATGGATATATTGCTCAATTTAATTGATGTGGAGAAAATGAGGCTGACTCAGGGTGTGGGGGACTATGATTTTTTCCCCGAAGCTTCTCAATCTCCAGAATCCCTAGAAACTCCGGGAGCCAAGCCCGTTCGGCGCAATATTTCAAAACAGGGTGGGTATATGTTTACCGGCATTCGCATCGTGCATCCGCGCATTTTGCAGACTATGAAAGAGGGTGCCTATTCATTTCTGGAGCAAATGGACCGGGCCGAAGCCAAAACCAAGCTTTACGGCATTCCCATGCGCGGTCTATGGCACCATATTTCAACCCCCGAAGATGTTGAGGCGATCAACCGGTCCCTTGCCGATCAACCTACTTCTCATCGCCCATTTTGAGGGCGGCGATAAAGGCGGATTGTGGGATATCAACATTACCATATTGCCGCATTTTCTTTTTGCCCTCTTTTTGTTTATCGAGCAATTTGCGTTTGCGGGTAATGTCGCCGC